>NZ_JAABRP010000322.1 GCF_011390875.1 Thiocapsa sp.
TGGAAAAATAACAAAATTTGAAGTCGAGCTCAACAACAATTTAATGCGAAATGGCAAACGCGGGGGCAGAATGCTGAAAACAAAATTTTAGCTTGCAAGGAAGCGAAGTATCTGCTAGCTATTAATCCCTACGATTACAAAACGCAGCCGAGACCCCCTCGCAACCATATCGTGGAGAATGAGATCATGATTGAAATTCGTTTGCACGGCAGAGGCGGCCAGGGCGCCGTCACATCGGCGGAGCTGCTCGCGCAGGCCGCCATTGGTGAAGGCAAGTACGCCCAGGCCTTTCCGAGCTTCGGACCGGAAAGACGGGGTGCGCCGGTAGTGGCGTTCTGCCGCATTTCCGACGAACCCATCCGGCTGCGGACCAATATATATCATCCCGACCTCGTGCTGGTGCTCGACCCGTCTATTTTACGACTGGTCAATGTCAGCGCCGGGTTGAAAGACGACGGGGCCCTGATCACCAACACCAAGTATTCATGTGATGAGATCCGCAAAGAGCTCGGGATCAAACAGCGGCTGGCGACGGTGGATGCCTCCAAAATCGCCCAGGAGGAGTTGGGCGTGCCGATCACCAATACCACCATGCTCGGGGCGCTGCTGAAGACCCGGGAAGTGGTCCCCGTCGATTCTCTGATCGCACCGCTCGATAAACGTTTCGGCCGCATTGCCGCTCGAAACATCAACGCCTTCAAGCGCGCCTATAAGGAAACCGAAATCACCAATTCGTGACGATCGCCTCGGTCGCCACGGCGGGGTGCGGTCGCGTCATCGAAAGGAGACACCCTTGGCAAAAACAATCAAATCCGAAACTGATCTGACCTGGAAGGAACTGGAGGTCGGTTGCGTGGTCAGCGAGGCCGGGAACGCCAGTCAGTACAAGACCGGCGACTGGCGCTCCATGCGCCCGATCGTGGACAAATCCAAATGCATCCGCTGCGGGGTGTGCTACATTTTTTGCCCCGACATGGCCATCCGCAAAACCGAAGAGAACTACTTTGAAGCCGATCTCTATTACTGTAAGGGCTGCGGCATCTGCGCCCAGGAATGTTTCACCGGGTGTATCGCTATGGTACCGGAGGAAGAATAATGGGAAAACGAGTTGGAGTCGAAGTGTCGATTGCCGCGGCCGATGCTGTAGGTATGGCAAACGTGGATGTGGTTGCCGCCTACCCCATTACCCCGCAGACCCACATCGTGGAGCACCTTTCCGACCTGGTGGCCAATGGGAAGCTGGACGCGGAATTTATCCCGGTGGAATCCGAACACTCGGCCATGAGCGTTTGCTGTGGTTCTTCGGCCCTCGGTGCACGGACATTTACCTGCACCAGTTCCCAGGGGTTGGCCCTGATGAATGAAATCGTCTTCATTGCCGCCTCCATGCGGCTGCCGATCGTGATGATCCTGGCCAACCGGAGCTTGTCCGGCCCCCTGAGCATCTGGAACGACCACACCGATGTCATGTCCGTGCGCGACTGTGGCTGGATCCAAGTGTTCACCGAAACCGGCCAGGAAGTCTTCGATCACGTCATGTGGGCGTTCCGGGTGGCCGAGGATCGGCAGGTGTCTCTGCCGGTGATCATCAACATGGACGGGTTTATCCTCACGCATGTCATCGAACCGATTGAGTTCTGGGATTCGGCAATGGTCAAGCAGTACCTCCCCGACTTCAGTCCGATCAACGTCCTGAACCCGGACCACCCCACCACCGTCGGCGGTTTCGGCATGCCCGGCATCTACACCGAAGCCAAAGTGGCCCAAAACGAGGCCCTGGTCAAATCCAAGCCTCACATTCTCAAAGCGTGGCAAGAGTTGGGCGCGGTCACCGGCCGCTACTACCAGCCGGTGGAGACTTACAAAATCGATGGCGCCGAAACGGTATTTTTATCCATGGGCAGCACCGGCGACACCGTGGCCATGGCCGTGGACGAGTTGCGCGCTCAGGGCAAACCGGCCGGCCTGATCAAGCTGCGGCTGTGGCGGCCCTTTCCTTTCGAGGAACTGCGTCTGGCCGCGAGGGGCGTCAAACGCCTGATTATCATCGACCGGGCCGTTTCCTACGGCGGCCCTGGCGGACCGGTGGCCAGTGAAATCCGCAGCGCGTTTTACGGCGAAAAGGAGATGCCGGTGGTCACCAATTTCATCTGCGGGCTGGCCGGCCGTGACGTTACCCCTGAAGACTACATCGCCATATATTCAAAAAGCGAAAAGATGGCCCAGGGGCAGGTCCGGCAGGAAGACTACGTTTTTTATGGCGTCAGAGAATAACGCGGTTTCCGCTGCCGCGGCGGGATCCGGATGGGCCTAATGGAGACTCCGATATGGAAACACTAAACGTCTATGCGACACGGTTGCTGGAAAAGAGTGAATATTTCACCCCCGGGCACCGTGCCTGTCAGGGGTGTGCCGAAGCGCTGGCGGTGCGGCTGGTGGCCAAGGCTTTGGGCAACAACGTGATTGTGGGTAGCGCCACGGGGTGCATGGAAATCATCTCCTCGCCGCTGCCGTTCACCAACTGGAAGGTGCCATGGCTGCACGTGGCCTTTGAAAACGCCGCCGCCGTGCTCTCCGGTGCCGAAGCCGGTTACCGGGCCTTGGTGCGCAAGGGCAAACGGCCCGAAAAAGGAACCGTCTTTCTGGCCATGGGGGGGGATGGGGCCACCACCGATATCGGCTTTCAGGCCCTGTCCGGGGCCCTTGAACGGGGGCACAATTTCCTGTATGTCTGCTACGACAATGAGGCCTACATGAATACGGGCATTCAGCGCTCCTCCTCCACGCCCTTCGGTGCCTCCACGACCACCTCGCCTGCAGGTAAAATTCATTTCGGGCAGCGCACCTGGAAGAAGAACATGGCCGAAATCGTCGTGGCCCACAACGTCCCCTACGTTGCCACGGCCTGCTCCAGTTATCCCTTTGACCTGATGGAAAAGGTTCAAAAGGCCGCCCGTACACCCGGTCCGGCCTATGTTCATATCCTGTCAGTCTGCCCCACCGGCTGGCGCATAGCGCCCAACAAGGCGATCTGGATCGGCCGGCTGGCCGTGGAAACGGGCGTTTTCCCGCTCTATGAGGTCGTCGACGGGAAATACCGGATCACCCACGAGGTTGGGGAGTTGAAACCGGTTGAAGACTACCTGCGGCCCCAGGGTCGTTTCCGCCACCTGACCCCCGACATGATCAAACACATCCAGGATCGGGTTTCCGCGGAATACGCCAAACTCGAGGCCAAGACCCGATTGTAACCCCACCTGCGGACGTCGCCGCCGGATGAATCGGCATGCGGGGTCCAGTACCCATCGAGGATGACACATGAAAGAGAAGGTTACCGAAATCATCCAGAAGTACAATACGGACAAGGGATTCCTGGTACCGATTCTCCAGGACGTCCAAAAGGAGTTCAATTACCTCCCCAGGGAAGCCCTCAATGCGGTGAGCACCATCCTGGATCTCCCCCTCAGCCGGATCTACGAGTTGGCCACCTTTTACAAGGCCTTCAGCTTGACCCCCCGGGGCCGGCACCAGCTCAGCCTCTGCGTGGGAACGGCCTGCCACGTGCGCGGTGCGAGCCTGCTGCAGGAAAGCATCGAACGGGGACTGAACATCAAGGCCGGTGAGACCAGTGACGACCTGGAGTTCACCTTCGAGACCGTCAACTGCCTGGGGGCTTGCGCGCTGGGGCCGATCCTGGTGGTCGACGAAGA
>NZ_JAABRP010000323.1 GCF_011390875.1 Thiocapsa sp.
CCGTGCCACCTCATCCGTGAGGCGGCGTTCAGTCATCTCGGACCTGGATCTTCAGCCGGGTATCTCGGGCCCATCCGACCGCGCACGGTGACCCGCCTGCCCGGAGCGGCGCATCGAACCGATCCTCAGGTCACAACGCGCCGGTTGATCGGATCCGCGAAATACTCGCGCGTCATCCGAAAGACCACCGGACTGAGCAGGAGCAGTGCGACCAGATTGGGAATCGCCAT
>NZ_JAABRP010000324.1 GCF_011390875.1 Thiocapsa sp.
CCAGATAAAGTCTAGCTCGAGCGTCGCCCCGACCGGAATGACGGCGACCCAAACCAACCGAAAGGGAACGATTGCGTGGATCCCGAACAGGTATTCCATACAGCGTTCGCCGTAGACACTCCACCCCAGGATGGTCGTGAAGGCAAAGAGGACCAGCCCGAAGGTCACGATATAGCCGCCAACCGACGGCAGGCCGGCGCTGAATGCGGCGGACGACAGGCCCGCTCCCGTCTCTCCGCTCGTCCAGACTCCCGTGACCATGATCACCAGGCCCGTGATGGTGCAGATGATGATGGTGTCGATGAAGGTGCCCAGCATGGCGACCGTGCCTTGCTGGATTGGATCGTTGCTCTGGGCGGCCGCATGCGCGATCGGGGCGCTGCCGAGACCCGCCTCGTTGGAGAAGATGCCCCGCGCCACACCCATCTGGATGCCCAGCATCAGCGTTGCGCCCGCGAATCCGCCCGCGGCGGCCGTCGGCGAGAAGGCGTGCAGCACGATCTGATAGATGGCTTGCGGAATCTGATCGGCGTTGAAGGCCAACACCACGAGACCGCCGACGACATAGGCGATCGCCATGAAGGGAACCAGCTTGCCGGCGACCCGGGCGATCCAACGAATACCGCCGATCAGGACCAAACCGACCACCACGGCCATCGCGATCCCCGACCAGAGCTCCGGGATCGCGAGTGTGCCGCTGAGTGCGTGCGACACGGAATTGGCCTGGACCATGTTGCCGATCCCGAAGCCGGCGAGCCCCCCGAAGATCGCAAAGGCGGTGCCGAGCCAAAGCCATCGACGACCCAGCCCGTTCTTGATGTAGTACATGGGGCCACCGACATAGTTGCCCTTTTCGTCCACCTCGCGGTATTTCACCGCCAAGACGCCCTCGGCATACTTGGTTGCCATGCCGACGAGTGCCGTGCACCACATCCAGAACAGGGCACCGGGGCCGCCGATCGCGATCGCCGTGGCGACGCCCGCGATGTTGCCCGTCCCGACCGTCGCTGCAAGCGACGTCATCAGCGCGTTGAAGGGCGTGATGTTGCCTTCGCCTTGGGCATGTCGCCCGGCCCACAACATCTTGAATCCGTATCCGAGCTTGAGGATCGGCATCAAGCGCAGGCCGACCATCAGGAAGAAGCCGGTTCCCAGGATGAGAACCAGCATGGGAGGGCCCCAGACAAGCCCGTTGATCGTGCCGACCCAATCCGCGATCACCTCCACGTGAAGCCTCCTCTAATGTCAGTTGCGCGACCCGATACAGCCGCCGGGCAACCGGCGGCTGTATCGGGGATCGATTCCGGAAACCGCACGCAACTATACACGTCAACCGGATGGATTCGCTCGAGAATGATGCCGTATCCGGACGGTATGGGGCGTCTGCCGCGTTCACCGCGCGCCGCCGAGACCCGACGTCGCCCGGGAAGCACCGCCGAGCCTCCGGCTCACGATCGAAATCCCTATCGGGTGCCGGTTGACGGGCGGCAAGCGGCCGAGCATAGAACCTTACCCGCGTCCAGAGCGAGATGCGCACTTTCGAGTGAGATCGACGTTTGCTGCATCGATAACCCTTAGCGGAGACGCGCTTTAGAATGTTATATTTTTCAAATCTTAAACCGCGCCGACTCCAACGGTCGTTCAGTCTGCCGGGGCTGTTCCCATCAAAAAACATCGCAGACCGCACCGGGCGCGGTTTAACAGCATTGAACACGCCGAATCGGCGAGCCGAGCCTTATGAAACTTCTTGTCGACTTCTTTCCCATCCTTCTCTTTTTCGCCGCCTACAAGCTCGAGGGCATCTATGTGGCGACCGGTGTCGCCATCGCCGCCTCGGCCGTCTTGGTGGGCTGGTCGTGGATCCGGCGGCGACGTGTCGAGACCATGCCGCTGGTGACGCTCGGACTGCTCGTCCTGTTCGGCGGACTGACGCTCGCCCTGCGGGATCCGATCTTCGTCATGTGGAAGCCGACGATCGTCAACTGGCTGTTCGCCGCCGTGTTTCTCGGCAGCCAACTCATCGGAAACCGACCCTTGATCGAGCGCATGATGGGCAACGCCATCGAGATCCCCGCGGCCGTTTGGTTGCGCCTGAACATGATGTGGATCGGTTTCTTCATCGTCACCGGACTCGTCAACCTCTTCGTCGTCTATGTCGGCAGCGGATTTTTCGGCGCGCGCGAGGCATTGATCCTCGCCTCGGGTCTTCAGGATGTCGACCTCTCGGCCTGCGCCGAACGCTTCGGCGGAGACCTTCTCTCGCTCTGCAACGATGCCCAAGCGCGCGAAGACGTTTGGGTCAATTTCAAGCTCTTCGGTATGATGGGCATGACGATCGTGTTCGTGATCGCTCAAGCCGTTTATCTCTCCCGACACATGAAGGATCAACCCTCGACCCTGGAGGCCGACTGACGTGCTTTACGCCATCATCGCCGTCGACAACCCGGAGAGTCTCGGCGCGCGTCTCGGGGCGAGACCGGCCCACCTCGCGCGCTTGGAGGCGCTGCAGAACGAAGGCCGCCTGGTTCTCGCGGGGCCTCACCCCGCGATCGACAGCCCGGACCCCGGCACGGCCGGCTTTTCCGGGTCGCTGATCGTGGCGGAATTCCCGAATCTTTCCGCGGCCGAGCAATGGGCGGACGCGGATCCCTATCTGGAAGCCGGCGTCTACCGAGAGGTGCAGGTCAAGCCCTTCAAGCGGGTCTTTCCGACCTGAGATCCGAGCGCATCCATCGGTCGAACCACGCACGACACCCGGTAGAGCGCCCTCGCCCCCCTTGCAGCCCCGGAATCCCGGATGCCACTGAATCTGACACACGGAAATCATCATCATGAAAACAAGTCGCTTTCCTCTCATTCTCTGCGCCTTGATGGCCGCCGGGGCAGTCCTCGCCGAAGAGGCCAAAGTGCCGGAGACCGATGAGGTCATCATCGCCACGGTGAACGGCACCCCGTATGACCTGGACCTGTTCCGACTCTTTTTCCTCGAGCGCCTGCAACAGAGTCAGGGAGAGAATTCCCCGGCCCTGCAAGAGCAGGCGTTCAACGAGTTCATGAGCCTGGTCGTCGCCTCGCAGGAGGCCGCGCGACGCAAGCTCGAGGAGGATCCCGAGGTGGCCGTCGCCATGCAGCGCATGAAGATCCTCTCCAACGCCGCCTTGGCCGCGATGGCCGAGGAGGTCGAGCCGACCGAAGAGGAGCTCAAGAAGGCTTACGAGGATGTGAAGAAGAACGCCACCCGGACGGAATACAAGGCACGCCACATCCTCGTGAAGGACGAAGAAGAAGCCAAGAAGGTGATCGCGGAGCTCGAGGGCGGCGGCGACTTCGGCGATCTCGCGCGCGAGCACTCGCTCGGACCGACCGGCAACAACGGCGGCGAGCTTGACTGGTTCGACGCCAACCAGATGGTTGCTCCCTTCTCGGAGGCCG
>NZ_JAABRP010000325.1 GCF_011390875.1 Thiocapsa sp.
TCACGCGTCCGACCTGCGCCCGAGTACTGAGCATCCGATCGAAGGGGGCGCGATGATCGTCCGGGATGCGTCGAGTTTCGGTCCGCGCTTCGCCGCTAAACGGTCTCGACCTCGAAGCCGACCAGAGTGCGCCGCTCGCGGCTGAATTCGATGCCGATCAGGTGGATGGGTTGGCCGGCGGCGCGAAATTTGTCCGCGTAGCCGCGCTCCTTGATCTGCTGGAGCGCGCGCCCCTCGGGCGCAAGCTCCACGACCTTGAATTCGAACAGCCAGATCCGGCCGTTGAACTTGAGGGTCAGGTCG
>NZ_JAABRP010000326.1 GCF_011390875.1 Thiocapsa sp.
CTGTAGAAGACGCTGGCATAGAAGCCTTCGTACCGGGCGATCGGATGGCCGTCATGCCACTGATGCGGGATGGCTGCGAAGAGCGCCTCGACATGGGCGCGCAGGGCCTCGAAATCGCCGCTCACCAGTACGTCGTAGAGCCGGCTGACGGCGCGCTCGGCCTGCATGGGATCGCCCATCAGTCCCTTGAGAAGCGCGTCGTTCAACGCCGACTCCACCTCCAGGTTCGGGTACCCCAGGCTGTATTCGAGCCGTGCGCCGATCCGTCGCGAACCGGTAAAGGTGAGATAACCGCTCTGCCACAGCAACGCCTCGGGCGACATGCTGTCCACGTCGAACGTCGACAGCAGTGCCTCCGATGCACGCACGCTGGCCAGGTCGGGCGTGAAATAGCCGCGCGCGGTGAGCCGATCGACCAGAAAGGTCGGCGTGCCGGTCTCGAACCACCAGGAGCGAAATTCGCGTTTCTGAAACAGCAACAACAGATCGAAGGGGTTGTAGACGGCCTCCCCCGTCCAGTTGTATCCGTTGTACCAGTCACGCATCCGATCGCGGTCGACGCCTTCGAGCTCCGGTGCAAAGACGGTTTCTACATCCTGCGGGGTATAGCCGCAGATGGCGGAGTAGGTTGTATCCACTGTGATGTCATTCAGGTTGTTGAGTCCGGAAAAGATGCTCACCTTGCTGAATTTGCTCACCCCGGTGAGGAAGGCGAAACGGATATGGGCGTCGGATCCCTTGATCACCGAGTAGAGGTTACGCAGTCCGTCGCGCATCGCGCGAGCCGTGTCGCGATCGTTCAGGTTATCGAGGATCGGCTTGTCGTATTCATCCACCAGGACCACGACACGTTGTCCGTAGTGGGCGTGGGTCTTGCGAATCAGCTCGCCGAAGGCCCCGGCGATGTCGAGATCCGGATGGACGGCGACCGCCAGTGCCTCGCGGTTGATGCGCAGCAGATCAGCAATGCGTGCGTCCAGTGCGTCGCGACTCTGAAGCACACCCTCCGCAAAGCTGATCCGGATGACCGGATAGCGTGTCGACCAGTCCCAGTGCGGATGGATCTCCAGCCCTCCGAACAGCGGCTCGTTGCCGGCGAACAGCTCGGCCAGGGTATCGATCAGCAGCGACTTGCCGAAGCGCCGCGGGCGCGAGAGGAAATAGTATTTCCCCTCGTCGACCAACTGGCGCGCAAAGCCCGTTTTGTCGACATAGTAATAGTCATCCTCACGGATTTCGCGGAAAGTCTGAATCCCGATCGGCAGTTTGCGGCGGTGCATGGCTAACCTCGGCAGGCTGATGCGCAATGGGCGCGGCGGCAATCGAGCGATCTCTGCTCAGCGCAACGGGTCCACGTTATTCGTAATGGCTCCATAGCCGTAGCACCTTAACCATCCTTTCCCCTTCCCGAACCTCGTATACCACCCGATGCTGTATATTGATTCGCCTTGAATAGGCACCCGCAAGATCGCCAACGAGTTTTTCGAAAGGGGGTGGCCGCTTAAATGGGTCTTCGGCAAGAATCGCCAACAACTCCTGTGCCTTGGATTTCAACCCACTTGACGCCAGTTTCTTCGCGTCTATCTGTGCTTGCTTCGTATAAACCACCTGCCAGTTCACCAATTTAGATCACCGGCACATTCGTTCACGGGCGTCTTCATGCCTTCCCGGATCGATTCGCGCATACCAGGTACAGATAGCAGAAACAGAGTCTCCTGGATCGCCTCCCAGTCTTCCGCGGAAACCAGCACTGCACTGTTCCGCTTCCCCGAAATCAGCAACGGCTGATGCGAGGATGCGGTCTCGTCGATCAGGCGATACAGGTTTGCGCGCGCTTCGCTGGCCGTAATTGCAGCCATGACCCACCTCCAATAAGCCACAAACGCCGATTGTCCGATATTTCGTACGTACGTCAAGAGGTACGTTTAATCGGCATAAGAACCAGAAGCGAAAACCGGGATAAGCCCATGGTTTCCCGGTCATATCGGCAGATCGACGCGATTGGTCTCGACTGGCTCTTTCCTCGGACGGCCCGACGCGCCGGGCTTAGTGCGCCGACCGACCATGATCGCAATCTGCCTCTGGAAGCGTGATTGCCTGGGACGAAGCCACCGTTGGTCGCGTCTCGAAGGGCGTTCAGCATGTGCTGCGGTCGGCGAAGAAGATCGCGTTGCGATCGATGCCCCGCAAGATGACTTGCATGTGGAAGACGGCGGCGACAATGCGAGCCTGTCGGGCTACCGATCGTTCGTTGTCTTGCAGTAACAGTGGCACCGACGATAGCAGGAAACCGTGATCCGTGCTCCGACCCCTCTCTCCGTTGGTGCCTTGGCGCGTGGCGATCCGCCTCCCATACCCATGCTCGAAAAGCTGAACTATCGGGCGGTTCTTGACCTATCCTGAGTTGCGCGGTCGGAACTCCGCGCGAAGCTGCATGCGCGACGCATCGGCAAATCGTGCATCGTGTTGCACGCAGACCGGGCCGACACTCGCGCACGAGAACCGACAACAACCACCATCGGATCAAATCCAATGAAACGTATCATCCTGGCTTCGTCCCTCTTCCTGCTTGTCGTCGGCGCCCCGTACGCCGACGATGGATACCCTAGTCAGAAGGTCGTCTACCACATCAACGTCGACGACGCGGCAACGCAGATTGCCGCTCTGCGCAACATTCAGAATCACATCGACGCGGTCGGAGCCGACAATATCGAGGTCAAGGTTGTCATGCACGGTGACGGAATCTCGTTGGTCGTCGAGCCGGACGCTTTGGAAGGTACCAAGATGAAGGCGGCCAACGCCGACCAAGACATGGCCGCTCGGATCGATGGACTGAAACAGCAAGGCGTGGCGTTCGAGGTCTGCGCGAACACCCTGAAAGGGCGCAATGTCGAAATGGACGACATGTACGACGTGAGCGAAGCCGATATCGTGCCGAGCGGCGTCGCCGAGTTGTCGCGTCTCCAGCAGCAAGGCTTTACCTACATCAAGCCTTGAGAGCGTCGCGGCCAAGCCGCAACACGCGGGTTGGGCAGGGGTGCCCAACCGCGTACC
>NZ_JAABRP010000327.1 GCF_011390875.1 Thiocapsa sp.
GTCAGGGGCGCAGGGGGGCCGGTAGCTGATGCGATGCATCGCCTGATTCGGCAGGGAAGGACAAATCGACGATGCGGTTCCCTCCGAGAGGGCTACCTCATCCCCGTCCATCTCCGTCGGCTCGAGCGCGGCGCTTGCCGTGTGCCTCCCGGGCGATGATAGCGGCCGCCCGACGCCAGCTGCCCGTGCTGGTTGAACTTCCTATCCCTCGCCGACGTTGCGCACGTGACCCTTGCTGCTGACGGTGTACTTGCGGCCGTGGCGGC
>NZ_JAABRP010000328.1 GCF_011390875.1 Thiocapsa sp.
CAGTCGATTGTGACGCGGTTCACTTCCTCGAGACTCGTGATGCCGTTCTTCACTTTCACCAGGCCGGCGCGGCGCAGGTCCCACAGGCCCTCTTTCTCGGCCTGGGCCGCGATATGCATCGAGTTTCCGCCTTCCATAATGATGCGCCCCGTGGTCTCGGAGATGGGCATCACCTGGAAAATGCCGGCGCGTCCCTTGTAGCCGTCGTTGCACTTGCTGCAGCCTACGGGCGCGTAAATCGTCAGGCCTTCGTCGACCTCTGCTTCAGTGAAACCCTCGCGCAGCAGCGCCTCTTTCGGGATCTCCCGCGGTTCCTTGCAGTTGTCGCACAACCGGCGCGCCAGGCGCTGGGCGATGATCAGGCTGACGGAGGAGGCGATGGCATACGGGGCGACGCCCATGTCCACCATGCGGGTCAGGGTCTTGGGTGCGTCGTTGGTGTGCAGCGTCGAGAGCACGAGGTGGCCGGTCTGCGCGGCCTTGATGGCAATTTCCGCAGTCTCCAGGTCGCGAATCTCGCCCACCATGATGATGTCCGGGTCCTGGCGCAGGAAGGCGCGCAGCGCCGAGGCGAAGGTCAGGCCCACTTTCGGGTTGACGTTGACCTGGTTGACACCCGGCAGGTTGATTTCCGCCGGATCCTCCGCGGTCGAGATGTTGCGGTCCTCGGTATTGAGAATATTAAGGCCCGTGTAAAGCGACACGGTTTTACCGCTGCCGGTGGGGCCGGTGACCAGGATCATCCCATAAGGCTTCGATAGTGCGTCGAGGTAGAGCTGCTTCTGGAATTCCTCGTAGCCGAGCGCGTCGATGCCGAGCTTGGCCTGGCTCGGGTCGAGGATACGCAGCACGACTTTCTCGCCATACAGTGTTGGCAGCGTATTGACACGAAAGTCGATGGCGCGGTTGGCCGACAACTTCAGCTTGATGCGGCCGTCCTGAGGTATGCGCCGCTCGGCGATGTCCATGCGCGACATGACCTTGATACGCGCCGTCACCTTGTTCGCCAGCGCCACCGGCGGGCGCGCCACTTCCTTCAGCACGCCGTCGAGGCGGGTGCGGACGCGATAAAACTTCTCGTAGGGCTCGAAATGGATGTCCGAGGCGCCCTTGTGAATGGCGTCGAGCAGGACTTTGTTGACGAAGCGCACGATGGGCGCGTCGTCGATCTCGTCGCGGGTAAGATTCGCCGCCGCATCGTCGTGCTCGGTTGCGACGTCTAGATTCTCGAGGTCGAGGTCTTCGCCCCCGAGGCTGTCCATGGTTGTGTCGAGCGCCTCCGACAGGCGCGCGATCGTGGCGTCGAGCTTGTTTTCCTCGACGACAATCGCCTCGATGCTCATGCCCGTGGCGAACTTGATCTCGTCGATGGCCTGCAGGCGGGTTGGGTCCGACACGCCGACAAACACACGTCGCCCGCGGCGGAACAGTGGCAGCACCCGGTGCTTCTGCATCAGGCGCTCATCGATCAGGCGGGCGGTCTCGAGTTCGATCTCGATGGCGTCGAGGTCTAGCACCGGGACGCCGAACTCGTGGCAGGCCGCGCCGGCTATATCCCGCGCATCCGCGAGGTTCTTCTCAACCAGGTAGGTGACGATTGATGCGCTGGCAGACTTCTGCACCTCGGTCTCGGCTTCCGCCGCGATCGACTCGTTGATTACGCCTTCCTGGACCAGCCGTCGGGGCAGGCCGGAAAGCCGGGGTTGGACGTTCGCTGCCATGGATGTCAGTCGGGCCCGAGTCATGTGGTGCGTAAGAATCGGCAGTGTCCCGTCGGGCTAGCCTGGCGGCTGCCGACTGGTTCACATAATCGTCTGGAGTCTAACTCAACCCACCGTTGTGACCAACTCTAATCAAGCGACAACCGAACAAAAAAACAACGCCCCCAGATGGGGGCGTTGTAGGCTCGTTTTGCCTTTATTCAAGGAGCTTTTTGGTCACCCCTTAGCCGCGGCACTCCGCTGGCACATGGCTGGCGCTACCTGCGGTCTGCGTGCAAGCCCACGTAGTCGCGGCACCGGTTGCGCCTGAAGCGGTCGGAGTCAGCACCAACGTCACGGAACCGGCGGTGGCGTTTGTGGACACCGTGATTGCGCCTGAACCGGCAGCACAGCTCAGACTGGAAACGTTGCCGATCGCCGTCGTAATCGGGGTAACACCGGCACAGTTCCCGGTACCGCCGTTT
This sequence comes from Thiocapsa sp., assembly GCF_011390875.1. Classification (GTDB taxonomy): domain Bacteria; phylum Pseudomonadota; class Gammaproteobacteria; order Chromatiales; family Chromatiaceae; genus Thiocapsa. Next base: position 2,186 of record NZ_JAABRP010000328.1, read on the forward strand.
GCGGCTGCTGCAAGCAACACGCCACCATTGTTGGAAATGTTCTCGCTGACAGTCGTCTTCGCTGAGGACGCAAGATTCACAGCCTCCGAAACACGCGCGCGGATTGTGTAATCCTGGTACGCCGGAATCGCGATGGCGGCCAGAATGCCGATAATCGCAACCACGATCATCAGTTCGATAAGGGTAAAGCCCTTCTGCTGCTTATGCATATGAATACTCCCTGGGAGTGTTGAAAAAACCGATCGCGGAATACACCGCACGTTGCAGGGATGAAGCAAGCAGCGTGCCAACCCCGCCAGGATCGGTCTAGTGCAATGATTTATATGGATTTATGAAGCTGACGTCACGGGGCCGAAAACCTGGGACCGCCAGCGCAACCTACGCCCCAGCGTCAAAAACTGACGCGATACGTCAGTTTCCGCCGCCTCACTCGATGCCGAGCTTCTTGATGCGGTAGCGCAGGGCGCGGAAGCTGATGCCGAGCAGCTTGGCCGCCTTGGTCTTGTTGTAGCGGGTCTGTTCGAGGGCCTGGAGGATGGCGGCGCGCTCGATGTCCTCGATGCGGTGGTCGAGGCTGCTGTCGTCCGGATTGACGTAGGAATCCGTCGCAGGCCGCGGCGCGGGCGCGGGCGCGGCCGGGGCATCAGCATCGGCATGGCCGTTGTTCGCGCCGGCCGTGGGGGCGCGCAGCTCGATGTCGCCGGCCTCGATGCGGCCGCCTTCGCACAGCGCGAGGGCCCGCTCGAGCGTGTTCTCCAGCTCGCGCACGTTGCCGGGGAATTTGTGCTGTTGCAGCATGCGCCGGGCGTCATCGCTGAGCACCGGCTTGCGCAGGTCGTTGCGCTCGGCCAGCCGCGCCAGCAGGTAGTCCGCCAGCTCGAGCACGTCGTCGCCGCGCTCGCGCAGCGGCGGCACGCGCAGCTCGATGACGTTGATGCGGTAATACAGGTCTTCGCGGAAGCGCCCGTCGGCGACCAGCTTGCCGAGGTCCTGGTGCGTTGCGGAAAGAAAACGCACGTCGACCGTTATTTCGCGCGTGTCGCCCACCGGCCGCACGGTACGCTCCTGGATGACGCGCAGCAATTTCACCTGGGTCGGCAGAGGGAGGTCGGCGATCTCGTCCAGCAGCACGGTGCCGCCCTCGGCGGAACGGAGCAGGCCTTCCTGGTCGGCGGTGGCGCCGGTGAAGCTGCCCTTGGCATGTCCGAACAGCTCGGACTCCACCAGCTCGGCGGGGATGGCGCCGCAGTTCACGGGGACGAAGGGCTGGCCGGCGCGCGGTCCGGACTCGTGGATGAGGCGGGCCACCAGCTCCTTGCCGGTGCCGGACTCGCCGACGATGTGCACCGGCGCCTGGCTGCGCGACACCTTGGCGATCATGGAGCGGACCTTGTCCATGGCCGCGGAGCTGCCCAGCAGCAGCGGTCCGTCGCCGTGCACGATGGTGTCGACGAGCTCGGCCTCGTCCAT
>NZ_JAABRP010000329.1 GCF_011390875.1 Thiocapsa sp.
CCATCTCGCGCCGCTCCCGCTGCGCGTGCTGCCACTCAGCGACGGCTGGCGAACCGCAGCGGGTGTTCTGATCGCGGTCGGCGTCATCGTCGCAGCCGGGGTGCTGCTCGCCACACTGCGCTCGTCTGCACGCCCTACACGCGGGCACCAGAGGATGCGGCCCGACGGGCCCCAGCCGCAAGACGACGGCAACGCCGGCTGGGCCTCTTCGGGGTCGGATGCCGAGATCAGTTCGGCGAGCACCGCCAGCGACACGTCGCCGTCGAGGACGCCCTCGAGGTAGTCCGACGGCCATCGCCCCGTTGATCACGGCCATCGCGTGCCCGAGATCGCCGAGACGGTCGACACGGGGTTCGACCGTCAGCCGAGAACGAGTCCGCAGGAACGCATGCGTCCTCGGGCGTTCGACGTGCTCACCGATTCACGGCAGAAGCGTGAGGTCGCCGACCGTTGATCGCACGACGGTGAAGTGCCGGCGATCGAGAGTGGCGATGTCGCGTGTGCCCAGTCGTTCAGCCGTCGCGATCACCGAGGCGTCGGTCGTTCCGAGCGGGAGATCGCGATACGCGGCGACGAGTTCGGCGATTCGCATCCAGTCGCTGGCGGCGACCGATTCAGCGAGGAGGTTCCCTGCGGCGAGGTCGCCGAGGAATCTCACTTCTGCGTCCGCACCGAGGCGTGTGCCGAGGAGGTAGGTGACTTCGGTGATGACCAGCGTCGGCACGATGAGTGGTCCTGCGTGCGTTTCGAGCAGCTCCAAACTGGCGGCGTGGTGCCGGTCGTCACGATCGACGTAGGCGTAGAGGGGCCCGGCGTCGACGATCAGTGCGATGGCAGGACCTCGTTGGCAAGGATCTCTTCGATTCGCTCCGAGATGTCGTCGCGGCCGCTTGCGCCCGCGGCAGCGGCGAGCAGCCGTCGCTTTCCGTGGTGGACTCCGAGCAGATTCTCGATTGCCTCACGAGTCAATTCCGACACGGTGCTTCCACGCCGCTGGGCCTCGTGGCGGAGGCGGGCATCGAGTTCATCAGGCAGCTTCACGGTCGTTCTCTGCATGTATGCCAGCATACACAGCGTTGAACTCATGTAAGGGACATCGGCACCCGTGGATCCACCACGGGGCTGAGGTTCCAGGGTTGCATGGTCATCCCGGCTGGTCCGGGGGGTGGCGTCGAGATTGCCTCTGGGGGAGGTCCGTGAGGGCTTGGTCCCGGTCGTCTGATTGCCACACCCGGCCGGCCACGGATGCCCCGGATGAGGAGAGTGGCTCGAGCCCATGAGGTCGATGCCGGTTACAGCACATGAGTGGGAGCCGCGGTTGGCGCGTGTCTTCCTTGGGACCGTGGCCTGATGCGTGCGTCGCTCCTGCGGGCGAGCCGGTGCAACAACCGACACGACCGAAGGAGAACGAGATGAATCACAGACGCCTGGTCGGCATCGACTTGGGCATCGCGAGCGCGCACACGGTGCGGGTGCTCGATGGTGAGGGCACCACGCTCGCGAAACGCAAGGCATGGCCGACGCTCGAGAGTCTCGGAGAGATCGAGGCGGCGGCGCTGGATGGCTGCCCACCCGGCACCCGGCTGGAGGTGGTGATGGAACCGACTGGACCGGCGTGGATGCCGATCGCTGTGTTCTTCACGACCCGCGGTCATGTGGTGCATCGTGTCAGCTCGGCCAAGGCGCACGATCTGCGCCGGTTCTTGTCGCGGCACACCAAGACCAACGGCATCGATGCTGACACGCTCGCTCGGTTGCCGTTGTTCGACCCGGCCGGGCTGCAACCGTTGGTGCTGCCCACAGCGGAACGCGCTGCGTTGGATCGTCGGGTGCGGGTGACGGATCGGCTCACCGAGCAGGGTGCGGTGCACAAGCGTCGGATCAAGGACCTGACCCGCCAGCTGATGCCGATGACGCCGCTGACCGGTGATCTCGGTGTTGCTGACCTGGCTGTCCTGGAACGATATGCCGATCCGAACGCCCTGGTCAGGGCGGGTGAGAAGCGGCTCACGACGTTGATCGCCAAGTCATCCAACGGTCAACAAGGCACCGATCGGGCCCGGCAGTGGATTGACGCTGCCGGCGCTTCGATCGAGCTCTACGCCGGCCACCCCGCGGTCGCGTTCGCGGACCTGGCCGCCGAGATCGCCACCGAAGTCAGGCTCTTGCGTGCTGTGCAGACCGAGCTCACCGCCCATGCCGCCGAACGAGAGTCCTGCTATCGCTGGGTCGACCCCGCCCAGCTCGCCCGCAGCCTTCCGGGCGTTGCCGACGTCAGCGGCCCCGCACTCGTGGCTGCCATGGGCGACCCGACCCGCTTCGCCCGCGGCAAGCAGTTCAGGTCCTTCACCGGTCTGGTCCCCAAAGCCTCCGAGACCGGCGACACCGACCGCAAAGGACAACCGATGTCCAAAGCCGGATCGTCGCTGCTACGCACCACCCTCGTGCGCGCCGCGGACAACGCCCGCCGCACCGACCCGCAACTCGCCCGCATCTACTACATCCAGATGGTCGAGCGCGGCAAGGACCACCTCGGCGCGGTCTGCGTCGTCGCCGCGAACCTCGCCGAACGCTTCTGGGCGGTCATGCACCGCGGCATGCCCTACGTCATCTGCGACACCGACGGCCGCCCGGTCGACCCCGACGAAGCCAAAGCGATCATCGCTGCACACTGGACCGTCCCCGCCGACGTTCGAGCCCGCCGCCGCAGCAAGAAGGCGGGGAAGGCCCCCCAAACCGTCCGAACCGGACAGCGTCTACGGGGCGACCTTCCCCGACACCAAAGCATCGACCAGCACGACACGCACCGTCAACACCAGCCCCAGCGAAGAACCGCTTGACAACCAAGCCTCCATAGGAGATCAGCCGAGGACGAGTTCGGCGAAGCTCGGCAGCGCCATCGCGGGGCCGCTGACGAGGAACTCGGTGATGCAGGTCTCACGCCACCGGTCGAGTTCGTCGCGAATCTTGTCGGGCGGGCCGACCAGGGCCACGTCCTCGACCATCGCCAGCGGGATCGCAGCGGCCGCCTCTGCCTTCTTGCCCTCGAGGTACAGCTCCTGCACCCGGTCGGCGACGTCGCCGTAGCCCATGCGAGCGAAGACCTCGTAGTGGAAGTTGGCGCCCTTCGCTCCCATGCCACCCGCGTAGAGCGCGAGGAACGGGCGCACCAGGTCGGCGCACTTCTCGGCATCGTCGCCGGGAATGATCATCACCGTCGCCGTCACCGCGAAACGATCCTTCTTGGTCGGATCGCCTGAGGCGTCGAAGCCCTGCTGGAGGCAGTCACGGTAGAACTGGTCCTCCTTGGGGGAGAAGAACAGCGGGAGCCAGCCGTCGCAGATCTCTGCAGAGAGCGCAACGTTCTTGGGGCCCTCGGCTGCCAGGTAGATCGGGATGTCGCTGCGCAGCGGGTGCACGGTCGACTTGAGGGCTTTGCCGAGCCCGGCCCCTCCCTGCAACGGCATGTCGTAGAACTCGCCGTGGAACTCCACGGGTTGGTCGCGCCGGACGATCGAGCGGACGATCTCGACGTACTCGCGCGTTCGGGCGAGCGGCTTCGGATACGGCTGGCCGTACCACCCTTCGACCACCTGGGGTCCGGAGGCGCCGAGTC
>NZ_JAABRP010000330.1 GCF_011390875.1 Thiocapsa sp.
CAGTATTCGCTTGCCGACGTGCATTGGACCGCCTACGTGCATCTTTGCCTGATGAGCGGCGAGCAGGGCTTGCTCGACCCGCACGCCGCGCTTGCCGCTTGGCTCACGCGAATACGAGCCCGCAAGGGGGCGTCGGGACGCGCGACCTACGACGTGCTGGCCACCCTCGACGAGATTCGGAACAAACGCCTCAAGTCCGTCGCCTGACGGACCACCCACCGCGGAGACGACAGCATGACCGACCTATTCGCCTTCGGAAGCGCCGCCAAGGCACTGGACGCCGAAGACCGCTACGGTGCCGCAGGGGACCTGAAAAAAACCCAATACGTGATGCAGCTGCTCGGCCATCCGGCCGATGCCGACACGCTCAAGTGCCTGATCATCGCCGCCGAAAAGGGCCTGGAAGTGGAAACCCGCGTGCTCGACATCGCCGCCGACGAGCAACGCTCCGAGGACTATCTGCGCATCTCGCCGAGCGGGATGATGCCGGCACTCAAGGAGGCGCACTACCAGGTCTGCGGGGACCTCGGCATCGTCAGCTTCGTCGAGGGCCGCGGGCTCGGCAATCGGATGCCGCCGCGCAATGCCGAAGTGCTGGCGCGTCAGGAATACTGGGTGGATATCGCCCGCAGCGATGCGGGGCCGCTGGTGCAGCGGATCGTCGATGCCGTCGTCGTCGGGGCGTTGGGCGATGCCGGAGCCGCCGTGCAAGATCATGCGGTGGCGGACGACGCCGTTGCCGAGGCGCGCTCGGCGCTGTTGCCGATGCTCGATGCGCTGGACACGCAGCTCCGCGGGCGCGAGTACATCATCGGGCCTTACAGCTATGCCGACGTACACTGGACGGCCTATCTCCATCTGCTTTGCATTGCCGGCGAAGGCGCACTGATCGACGCCCGCCCCGACCTGTCCGCGTGGCTGGCGCGGGTTCGCGCGCGCAAGAGCTTCTCGGGGCAGGATCTCGTGCCCTACGCGCTTCTGCCTTCGCTGGAGGACATCCGCGCAAACCGGCTCTCCGATGTCGTCATCACAGACTACTGATCACCGACGCGGGGCGACGCCATGCACGACAATAGCCTCATCCTGCGCGGGATCATGAAGGCCCACGCGCTCGGCGTCGACGACATCGCCCGGCAACTCGGCGTCGCGCCGGCGACGGCGCGGGCCTGGACGCTGAACGACGCCGATGGCGGCGCGGTGATGCCGGACGCCGAGCTCAAGCTGCTGCAGTACGCACTGATGACCGAGAACAAGCGCCGGCATCTGTTTTAAACCGCGTCCAGAGCGACATGCGTCATTTTCATGTTGTGTCGGGCTCCGGGATTTTTCCGACCTTTGTGGTGACGCGATTTAAAAGTTAATATTTTTCAATACCTTAAACAGAGCCAGAGGGCGTAGGTTGTGCCGAGCCGTGCGAGGCACAACCAACCGTCGGCGCTTAGCCCCTCTCCCCTCGCGGGAGAGGGGTTGGGGAGAGGGGGGATGAACCAGAATGGCTAAGTTGTTTCTGAACCGTTACTAAGCGGCATCGCGGGTGATCGGGAGGTCGCCCGCGATCAGCGCGCGGATATCGCGGAGCGCCTCGGCGGACAGCCGCCCCGTGCGCACGCCGTCGCACAAGGCGCCCCGAAAGCCGAGATAGTCGGCCCCGACCCCGAGCATTGCCGGAACCCTGGCGCGACGCAGACTGCCGGCCAATCCGGCCAGCAAGCCGTTGCGGTGTGCCGCCGCCACGAAGTCTGCAGCCAGCGGCAGCGACAGGTGATCGAGGAGATCGCCCTCGGATTTGTCCGCGGTATCCAGCATCACGCCAGCGAATCCCGCGGCAGCGAGCACGGGAACCACCGACAGGTCGACGCCGCGGTCGGCGAACAACACCGCGATCAGTCGAAAATCTCTCGCCAGCAGCGCCATGGCCGGCAGCTGCGCCGGCAGTGCGACAGGGTGAAAGACCCCGATCTTGACGAAGTCGACACCGGTCTCGCCGACCCGGCGGATCGCCGGCACCAGCGCATCGGCCTCGGTCGGCAGGTCGCCGACGGTAGCGCTGACCGGTCGGCGGCCGCCGACCGCGGCCACGATGGCGGTGATGGTCGCCGCGGGCAGATCGCCCAATGCGCCGCGGCGCGGGTCTTTGCAGTCGATCACGTCGGCGCCGCCGCTCAGCGCCAGAAGGGCCTCCTCCACGTCGAGCACGCTGGCCAGCATACCCGTCATGCGCATTTTTCCTGTCCGTAGGCCAACACCCGCTCTTCGAGCCAGGTCCAGGCCTCCCACTCGTCGGGGCCGGCGGTCTTGTCCATCGCGATCCGCAGGTAGGCCATCTCCCGCTCAAGTTTGTCCCGGGGCAACATCTCCAGGCGGCTGACCAGGATTGCCAACTCCAGTACCGCCGCCTTGGCACGGTTCAGCCCCCCGAAGGGCCGGTGGCTGGCCTCGTGCAGGACACGACAGTAGATGCGCGGGCGCTGCGCGTCCTCCTCGATCCTCTGCACGACGAGTTCTTGGTGCGCCAGCGCATCGCGCAGCCGCCCGCACTCCAACCGCTCCGCCGGCACCAGCGGCCAGTCGTGCCGCCCGGTGAGACAACCCGCGAAAAGCCGGGCATCGTCGGTCAGATTGATCACCGCAGTGCGCTCGCGCAGCAGATTACGCAGCGTGCCCGAAGGGCGGAACGGCGCGATCAGAATCTCGTCGCCGCGCGTGCGCACACCCATCGGCGCGATATGCGTGCCGCCGTCGGCGCGGCGGGTGGTCAGAATCACTTCGCGAATCAACTCGCTCATGCTGTTGTCCGGGGGCTCGTGAAAGGGTGCGTCAGGGAATGGCCGGCGACCGGGCATCCGGGGTCGGCTCGATGGCCAAGTCCATGCCGAGGGTCTCGGGCATGTGCCCGGCGCGCAGCGCGAAGTGCTCCATGCGAACCAGGTGATAGCGGTCGAAATAGGCGCCGAGCGGGCGCTCGATCGCGGGGTCGAAGGATGGCGCAACCGCGTGCGTGCGTCCCCGCGGCAGGCAGACGACCCGCCCTTCCTCTACCACGATGCGTCCGTCCTTCAGCACCAGATCCGCCCGTCGGAACATGGCGGCCTTGTCTTCGCGCTCCGTGTAGACCGCGATGTCGGCAACGGCGCCTGGAGAGAGATGCCCTTTGTCCGCCAGGCCGAGCAGGCGCGCAGGCGCGGCCCGGGTCATGATCGCGATCTCGTACAGGCTATATTCCCGCTCCAGATGGCGCAGCAGCGTCACGTCGGCCGCCGCGGGATTGATGCGTGTGAGCCACTGCGCCCGATAGTCCCGATCCATCAGCAGCCGGAACAGCTCCGGGTAGGCCGTAAAGGGTGCGCCGTTGGGATGATCCGTCGTGAAGAACACGCGCCACGGATCATCCGACAGCAGAAAGATCTCGAGGCCGATGGCCCATTGCAGCGCGTTGACGAAGTTGCGTTGCCGATAGCGGAACGGCACCACGCCGCCGCCGCCGTCCTCGGCCTCCCAAACCACCCATTTCTTCGGATTCGCGATGGCGCGGGCGTCGAACTGGCGCATCACATCGCCGGAGATGGTCACGGTCTGCCCGAACAGGACTTGGCCGA
>NZ_JAABRP010000331.1 GCF_011390875.1 Thiocapsa sp.
GCGCCTGCGCATCGGCCAGGCGACCTTGTCGCGCCGCGAGATGCTGATGGTCGCGCTCATGTCCTCGGATAACCGTGCAGCTGCCGCGTTGGCGCGCACCTCGCCGGGCGGGACGCCGCAATTTGTCGCGGCCATGAACCGCAAGGCCCAAGCGCTCGGAATGCACGACACCTCCTTTGCCGACAGCAGCGGGCTCGACAACCGCAACCGCTCCACGGCCGAGGACCTGGTCAAGATGGTCCGCGCGTCCGCCCGGTACCCATTGATTCGCGAGGCCAGCTCGCGTGGGGAGATGACGGTACATCCATTCGCCGACAGCAGCCCCTTGCAGTACCGCAACACCAACCCGCTGGTCAGGAATCCGGAATGGCATGTCGAGGTGAGCAAGACCGGGTTCATCAACGAGGCGGGCCATTGCCTGGTGATGCAGACCCGGATCGACGGGCGTCGACTCTATGTCGTCTTCCTGGACGCGGTCGGAAAGCTCACCCCCGTGGGTGATTCGAACCGGCTGCGCACGTGGCTCGTCGGCGGACAACGCATCGCCGGGAATTGATCCCGCAACAAATCGCATCCGATGTACGCAGGAGAACGCTTCAACAGCATCTCGCATCTGGTCGGCGCAGTCCTCGCGCTGATCGGTGTGGCCGTGCTCGTGACCCTCGCCGGGATTCAGGGCGGTGCGCTGCGCATCGTCAGCTTCAGCGTCTACGGCGCGACACTTTTCCTGCTTTACCTCATCTCGACGCTGTATCACAGCCTGCGGGGGCGGGCGAAGCGGGTCTTCAAGGTCTTGGACCACAATGCCATCTATCTGCTGATTGCCGGCACCTATACCCCATTCAGCCTGCTGGTGCTGCAGGGGAGGACGGGGTGGTTGATGTTCGGCGCCATCTGGACCCTCGCCGTGATCGGCATCCTGATCGACAGTCTTGCGCGTCGAGGGCGGCGGATCCTGCCGATGGTCATTTATTTTACGATGGGATGGCTCATCGTCCTCGCCCTCGAACCCTTGATGGCAAACCTACCCCCGGCAGGTTTTTGGGGACTCGTCGCCGGTGGTCTCTTCTACACCTTCGGCATCGTCTTCTACGCACTCGACAGGCGCTTCGCCTGGTCGCACGGCGTCTGGCACATCTTCGTGCTTGCGGGCAGCATCAGCCACTATCTCACGATCCTGATGTTTCTCTGAGCGCGGCCCCGCCGCGGTCGACTCAAACTCGGCCGCTATCACGACCCGATTTCGACCCTGCTGCTTGGCCCGATAAAGCGCCGCATCGGCCCTTGCCAAGACCCGATCGGGATCGGTCTCGCCCGGCTCGACGCACGCGACACCGGCCGACACCGTGACGGTGGGCAACTCTCGGCCCCGGCTGAACAGCCGCAGACCCATCACCGAGAGACGTAGCTCGTCCAGCCGTGCGGCCGCATCGACGGCCGATGCACCCGGCAGGATCAAGGTGATCTCCTCGCCCCCGTAGCGACAGGCGATATCCTCGGCGCGCAGCGCTGCGTTCAAAAGACCGCCGATGGCGCGCAGCCCGGCATCGCCTGCATCGTGGCCAAAGCGATCGTTGAATTCCTTGAAGTGATCCAGGTCGAGCATCGCGACGGCCAGCGGCTCCCCTGTCCGTTGGCTGTGGTGCATCTCGCGCGGCAACGTCTCGTCCAAGTAGCGGCGATTGAAGAGCCCTGTCAGGGTGTCGCGGACGGCCTGATCGCGCAACGCCTCTTGGATACGGCGGCGCTCGCTGATGTCCCGCGCTAGACGGCAGGCGTACTCGATCCCGTGAAACAGGATGAGATCGGCATGGATTTCGACCGGGACAGAATCGCCGGCTTTCGTGCGGTGAAAACCGTCGAACTGCAACGAGCCGGCTCCACGAAGCTCGCGCCAATGGGCGTCCCAATCGGTCTGGGTGGCGCCGGGAACGATGTCGATCACGGACATGCAGTGCAGCTCGTCGGCCCGATATCCGAGCATACGGCAGGTCGCCGCATTCGCGTACAGGATGCGTCCATCCGAGCGCGCCCAGTAGGCGGAATCACTCATGCGGTCGACGACGGCCCGGGTGAAATAGAGTGCCGCTTCCGCGCGTTTCTGATCGGTAATATCCTGAACGGTACCTGTCAGTCGGGTGACGTCGCCGGCCGCATTCTGCTCCGGCGTCCCGATGGTGATGATCGACCGCTCCTCGCCGTCGGGCCGCCGAATCGTCAATTCAAGTTGATAGGGTTTCGCCCTGCGCAATGCGTCTCGGATGGCACGATCCAGACGCGGCCAGTCCGCGGGCGAAACGATCTCTCGATGAGCCTCGTAACTCGGTGGACTCTTGCTCGGGTCAAGGGCCCAAACTCGATACATCCCCTCGGACCAGATCGCCTGCCGGGTCACCGCATCGAAGCTCCAGCTGCCCAGCTGGGCGGTGCGTTGCGCCCAGAGAAGGTCGCGTTCGCGCTCCCTCAGGTGCGTATTCGCCTCGTCCGCCAACCGCAGCGCATCGGCGACCCGCCGGTGGCTCACGACAAGCACGCCGACCGGAAACGCCAGAAGGAGGCTGGATAGGGTCCCGACCAAGGCAACCGCGGTCGACGTTCGGGCGATGTGCTCGGCCAAGAAACGCGGGCTAGGCACGACCCGGATCGACCAACGATGGCCGCCGAGCTCGATCTGCTGGCTGGCTTGGATTGTCGACGCCGACGGCGTCGCCGTGTCCGCGTGACTGCTCGCAAAGAGCAGGCCCTCTCGGGTCGGTCGGTCTCCGTCGTAGACCGCAACCTCGAACGCATCGCCGAGACCATCGAGGCCGACTGCGTCGAGAACGCCGTGCATCAAAGCATCCATCCGCACCGGTGCGAACGCCCAACCGAGTAGATTCAGCTGCCGAGACGCGACGTCGACCGGGGTTAAGCCCGAGAAGACGGGTACGAAGATCAGAAAGCCGGGTTGTCGGTCGTCGGTGATTTGCTGTACCAGGGTGACCTTGCCGGACAGAGCCGCTTCCCCGCTGTCGCGCGCTCGGCTCGCCGCGGCCCATCGAACGGGATCCGGAGACATGTCGTAGCCGAAGGCATTGAGGTTCTCGCCCGAGAAGGGCTCGAGATAGAGAACGGCGGTATAAAAGGGACGCTCGCCTGCGGGACGGATGCGGTAATCTGGAAAGCCCTCCGCTCGGACCGCATCGAGATGGGCGGCCAAACGATCCGCCGGGATGAACCGAGAGAAGCCGATCCCTTGCATGCCGGGATAATCCTCGGCAAGGCCAAGTTCTTCGACATAGCGCCGGAACTCCTCGCGCGTCACGTCGGCCGAGGCATCGAACAACGCGGCGACCCCGCGCAGCACCTGAATCCGACTCCGAAGGCGATAGTCGATCGCGGATGCGATCTTCCCGGTCCAAGTCTGGACCTGGGCATCCACCTGCGCCTCCGCGGCACGACGCTCCGCGTGCCACAGCACGAAGGTCGCGCCGAGCCCCAACGCCAGCACCAACCAGGGCAGCAGCAACGCTGCCCCGCCCCACATGGGCGGTACTGCCGGTGTCTTCATCGGGACGAACCCGACACCATAGGATGCGCTGTC
>NZ_JAABRP010000332.1 GCF_011390875.1 Thiocapsa sp.
GGTTTAAAGTCTTAAAAAATATTAAATTCTAAACCGCGTCTCACCGGAGTCGAGGACATCTCCGAAGCCAAACGCAAAATGAAAACTACGCATGTCGCTCTGCACGCGGTTTAGCGCGGTTTAGGCGCCGCAAGACGCGTCGCATCATGCCTTGTTGAGAACATAAACAAGAACCGTTACCATTCGCTTAGTATCACTTGTGGCGAGCCGGCGCTGTGCCGACTCGATCGAACACCGACAAGGAACACTGAGCATGAGCGATCACGGCAACGGTCAACAGGGACACACGGCGGCAGCCAGTCAGCCGGCGGCGGCGGATTCACCGCGGCAAGGCGCGGCCGCAACGGGTTTCGCCCCCGGCGCAGCCGCCTTTCATACGACCCCGACTCAGGGCGCAAACGCGCCCCCTCCGAACGGCCCTCACACCGGCATGGCCGGCGGTTATCCCGGACCGGGGGCGCACCTCGGTCAACCCGGATACGGGGCACCCCCGTCCTACTCGGGGATGTCGCAAGGCCCCACTCCGGGCATGTATCCGGGTCCGGCGCCGCACCCGGCAGGCTATGGTCTCGCGCCGGGATTCGATCCTTACTGGGCGGCCTATCATGCCCAAGCCCAAGCGCACGCCGGCTATCCCTCGCCGCCGCCCTATTCCGGTCTGGTCCCGCCCGGCATGCCTCACCCCGGCTACGCCCCGCCTTTCGGCGCCATGCCCGCTCACCCGCCCGTCTCCGGCACCGGTCACGGACCGCGAGGCCCCGGCATGTCGGAGCTGGTCGACGAGATCGCCAACGGAGGCAACGGTTTGTCGAGTCTGTCCAAGATGCTGAATCTGGAAGATTCGGAATTCTGGAAAGGCGCACTCCTAGGCGCCGCGGCCGTCCTCGTGTTGACGAACGAATCCGTTCAAGGTGCCTTGTTCAAGACGGGCGCGAAGGCGAAATCGGTGGTCAAGACGGGGGTCGATCGCGTCAAGGAAGGCCCGCAGCGACCACGGCCGACAGATCGGGCGGAACCATCCGATGTCTGATCACGGGCTCGTTCAAGCACAGGTTCAACCCGCGACCCGAACCGGCGGCGCGGACTGCGCGACCCTGGTCCGACTCGCCACCTTGGGCGCTGTCGTCGGCGGCAGTGTCGCCGCCGCATCCAATCTGCAACGCGTCGAGTCCGGCGACCTGACCACAACCGCGGCGGTCTCCGAGACCGGCAAGACGGCGATCGCCGCAGCCGTGGCCACCGCCATCGGTGGTGCGGCTGCGTCCAGCGTCGCCGAACAGGGCCTGATGCGTCTCGGCATCATGTTCGCGGCGGGCACCTTGGCGCTCTACGGTCTGCAGCGTTGGGCAGAGGCACGGGGCGACGCCCATGAGTGATCATCGGCAGCGTCAACGCCACGGCGTGCACAAAAACCTGGCCGAAGGGATCGGCGGTCTCCTCGCCGGGGCTGCCCTCGTCTTGCTCGCGCGCTCCGTGTTCAAGGCTCGGGCGCGGTCGGCCTCGACGGGTGCGCCCCCGTCACCGACGCTCGCCCCGTCAGGGAACCAGCCGTGCGCGCCGGATACGCGCCCCATGAACGCCCCCTAAGCGTACCGATCGTTCGGCGACACCCGATGAGTCTCGTCCCTTATCACTTCCGACCGGCCAGCGGCCGCGCTGCCGGCACTTTCACACGGAGACGGATCGACATGAACAGCCCTTATTACCCTTACGGTTACCCGATGGCGGCCGACCCGGGCGCACAGGCGCACAAGGTCCAAGCCGGTAGCCAAGCCTCTCATATGGGCGCTTATGCCGCCTACGGGTCGGCCGCACCGGGATATGGATACGCGCAAGGCTACGGCACGATGCCGGCCGGTTACGCCTATCCTCTGCAGGCGCAGCCATCAAGCTCGTTCCTCGACTTTGGCAACGATCGCTTCCTGAAGGGCCTGCTGATCGGCGCTGCTGCGACCTATTTGCTCACCAACGAAAGCGTCCAGCGCACCGCGATCAAAGGCGTCGTCCAGGTCTGGTCGGCACTGCAAGGCGGCATCGAGGAAGCCAAGGAACGCTTTCATGACGCGGAGGCCGAGCTGCATCATGCGGCCCAGTCCAAGTCAACCACGTCGTCGTGATGACATGGGTTGTTCGTGCCCGGGCCCGACGTTGCCACGCCCGAAGCCTCGGCGGCAGACGCGGTTTGGTTGTTCGAGGACGTCGATTGCTCGGACCCGTGTTCTGCGACGGCCGTCTTTCGCGACGCACCCTAGCCCGCTTGGTCTGCGCGTCACGCGCGCCGGATGTGGATTGACCCGATGATGACCGCCGGCTTGCCGCCACTCGACATGCGCTATCGCATCGTCCATGAGCTTCCCGGGCGATTGCGGTTGCGCGTGCCGGCGCTCGGCGCGCCGGGGTTCGACCCCGACGACCTGGAAGACTGGATGGACCCACTCGGCGTCGTCACAAGCGCACGGGCGAGTTGCGGCGCCCGCAGTATGGTGGTGGTCTATCGCGAATCCGCCGGCGCCCGCGACGCCGTGCTCCGACGACTGGATGCCTATTCGCCGCGGATCGAGCCCGGTTTCACGGGCGGCGGGTCGCGCGAGGCGGAGATCGCCCCCATGGTCACCGCCGCGGCGACCATCGCACTCCTGCCTTTCCTGAACCGCCCGCTCCAGGTCGCGCTGACGGTGGCCAACGTCGCCTCGACCTTGGGGACCGGTGCCGAGACCCTGATCCGCAAGGGCATCAAGGTCGAGGTGCTGGACGCGCTTGCGATCGGGCTCTCGGCGGCCAGAGGCGAGCTCTACACGGCGAACATCACCGACTTTCTGCTTGCGCTCGGCAACTTCCTGGAGCGGCGCACCGAGCGCCAGTCGGACCGCCTGCTGCGCAAGCTGCTGCGACCCGAGCCGGCGATGGCCTGGGTCGATCGCGACGGCGAGCTGACGCAGATTCCGGGCGATCAGGTCATGCCCGGCGAGGTAGTCGTGGTCGGCACCGGGGAGACCATCCCGGTCGACGGCCGCGTCGTCGGCGGCAGCGCCCTGGTCAATCAGGCCGCCGTCACCGGCGAGGATGTCCCGGTGCGCAAGGAGGCGACGCGCCGTGCCGTGTCGGGCTCGGTCCTGATCGAGGGTCGTCTGCGCATCGAGGCGACGCAGGTCGGCGATGAGACCACGACCGCGCGTATCTCCCGCTTTATCCAGGAGTCGCTGGACAAGCGCTCGGACACCCAGCGCGAGGCCGATCGTCTTGCCGATCAGCGGGTCTATCTGACCTTGGGGACGGGTGCCGTGGTCTACGGGGTGACCCGCAACCTGACCCGCCTGCAGTCCGTGTTTCTCGTGGACTATTCCTGCGCGCTCAAGCTGGGCACGCCGGTCGCCTTCAAGTCCGGGATGTACCAGGCCGCCGCGCACGGCGTCCTGATGAAGGGCGGCGAGGCGATCGAGCACCTCGCCGGTGTGGACACTATCGTCTTCGACAAGACAGGTACGCTCACCCACAGCGAGCTCGCGGTCACGGATGTCGTGGTGCTGAACGAACAGGCCGCCTG
>NZ_JAABRP010000333.1 GCF_011390875.1 Thiocapsa sp.
GAAACTACAAGAGCATCGCCACCTGCGATGCCCGCCTCGGCCCCTTGACCTACCTGGTCGGCGCGAACGGCTCGGGCAAGAGCAACTTCGTCGACGCCTTGCACCTGGTACGGGACGCCTTGACGGGCTCGCTGGACAATGCCCTGAGCGAACGTGGCGGACTGTCGGAGGTGCGCCGCCGATCGAGTGGCCATCCGACACATTTTGGGATGCGGCTGGAGTTTCGCTTGCGCGACGGCCGACCGGGTCACTATGCGTTCAATGTCGGTGCGCTCTCCGGGGGTGGATACGAGGTACAGACCGAGGAATGCGTGCTCGAAGGTGTCGGCAAGGGGCCTTACTTTCGACTCGAACGCGGTGAGCTGAAGGCCAGCAGCGAGGCAAGTTTCCCCTCCGTGACCTCGGATCGCTTGGCCCTGGTCAGTGCATCGGGCCTGTCGGTATTTCGCCCCGTCTTCGATGCATTGACGGCCATGGGGTTCTACAACCTGAATCCGAAGCTGATCCGTGAGCTACAGAAACCCCAGGATGGACGCTTGCTGAAGCCTGCGGGAGAGAACATCGCCAGTGTCATCGGTCATCTCGAGCGCACGGCACCGGATGCGCTGGGAGTCATCCAGGAATACCTGCAGACCGTCGTACCGATGGTGCATGGTGTCGAGCGCAAGGCCATCGGTCCTATGGAAACCCTGGAGTTCCGCCAAGACATGGCCGGCGCCAAGCACCCCTGGCGCTTTCTCGCCCAGAACATGTCGGACGGGACACTCCGCGCACTCGGCGTCTTGACGGCGCTGTTTCAGGGAAATAGGGACTACGCGCCAACGGTAATCGGCATCGAGGAGCCCGAGACGGCACTCCATCCCGCTGCGTCTGCCGCGCTGCGGGAGGCGCTGCAGCGGGCTTCGGAGAAGACCCAGGTGATTGTCACCAGTCATAGCCCGGACCTGCTCGATGACTTGAGTCTGTCGGCAGACGCCTTGCTGGCCGTCGTCTCCAGAGCCGGCGAGACACGCATCGCCTCGCTCGACGAGGCGTCACGTTCCGCATTGAGGGATCAGCTGTTCACCGCCGGAGAACTTCTTCGGCTTAACCAG
Organism: Thiocapsa sp.; assembly: GCF_011390875.1. Lineage (GTDB taxonomy): Bacteria > Pseudomonadota > Gammaproteobacteria > Chromatiales > Chromatiaceae > Thiocapsa. The sequence continues at coordinate 1,095 of NZ_JAABRP010000333.1, forward strand.
CTGATGCCGGACGATGAGGTCCTCGCGGCCGAGGATCGGCGCCAGGCCGATCTATTCGGCGATCCACAGACATGACGACCGTCGTCTCGATTGTCGAGGGGGACGGAGAAGTTGCAGCCCTGCCGATTCTGCTGCGCCGCATCTGCGCTTGGCTGACACCCGACGTTCACGCCGCCGTTTCCCAGCCGATCCGCGTCCGGCGCGATCGATTCTTGAACCGAGACGAGGAGTTTCGTCGCCACCTGCTGTTGGCTGCCGCCAAAGCGGGTGACAAAGGCTGGATCTTGGTGCTGCTCGACGCCGACGACGACTGTCCGGCAGAGTTGGCACCGCAGGTTCTCGAGCGTGCTCGTGCCGTTGTCCCGCACCGGCCCGTCTCGGTCGTGCTGGCCAACCGCGAGTACGAGGCATGGTTTCTTGCTTCCGGGGCATCCCTTCACGGAAAGCGCGGCTTTGCATACGCGCATTCACCGGGTTTCGACCCCGAGCAACCGCGTGACGCGAAAGGCTGGCTGGGTGAACGGATGGCCGGAGGCAAATATCGAGAAACGACGGATCAACCGGCCTTCTCGGCCGCCATGGACCTCGGGCAAGCCTTCGATCTCAGCCGCTCCTTTCGTAAGCTCTGCAGCGAGTGGTCGAAACAGGCGGCGCGAGCCGGCGGGCAATCCGATCAATGACAGGTTAGAGGGATAACCAGGGGCAGACCAGGTTTAATAGTAAAGAAGAACGAATGAAACAACGGTGGTCTGTCCCCAGCAGACGCGCGGATCGGGCAAAAGCTCGCCAACTCGAGCTTCTCGACAAAGAGCGTGCCCGGCTCGCCTAGCAGTCCACGGCGATCGGCAATCTGCAGACGCAGCGGGAGAAGATTGCGGCGCTGTGAGCCCTGCCGGAAGGCCGGCGCGCCGCTCTTCGTCCCGGTCGAGGACGTCACGAAAAGCGCGTCATTGGTCCTGCCGACCCGTCTCCCCGGCCAAGCGCAAGACCTCTGCGACCAGCGCATCCGAAAGCCGATAGCCCTGTCGCGACAGGGCTGCCAACACCGACCCAACAGACTCCAGCAGACCATGCTGTTTGGCGGCCAGCAGCACTCCGGCCAGTCCGACGACGGGAATTCCGAGGCGCCGGGCAATCTGTCGTCCGCGGCGCTCATCGATCAGGAGGAAGCGACACTGCGATTCCTGCGCCAACAGAATGGCCGCTGATTCCCCGGCGTCGAGCAATCGACCGAGACCGGCCATGTCCGCTTCGCAGCTGCGAGGAAGCGCCCGCGGTTCGATGACACCCTCGGCGAGTGCGGCCGACAAGACTCGCGCTCCGGGCCGATCGGAACCCACGCTCAGCTCGGCAAGGACGGCCTCCGGAACCACCACGGATCCGTAGAGCGCGAACAGCAGCGACAGGTGCTCGATCCGAGCCAGGGCAATCAGTGGCCCGGCGTCCGCGACGACGATCCTGTTCATTGTGACCCGCCCGTCAACCCGCCCTCACAAGGCGGCGCCAAGCTCATCCGCCAACTCCTCCGCCGGATAATCCACGGCAGCTAGGCCGAGCGATCCCAGCAGATCGATGAACCCATCCAGCGAAAGCCCCGCAACCTTCGCGGCTTGGGCGAGTGTCAGTTGCCGGTTCTCGAACAGGGTCAGTGCCAAAGCGCGATGCACGCCTTGATCGAGCAGCCGTTGGTCGAACGGCACGGCGAGAATCGCGGGTCGGCCATGTTTCGTGATGAGCGCAAGTTGTCCGCGCTCGGCGTCTCTGAGCAGATCGCCCGAGCGAGTACGCAGTTCCCGAACCGAGAAGACATCGAGCGTTTCCATCAGCTGCCTCAAATGAAACCGCACCCAGTGCGGTATGCGATGTTTTTGGATGGAATCGGCCCCGGCAGACTTGACGACCGCCGGAGTCGGCAAGGTTTAGTGTGCTTACGAAGCGTAGCACAAAAAACGTCACACGCTGTCTGGGGGCCTTCCAGGCGAGCAACCTGGTAGCTCGGTCATCGCGTTGCCGCAAGTCGGTTCTTTTGAGTCTCTCACGAGACGCTTTCCGGAATGAGACGCGGAAAAACGCGCCAGGCTCAATTCAGCCACAAGAAGTCGGGGGACTCGCAATCCTGCAAGTCCTGTCATCCGGCGTGTTCGGATCAGCGCGCAGGCGGACCGTTGTCGATTCCTTCGGCCTCGACGGCTTGCTCACCCACCGATCCTCGTCCCCGAGAGTTGGTGTTCGTCATCGTCCGAGAATGGGCCGAACGGGTCCAGGCGCAAGGCGAGCTGCCGCTCCTGGTTCGACGCTTGGCGATGCAGCACGCACACGGAAGGGCGGCAACCCGTGCCGCCGCGGACTCGCGGGCAGTGTTGCGATTCCGGGGCGTGCGCTGCGGGCCGTGGCCAAGTGGCCGCCAAGCTCAGCCGTATGGTCCCGCGCGCGCTCG
>NZ_JAABRP010000334.1 GCF_011390875.1 Thiocapsa sp.
GCCCGCGGTAATACGTGTTCTCTGTTCGAGGGTTTGCCGTGAGCCTGCGTCCCGCTACTTTGATCCTTATCTCGACACTGGTCGGCGCGCTGCAGGTCGGGTGCGCCGGTGACCCCGGAAGTCGTGCCTACGACCCGCAACCCGGATCCTTCGTGATCGGGAATCGTCCGCAGATGGAATTTCTCGGTGCAAACCGCGCCGATGTCCAAGCGTTGGCCATGGGATCGGCGCGGAGCCGAGCTTGGGTCATCACCGAGTCGACCGACGGTCGTTTGGTCGTCCAGCGACCGCTTGATCCGAGCTCCTCTCTCGCTCGCGCTCTCGGGCCGGATGCGGCCGCGACCGGCGGCCTCGTCGAGGTGACGTCCCACTTTCTCGAAGACCGCAACGGCGTCAAGGTTGCTTTGGACTCGGCGCTCGTCTCGACGACGCCCGCAGGACAACCGACCCGCATCGACACCACCGAGACTTTTCGCCCGTCGCTGGAGGAATCGCTTCGCTCCCTTCATACGACCTGGTCGCGCAACCGTTCTCGGATTGCGCGGGCGGCACCTCCCGTCGGCGACGCGTGGACCGAGAACGAGGATCAAGTTGCCTCCGGCAGCGTCGACACCGCGGGTGCCGAGCCGGCCGATACCGGCACACCCCCGCCTCTAACGGCCTGGAGCGGCGAGACGGCATCTGACGCGGCGGCGGCATCGTCGGCATCGGGCCGAGCCCCGGACGCAGCGACGCCCGCTTGGAGTGCAACCGAGCAGACTTCCCCGGCGGCGCCGACCACAAGCGTCGCCGCCGCGCCCTCGGCGCCCGTCCCGGAACCGCGCCGGCCCGCCGGAAGCCCCGCACCTATTGTCGACACCAGACCTGCTCTGCCGCGAACCCAGTCAGGCGCCGCAACCCAACCGATGTCGCTCCCCGAGCCGCTCTCCGCACCCCTTCCGGAGCCACCCGTCGAGCGGATCCCGGACAGCGAGAACATGATGGCGCTCTCGCCGTCGTCGGAAGGCGTCAGCTGGGCCTATTACGCAGAACAGTATGCGCGTCTTCGAGGCTGCAACGTCGAGCCTCGCGGCTCCATCCTCATCGACTCGCGCAGCGACGGGGAGATCCACAAGGTACCCTGCGTGGATGCGGACAGCGTCTTGGTGCAATGCCAAAACGGCGAGTGCCGCGGTCTCCTGTAGCGCCGCCGATCCGGCGCCGTCGTTTCGGATTGCAGATGGCCGCGGTCAGGTCCGACGCGGTCACGATGAACGGAGCAAGCTCTTGGCTCGAACGTCCGCTCGGTTGCGCCGCCCGCGGACGAACCCGTCGTATGCGACACATAGACCGTCCCCCACGCTGATGTTCCGAATCGGCCCGATCGCCTTCGGATTCCTCGCGATCGGAATCGCCGCCGCGTCCGTGCCCGGCGTTCTTCTGTTCGGGGCAACCCCTGAGCAGGCCAGAGACTTCGCGATCGAGTCGGCCTACAGGCGCGGGTGGAATGTCCCGGAGGTCGGTGCAAGGACGGCGGGGTTCGAGCAGGTCCTCGAAGAGAGCGACCCAGACGATCCTCTCGGCGCGCGGAATGTGATCCATATTTCCGCGTCCTTCGTTGAAGAGACCGCCGGGACACGTGTCCTGCTGCGTGCCCGCGAGGTGCGGAAATCCGCGACCGGCGAAGAGTGGTCCACCGATGTGACCGAACGCTATGCCGAGAATCTCGGAAACGCCTTGAGCTCGCTCAGGAGGAAATGGGATGAACACCGCGAGGCGGCCGGAGTCGGCGCACGAGGGCCCGATCGATCCCGGGCACCCATCTCGGACCCGCCCGATCGCCGCGCCGGGAGCGAGCCGGTCGGTACCTGGGCATACTATGCCGAACGTTACGCGGAGAGTCGCGGTTGCGCGCTGACAGACGCGGGAAGCGTCCTCGAAGCCTCGGGACCGGAGTGGGAGCAGCACCGGGTCACGTGCCGGGACGGCCGCTCGCTGCGGGTATATTGCCGGCTCGGCGACTGCACTGCCCGAGAATGACGATGCTTTGCGTCGAAACCTCGCGGCTTTCGAGCGCGCCCGCGCGACGGCGTGCTACAGGCCGTCGCGCGGCCGGGTACCGACACGCAGACGGACATTCAGGCCGGCGGCGGAGGATCGTCGTCGTTGGAGGAGCGGCTGTCGCTCCCCGCGAGGAAGAGGGCCGCGACCGCGATCGCGATGAACAGCAACAAGGACACTGCGATGAGGGATGCGGCGAGGTTCATCGTGCGTATCGATCCTCCGGAGTCGTAGCGGGCCCAGCGGCAGCGACGCACGCCGTGATGACCGACCGAGGCCGACCGATGCGTCGGGATGCGCGATGAAATTGTTCGCCGTTCAAAAGGTCCTCGGCCTGCTTTTGACCCTGTTCAGCTTCACGATGCTCCCGCCCGTCGTCGTCGGATTGATCTACCGGGACGGCGAGATTTGGCCTTTCCTGGCTGCCTTTCTACTGATTCTCGTAGTCGGCTTGCTGACCTTTCTTCCGGTGATGCGGCTCCGCCAAGAGTTGCGCATCAGGGACGGGTTCCTCGTCGTCGTGCTGTTTTGGACCGGCCTCGGCTTGGCCGGTTCCCTGCCCTTCCTGCTTGCCGAAGAACCCATGCTCTCGGTGACGGACGCGATCTTCGAGTCCATGTCCGGGCTCACCACCACCGGCGCAACCGTGATCGTCGGGCTCGACGACATGCCCAAGGCCATCCTGTTTTACCGTCAACAACTCCAATGGTTGGGCGGCATGGGCATCATCGTGCTCGCGGTCGCCGTGCTGCCGATGCTCGGGATCGGCGGCATGCAGCTCTTTCGGGCCGAGATGCCCGGCCCGGTGAAGGACGCCAAGCTCACGCCCAGGATTACCGAGACCGCCAAGGCACTCTGGTACATCTACGTCGCGATGACCGTCGCCTGCACTCTGGCCTATTGGGCTGCGGGCATGACCTTCTTCGATGCCATCGGCCACGCCTTCTCCACCGTGGCCATCGGCGGCTTCTCGACCCATGACGCGAGTATGGGTTACTTCAACAGCACGCTGATTCAGATGATCGCGGTGCTCTTCATGCTGCTGGCGGCGATGAGCTTCGCCTTGCATTTCGTCGCCTTTCACAGACTTGATCTCGGCGTCTATCGGCGCGACAGCGAGCTGCGGTTTTTTCTGTTCATCATGGCGTCCGTGACCGCAATCACCACGCTGGCCCTGTTCTACACCGATACCTATATCACCTGGGACGACGCCTTCACCCATGGCCTGTTTCAAGCGGTTTCGATCGGGACGACCGCCGGGTTTACCACCGCCGAGTTCTTTTACTGGCCTCCGTTCATCGAGATCCTGCTGCTGTTCGCGAGCTTTGTCGGCGGCTGTGCCGGCTCGACCGCCGGCGGTATCAAGGTGATCCGCTTTTTGCTGCTGATCAAGCAGGGGATCCGGGAGATCGAGCGGCTCATCCATCCCAGCGCCCAGATCCCGGTCCGCGTCGGCGGCAACAGCGTGAATCACCGT
>NZ_JAABRP010000335.1 GCF_011390875.1 Thiocapsa sp.
GAGCGCCGCCGCGCTGAAGCACAGCACCGGGTAGCGTGCCGCCGCCAGCGCTTCGGCCAGTGGCCCGGCCACCGGGAAGGCGTCGCCCGAGATCACGCGGCCGCCGACGCGCGCGCGCACCGTGGCGATGAAGTTGCGTAGGTCTGCCCGCCCGATATTGATCAGCTCCGCATCCAAAGCGTCTGCAGCGTCCCGGTCCTCGCCGATCAAGATGAGACGGGGCGGATTCTCCCCGTGCAGCCGATCGGCGGCATGCAGCACGCGCTCGCCGAGCCGCGGAAACGCCGCGAGCACGCCGTCTCCGATGATGACGACGACGTCTGCGCGGTTGCGTGCTTCGCCCAGACTCGTCACCAGCCAGCCGGTCTCTTCCAATACCCGAGCGACGCGAGCGAGCGCGGCGCCTTCGGCGTGCTCGAGCATCCCGCCGCAAACTGCGGCGAGCGTCAGCAACCCGCGCAGGTCACCCAGATCGCCGCGCAAGCCGGCGAATAAAGGGAGCCGGGCAGAAGTCAGCAGCCGCGCCGCTTCCGCTAGGGCCTGCTCGGGCTGCACGGACTCACCCCGCAAACGTGGACGGTGCCCCGTGCCGGGAACGGACAGGAGATCGGCGAATCGTGCCCCGGCAATGGCGCAGCCACGGACGTCGACACTGAGCCGTTCGTCGTTGCGCAGTGACAGGTCGTCACACCCGAGTCCGCAGAAGGGACAGCAGAGCGAAACGGAATCGCGGGATTTGATCAGATCAGTCATAGCTGAAACGGGCTTCGGGCAACGGCGCGCTGGCGCGATGGTCAGTGCGCAAGCAATGCCCGGGCCAAGGCGTGCCTGCCAGTTCCAGCCGCGCGCATTGACCGCGTCGTCGCCGTGTTACTCTCGGCGACGCCTTACAGGCCGTACACCACCGATGCCGAGATCGAGCAGAATTGCGCTACGATCGCCGGATCAAGCTCCGGTCCGCTCATGATCTCTGAGCCACCAAGACGCGAGCGCCTTACGGACGATCGAGTGGAAAATCCAACGAGGTATTGATGACGCTCTACCGGGAGATCACGACAGGGCGGCTCGGGCAGCCGCGAACCGATGGGGGTTGATGTGAGCGTACAATCCGAGTCTTCGGGGCGAGGCGTCGGCGAGGCCGGCGTCTGGTCCGATCATGAGCACTTCATGCGGCACGCCATCGCGTTGGGCGATCGGGGCTCGACAGCGGGTGATGGCGGGCCATTCGGTGCCGTGATCGTGCGTGCCGGGCGCATCATCGGGGAGGGCTGGAATCGGGTCATTGCCACTCGGGATCCAACCGCGCATGGCGAGATGGTCGCAATCCGCGATGCCTGCCGGGGGATCGAGAGCGTCAGCCTGCAGGGATGCGCGCTCTACACCAGCGGCCAGCCCTGTCCGATGTGCCTCGGTGCCATCTACTGGGCGCGGATCGAGCGCGTATTCTACGGGTTCAGCATCCAGGACGCGGCCGGCATCGGCTTCGATGACCATTTCATCCACGAGCAGCTGGCAAGGCCGCCGGAGCAGCGTGCGATCCCCGAGATTCCGCTCCTACGGACGGAGGCACTCGAGATACTCGAAGCCTACGCCGCCAATCCGGGGCGGGTACGTTACTGACGTTGTCGCTCTGCGCGGATCGCCGACCGTCCGGGCGGACCGTCATGGTGCCCCCGAAAAACCCGCAATCCTTTGGAGCAATCCGATGAGTTATGCCTTTGGCGTGGAGATCGACCATCCTTTCGACGCGGCGGTTGAGCGCGTCGTGGCCGATCAGGTCGCCGCCGAGGCGCATGCCATTCTGGAGCGGGTCGTCACGGCGCTGAAGGCGTAACGCGCACATACGCGAGCCTTTCCCGCCCGATCTTCATAATGGCCCGTTCGATGGGAACTCAGCGTCGCGGTGCAGCGCTTGCAAGCGCGATCGCCTCGGCGAGCCGCTTGCGGCGGACGCCGGGCGGAGCCTGCTCGCCTCGGGGGTGCGTGCCGGAGACCTCCACGAGCAGGCAGGACGACTCGGTCAAGGCGGCCAACGGCGGCGGCGCCGGATCGGGCCGGGTATCCAGGGCTGCGTGCAGAATGCGGCAGAGCAGTTGGATGTGACGAGGTACGGTGATCTGGCTCATGGGCGACGCGAGGGCCTCGGTTCGGGAATGCGGCAGTGGGACACGAACGCCCGATGCGCGGTGCGACCGCGAAGGCGGGACGACGCTGTCACGGAACAGACAACAAAGCTGGGGCGTGGTTGCGCATGTCGTGCATTCGTTTTGAGCGCGAATCCGCGCAGGAACAACCGCCATGTTCGCCCTGGTCGACTGCAACAACTTCTACGCCTCCTGCGAGCGGCTCTTCCGGCCGAGCCTGGAGGGGCGCCCGGTGGTGGTGCTCTCCAACAACGACGGCTGTGTGGTCGCGCGCAGCAACGAGGCGAAGGCGCTCGGCATCCCGATGGGGGCGCCCTACTTCAAGTACGCCGAGGTCCTGCGCCGGGCCGACGCCGCGGTCTTCTCCTCGAACTATGCGCTCTACGGGGATCTGTCCCGGCGGGTGATGCAGGTGCTGGCCGGGTTCGCCCCGCGGATCGAGGTCTACTCGATCGACGAGTGCTTTCTGGATCTGGCCGGGGTCCGGGATCCAACCGCCCTGGGCTTGGAGATCGCCCGGACCGTGCGGCGCTGGACCGGCATCCCGGTGGCGGTGGGGATCGCCCCGACCAAGACGCTCGCGAAGCTCGCCACTCGTCTGGCCAAGAAGGGCCAGGGGCCGGCCGGGCCGGTGCTCGATTGGTCGGCGCTGCCGGACCCCGACGCCGTGCTGGCGGGGGTTCCGGTGGAAGACCTTTGGGGCATCGCGGGTCGCTCGGGGGCGCGTCTGCGCGCGATCGGCATCGCCGATGCGCTGGCGTTGCGCGAGGCGCACCCGCAGCGGTTGCGCGCCTCCTTCGGCGTGGTCGTTGAGCGCATCGCCCGGGAGCTGCGTGGGCAAGCCTGTCTGGCGCTGGAGGATGTGGCGCCGCCGCGCCGGCAGGTCATGGTCTCGCGCAGCTTCGGTGCCGCGGTGACCACGCCGGCCGAGCTGCGAGCGGCGGTCACGGCGTTTGCGAGCCGGGCCGGGGAGAAGCTGCGGTCGCAGGGGCTCGCCGCCCCGGCGCTCACGTTGTTCGTGCAGACCAACCCCTTCGACACCGGCCGGGCGTTCTACGCCAACGCCGTGACCCCGGGTTTCCCCGTGCCGACGCAGGACAGCACGGCGCTGGTGCGGGCCGCGACCCGCGGGGTCGACCGACTATTCCGCACCGGCGATGCCTACCGCAAGGCCGGGGTGCTGCTGTCGGATGTGGTCCCGGCGGAGCAGGCGCCGGCGGATCTGTTCGCCGAGGTCGGCGAGGACGACCGTACGCGGCGCCGTATGGCGGTGCTGGACGCGGTCAATCGCAAGTACGGGCGCGAGACCCTGCGGTTCGCGGGCCAGTTGTCGGGGTCCGGCTGGCGGCGACGCTCGGAGCGCGGTTCCGGG
>NZ_JAABRP010000336.1 GCF_011390875.1 Thiocapsa sp.
ATGTCCAACGCCGAGCCGTCGCGGATCAGCAGGTCGAATCGCAGATCGCCAGACAGTTCGGTTTCGTCCAGTGCGATACGGACGTCATCGGCGTCCAAGAGGAGCGCGCCAATCGCGGTGTCGTGCTGTCTGCATCGGCAGGGTCAGGGCGGCATCGTTCAGTGTGACCTCCGCCTTCCAGGGCTGCGCGTGCCCGGACCCGGACTCGGAAGGCTCGACGGCGGCGAACTCGGTATCGTCGATGCGCAGCGATGTCCCGGAGAGATCGAGGATCGTCCCGTCGGGACCACCCAGGGTCGCGCGCAGTTGCAGCCGAAGGTCCGTCGTCGCGTGCCGATTCCGGGAGCGCACCTCGGCCCGGTCGGAGTCCAAATCCAGCTCCAGCGTGAGCAGATCGGGGTCAACCTGCATCCGGCCTTTCACCGCGCCTGTTCCTCCAACGAGCCGCAGATCCCACTTCTCGGGGAGCAACCGGCTGTAGACGGCGAGGTCGGGCGCCTCCATCGCCGGGATCGTCAAGGTCAGGCCGAGGTCGGCTCCGTGCTCCCCATCGCGCGTCTCGGCATGCAGGAGGGCCTCGAGGCCGTGACCGGAGAATAGGGGCAGCGCCCGCGTGTCTTCGCTATCGGTTTCTCCGCTCGCCTGCTCCGCCATCAGGGCCGCCTCCACCGCGTCGAAGCGCACCAAAAGATCCGCCTGATCCGTATCCTTTGGATCGACCAGCAGCTCGACGATGCCGTCGCCGGTGAAGACATATCGCGAGAGCGTCATCCTCAACTCGTGGGCTTCGACGGTGAGCTTGCTGCCTCCGAGCAGCTGGCCATGGGAGTAGTTGACACGGCCGCGCAGGCGGCCCTTTCCGCTCAGGTCGATCCCGCCCAAATCGCCGGTCAACAAGGCTAGGAAGCGCAAGTCCTGCACAGGCAGGTCGATCTGCGCATCGAGCTCGGGGACAGTCAGGGCCGCGATCCCGGTGGCCTCGGAGATCACGAAGGGCGGTATCTCGATCCGGCCTCTGATGGATGCCTGGTCGGTCACGTGTGGTACGTCGGCGATCTGCAGCGACTCGAGCATCAGGTCCAAGGCCCCGCCCGCGAGACTCACCCGTCCGGCTCGGGTATCCAAGCTGAAGCTCCCGCGGACCTCGCCGGGTAGCGTGCCGCGAAGATGGGAGACCCAGAACGTATGTCGGCCGCGGACATGGATGTCGTCGATCCGCAGTACAACCGTTCCGGAGTCCTGCTCCGGCTCCGCGAGGGCCGCGGGGTCGCGATTGCGGATGACGGGAAAGTAGGAGCTGCTCTCGGCTTGGTCCTGCTCGGAGTTCGGCCGCGGGCGCAAACGCAGGTCGATGTCGACGAGATCCAGATCATGCACGCGGATCTCGCCCTTCAGGAGCGGCAGCAGGGAGATCGAGGCCGCTGCCCGCGCTGCATCCACCTGCCACTGCTCGGTCGCCGTCTGTCCATCGGCAGCGACACCATGTAGCTCCACGCGCAACGGATACCAGCTCCAGGCCTGCTCCCAGCCAACGGCGAAGCGGTCGGGCTGTATGGCATTGAGGTAGGTCTGTGTTGCGGGCAGACCGAGCGCGAGATTCACGAGAATCAGGTACAAGGCTGCAGGGACGAGGAGGATGGCTGAAAGTACGGAGATGAGTCGTTTCATCGGGGCATCGCGATCGATTGCAGGAGTGCGGACTCGGAATACCGGCGGAGCCGAGGCGGCCGCGCCGACAGCGATCGCCGCACCGACCGCCAACGTCTGCGGTGTGCTTTTGCCCCGCCGAAAGGCCAAGGCTCATGGTGCTGCCGCAGCGGAAGACGCTGCGATTTCCGACGTTGATCCGCAGACGACCGGTAAACATGGTATGCGGAAATGATGAGCGTCGCTGTCAGGGAATTCCCGACGGAATTTCCCCGATGTTGCTCTCCGTGCACGATCTTTACACTCCCGACCCCAGACGCACCATTCGGAGCCCCGAAATGAAAACGCTCGGCCTGTTGCTCCTGCTCTTCTTGTTCGCGCTGCCCGCTTTGGCTGCCGACGACATCCGCGAGGAGCGGGTGCACTTCAAGGCCGGCTCCTCGGGAACCACGGTCAAGGGTCACCTGCGTGGCCGGGATGACGTGGACTACGTGCTCGGTGCCAAGGCCGGACAGCATATGACCGTCGAGCTGCACACGGACAATCCGCAGAACTTCTTCAACATTTTGCCGCCGGGCAGCAGCGACGAAGCGATTTTTGTCGGCAGCAGCTCCGGCAACCGCTTCGACGGAACCCTGCCCGACAGCGGTGACTACCGGATCCGAGTCTACTTAATGCGCGCCGCCGCCCGGCGCGACGAGCAGGCCAGCTACAGCCTAAGCATCCACATCGGCGGCGACCATCACCAAAGTTCCGCCCCGCCGACGGCGGATTTCGCGGATGGTCTGTCCGGCGGGCCGGACTTCTGGGAGGTGACGGGCGTCCCGCGGGGCGACACCCTGAATGTACGCGCCGGACCCTCGTCGCACGAGACGGTGCTCGACGAGGTCGACAACGGGACCGTGCTGCGCAACCTCGGTTGTCGCATATCGGGTGGGCACCGCTGGTGCCGGGTCGCGCCGCTGGGGGGCTCGGGCGCCAGCGGCTGGGTGGCCGGAAGTTATCTGCGCGAGTCGGCCTATCAGCCCTAGGGAAACGCTCACCAGGGGCCGACACCGGTTGGCCGACCTAGCGCCGTTGAGCGTCGCACCGCCGCTCGTTGGTTGCACGTCCTCATCCTTTTTTTCCATGAGGCGATCGCCGATGAACCCGTCCGATCCAGCCGTGCGCGAGGTCCTGGACGCCCTTGGTCTTCCCAATCTGAAGGTCGTGCGATCCCGCATCATCCGCAGTCGTGGCTCGCTCACCCATTCGGGTCAATCGCCGATCCGTTTTTCCAACCCCCGGAGGGGGCGCGTAAATAACCGAGGACTCAAGAAAATGATCAAACCATTAGCGGTTTCACTGCTGCTCGGGTCGTTCGTCGTCGCCGGCTGCGTCGAGAGCAGCTCCACCACATCCACCGTAACTCCGGCCGTTACCGGCGGCGACCTCACCGGGGTCCCGGCACGCGCCTGTCGAGCGGCGATCGCCAAACAAACGGGAAAATCCGCAAGCGACGTCGCCGTCTTCGACGTCGCGGAGTCCGAGGCCGGGATCACCGTCGAGGCAACCGTGGCGGGCGCCGAGGCACCCTGGCGCTGCTACACGGATCGTTCCGGGCGGGTCAACAATGTGATGTATACCGGCAGCGAAGGCGCGCTCTGACCCAACGCCCCCGCGCTTGTCAACCGGGCGCGCTCCTCAAGAGGTGATGCAGTCGGCCCCGGAAGGTCTGCGGTCGGTGGTGCTGGCCGGCGTGGCGCCATTGCAGACCGCGGGCCAGCCCGTCGTTACCTGGGAGGCCGCGCTTTACGAACGTATCGGATCTGCCGAAACATTCGCCTTTTGCGGCGTGGGTTCGAGGTTCGATGGGCGCATTACCGG
>NZ_JAABRP010000337.1 GCF_011390875.1 Thiocapsa sp.
TTTGCCCGACAGGGCGCAAAAGTCCCCCAGCCGGTGACCGTGCCCATCGGGTAGGAGGGGGACTCGCGCCCCCCGTCCTCCCACACCACCGGGCATACGGTTCCGTACCACGGCGGTTCATGTAGCACGTTGAAGCTTGCGGAATTGATCAAGAAGTGACAGGAGCCCCAGGCCATCAAAGAAGCGCTTCGGGAAGGCGTGGTTCATGTGCGACGCGCCGGAGTTCCACCAGGGGCCGCGCCCGTTGGTGGCTGATCTCCAGGCCCGCTCTTCGTTCAGCCCCCGGTGCATCAGGTTCTTCGCGGGACAGGGTGATCCGCACGCGCTGGAGCCTGCCGTGCTCGGCTGCTTGAACGGGGGCCGGCCGGGCTCTTCGCCCCAAAGGCGCGTCTGCGATGGCATCGATCTCTTCGATTCCCCTATCGCAAACAGCGGCTGTCGCCCGGCGAGAAAACCCCCTTTCCCGAAATTCATTTCCCGGAGATGTTCTTTTGGTGTCTCCCTAAGATCTGAGATGATCACGGTTTCTTTTGAAAATCAAACCAAATTTGCAATGAGCCAGATATTCTCAAGAAACCGCTTTGGCAAAGGCCTCCTGATCGGCGGTCGATGAACCTTTAGCCGGTCGGATCAGGTCGAAATCCATTGACGACAAGGACTTAGATGTGTAATCAATGGAGCTGAACTCGACGCGGGGCTCGCGTTCGGCGCTGTTTCTCCTGCTTCCCCCTTCTGGCATTACCGTTGCCGAAATTCCTTCAGGCTTAGACCCGCGGTGCGGCTCAATTCGCGACCCGCTGATTTTTTTTTCCAATTGACCCTGAACCTGCCGCTTGCAAGACAAACCATAGCCACAAAGGGAGCAGATATATGAATGCCATGGCAAAGATCATATCGGGCTGGCTGTGCACAGGCTTGCTGATGATTGGAGGCATCGATGTTTCAGCGGCCAGATCTCAAACAGAGGTGCTCGACGAAAACCAGGCCCCCGGTCGCACCATGGCCCAGCAGGCCACCAAGGAACGTCAGATCTGGATCACCGCGGATCATTCCCGGCATGAGATTCTGCAAAAAGAGTTCACCTCCGGTCCCGAGGTGACCAAGGCCTGTCTGTCCTGCCACGAACTGGCCGCCGGGCAGTTCCACAAAACCATTCACTGGACCTGGCTGGATCCCAACGTGCCGCCCGGTGAGCGGATCGGCAAGGCCGGCCATTCCATCAACAACTTCTGCATCAATCTCAGCGGCAACGAGCCGCGCTGCACCTCCTGCCACGCCGGTTACGGCTGGCGCGACGGCAGCTTCAATTTCAAAGACGAGGCAGCCGTGGACTGCCTGGTCTGCCACGAGCAGACCGGCACCTACAAGAAATTCCCCACCGGAGCGGGCCATCCGGTCCAGGAGGCCACTATTTTCGCCGAAAACAATCAAACCTACAATCCGCCCGACTGGAACCTGGTGGCCCAGAGCGTCGGGCGCCCCACGCGCGCCAATTGCGGCGCCTGCCACTTCTATGGCGGGGGCGACGACGGCGTCAAACACGGCGATCTGGACTCTTCCCTGGCCAAACCCAACAAAATGCTGGACGTTCATATGGGCCTGGACGGACAGGATTTCGACTGTGTGCGCTGCCATACCACCACTCTGCACAACATCGCCGGCCGCACCTATGCCACCCCGGCCGCCACCCACCGCAAGAGCCTGATCGAGGACGATCTGGCCGCCAAGATCATGTGCGAGTCCTGCCACTCCAGCACGCCCCATAAGCCGGGCGTCAAGGCCAACGACCATACCGACAAGGTGGCTTGCCAGAGCTGCCATATTCCGGAATTCGCCCGGGTCAACGCCACCAAGATGTACTGGGATTGGTCCACGGCCGGCAACAAGAAAGACGGTAAGCCCTATAAGGAAAAAGGACCCCACGGCAAACCGACCTACGACACCAAAAAGGGTGATTTCCGCTGGGAAAAAGATGTGCAACCGGCCTACTTCTGGTTCAACGGCTCCATCAACGCCATCACTGCTCGGGACCCCATCGATCCTTCCCAGCCGGTGGACATCAACTGGCCGGTGGGAAGCCGAAGCGATCAAAACGCCCGCATCTTCCCCTTCAAGGTGCACGAAGGCAGGCAGCCTTACGACAAGATCAACAAGACCCTCCTGATTCCCAAGCTCTTCGGCCCCAAAGGTTCCGGAGCCTACTGGGCCGAGTACGACTGGAAAAAGGCCCTGGAAAACGGCATGCAGGCCGCCGGGCTTTCCTTCAGCGGCGAATACGACTTTGCCGAAACCCGCTACATTTTCCCCATCACCCACATGGTGGCCCCCAAGGAAAAGGCCGTGACCTGCATCGAATGCCACAGCCCCAACGGACGCCTGGCCGCGCTGACCGATTTCTACATGCCGGGCCGGGACAGCTTCAGGGCCATCAACATCATCGGGTGGGTTCTGGTGCTGGGTACCCTGGTTGGCGTAACCTTTCACGGCCTGGGACGCGCCATTGTCCGTGGCCGCAAGGAGGATTAAACCATGTCAGGTCAGAAGATGGTCAACACCTATCTCTATACGCGCTATGAACGGTTCTGGCACTGGCTGCAGACGGTGCTCATCCTCATCCTGCTTTTGACCGGCTTCGAGGTGGACGGGCTCTACTCCCTGCTGGGCTACAAAACCGCCTCCGAGGTCCATAATTTTGTCGGCCTTGCCTGGCTGATCGCCTTCGCCTTCTTTGTCTTCTGGCTTCTGACCACGGGGGAATGGAAGCAGTATGTGCCCACCACCAAAAAGATGTTCGCCGTGATCCACTATTATATGTTGGGCATCTTCCGCGGCGACCCCCATCCGGTGCCCAAGCGCAAGGAGGCCAAGCACAACCCCCTGCAGCGGATCGCCTACCTGTCCGTGGCGGCTTTTCTGCTGCCGATCCAGATGACTTCAGGTTTTCTCTACTGGAGCTACAATTCCTGGGCGGCCTGGGGCCTGGATTGGCTGAGCCTGCCGGTGGTCGCCGCCGTTCACATTCTAGGGGCCTTTGGCGTCCTCTGTTTTCTGATTGGCCATGTCTACATGACCACCACCGGCCACACCATCTTCGCCCACATCCGGGCCATGATCACCGGCTGGGAGGAAATCCAGGAGGGCGTCGAGTTGGAAGAATGGGAAAAGCGCCGCCGCCAGGGCAGCCCGGCGTGCGAACCCCAAAGCCCCTTGGCCTGATCCCGGGCCGCACCGATGGGGTTCAGAAGACCCCTTCCAAGTCCTTCACCTCTCCCCTGCAGGCAGTGCCAGTCATGATCGGGGCCGCGGCCCCCGACCGGCAAAATCACGCACATTGCAGGGCGTCACGTGCACCATCGCGGCCCCCTGGCTCAGGCAAATCCCAGCCGGCGTAAGGCCAGCGGCGACAATCCAGTAAAATCGAGCCCGGCCGTCGTTGAGCGACCTGCGGCGCATATCAACGGTCTGATTGATTTTGAACACCACGATTTT
>NZ_JAABRP010000338.1 GCF_011390875.1 Thiocapsa sp.
TGCCTGCTTGAGATCCTTCACCCGCAAGGCGTCCAGCGTCGTCGCAGTGGGCGGCAGGCCCACGGCGTCGGCGAGGACGCGAATGAGGCGCGCCGGATCCGGATCGGGCAGGGTGCGGGCGGCCAGGCCGATGCGCAGGGCGATATCGTCGGTAAGAGAGTCGTTTGACATCGGATTAGACCCAGTCTGATGCGAAGTTAAGCCGCCCGTAAGCGATAAGACAATACGATCGCGCCGCAGACCAACCGTAGGATGGGTAGAGCATAGCGAAACCCATCCTCCCGCCACCCAAACCCACAGATAAGCTGCAGCACCGACCGGTCGGGTTCGGACCTGCCGACACTGGAGTTTGGAGGATGGGTTTCGCTATGCTCTACCCATCCTACGTGCGGGGTTCGTTTGGCGTGTGGCTGCTCGATGGATGATCACGCCGGGACGATGCAGTCCTCTTCCATGCACGCATCGAGACACTGCGGCACGCCGGGCTCGCCGTCGCCCTCGCACTCGCTGCAGGTGGCGGCATCGATCCGGTAAACACCCTTCCAGGCCGTGATGGATTGGGTCGGGCACAAAGGCTCGCAGTCGCCGCAGGCGGTGCAGAGCTCACGTACTATTTTCAGGGCCATGTCGATTCTCCTGATCAATCGTCGCCGCGCTTGAAGCGCAGCGTCGTCGGAAATGCGGGGGGCGGGCTGATCGGGTCGATATACCAACGCGACCCGTCCGTCAGCTCCACCTCTCCGCCCCATTGTTCGGCATCATCCAATTCCACGGAGGCAATCGTCTCCTCCATGTCTTTTTTCGCAACGTAGAAGAGCAGATCTCCCGCGTCGTTTTTTCGAATCATCACATTGGGCATCAGTGGGTTGCCTCTCGTCGTCTTGACTAGGTCTGCCGAACGTCCAGCCCTCGGGCGGCGCACCGCGCCGCCCGAGCGGGACTATCTCACCAGGTCGTAGTTGTAGTCCGTCACGCCCATCTCGCGGGTCTCGTCGTCCAGACGCTCGAGGACCGCGTTGACCAGGGTGGTGAGGATGTACATGGCACCCTCGTAACCCATGGTGGTCATGCGATGCAGATGGTGCCGATCGAAGATCGGGAAGCCGATCCGGATCAAGGGGACCTCATGCTCCTTGCCCTTGTGCAGGGTGTCGCGCTGGATGAACTTGCCGTAGCTGTTGCCGATCATGAAGTCCGGCTTGTCGGTGAAGCACAGCGAGCGGAAGTGCCAGAGATCCGAGCTGGTGTAGACCTTGCCTTCCTTGCCGTAGGGCGAGGAGGCGAGCACGCCTTCCACCTCTTTCTTCCAACGCTTGTTGGCGTGGTTGCAGAGGATGTGCGTCGGCTCGGCACCCAGCTCGAGCAGGAACTTGACCATCCCGAGCACGAAGTCGGCATCGCCGTAGAGCGCGAACTTCTTGCCGTGCAGCCAGGTGTGGCTGTCGGTCATCATGTCGACCAGACGACCGCGCTCCTTGGTCAACGACTCGGGGATTGCCTTGCCGGTCAGCTCGGAGACCTTCATCAGGAACTCGTCGGTCCACTCCAGACCCATCGGGATCTTGATGTGGTTGACCGGCTGCTTCCAGGTGATCTCGGCGAACTTGCGCGTCTTCGGCAACTGCCAGGGCTGCAGCAGCAGGGTGTCGATCGCGTTCGGGGCGTCCTTCACCTCGGGGATGCTGGTGCCGCCGTCGTACATGCGGTACTCGCCGTCGGCCGGGGTGTCGAGCACCTCGGTCGGGTCGCACAGCAGGCTGTAGTCGACGCCCATCTCCTTCATCATGCGGTGCATGACGCGATAGTTGCCGAGATAGGTCTCGAAGCCCGGGACCAGGTTGATCTTGCCGTTGGAGCCGACGACCTTGTCGTCCATGGCATTGATCGTGAAATAGCGGATGATCCCTTCGAACATGTTGTCCCAGCCGGTCGTGTGGCTGCCCACAAAGCTCGGTGTATGCGCGAACGGGGTCGGGAATTCCTCCGGGACGAACCCTTCCTTCTTAGCGTTGCCGATAAAGGCATTGAGGTCGTCGCCGATGACCTCGGCCATGCAGGTCGTGGAGACGGCGATCATCTCGGGCTTGTAGAGCGCACGGGCGTTCTCCAGGCCGTCCATCATGTTCTTCTGGCCGCCGAAGACAGCCGCGTCTTCCGTCATGGAGTCGGACACGCAGGCGATCGGCTCTTTGAAGTGACGGTTGAAGTAGGTGCGGAAATAGGCCACACAGCCCTGCGAGCCATGCACGTAGGGGAGCGTCTTCTCGAACCCGAGCGCGCACAGCACGGCGCCGAGCGGTTGACAGGCCTTGGCCGGGTTGACGGTCAGGGCTTCACGCTTGAAGTTAAGCTCCTGGTATTCCTTGGTCGTGGTCCACTGGAAGACCTCTTCGATCTTCTCGTCGGAGTGGCGCTCTTCCACGCCGCCCTGCTTTTTGGCAAGGTTCTCCACATAATCGGCATCCCTGAACAAGGGATAGCTGGGTTTGATCTGGTCGATGGTCTGGCTCATGAGTGTGCTCCTGCCGCGCCGCTAATCTGCGGACGTCGACATGCTTGGGACTGAGTTCGGTGTCTTTTTCGAGCCGCCAGCCTCCAGCCGCCGGCCTCCAGCGGAATGCCGGCGACAAAAGGCGGGTGGCTGACGGCTGGAGGCCGGAGGCTCGAGATCAGGCGCTGGCGGCCAGCGGTGCGGCCTCTTGATCAGCGGATTGCTGCCAAGGCGCCTGCATCTGCTTCCAGCAGGGGTTGTTGATCGTCATGTCCATATCGCGGGCGAAGATGGCGAAGCCGTCGTAGCCGTGGTACGGACCCGAGTAATCCCAGGAGTGCATCTGGCGGAAGGGGATGCCCATCTTCTGGAAGATGTACTTCTCCTTGATGCCGGAGCCGATCAGGTCGGGCTTGACCTTCTTGACGAACTCTTCGAACTCGTAGCCCGTGATGTCGTCATAGAGCAGGGTCGCGTTGC
Source organism: Thiocapsa sp. (assembly GCF_011390875.1). Lineage (GTDB taxonomy): Bacteria > Pseudomonadota > Gammaproteobacteria > Chromatiales > Chromatiaceae > Thiocapsa. The sequence continues at coordinate 2,972 of NZ_JAABRP010000338.1, forward strand.
CCATCTCCTTGATGGTGCGGTCGTAGTCGTCGTTATGGGCAAACTCGTACCCGGTGCCGACCACTTCCATGCCCAGATCTTCGTAGGCGCCGATCACGTGGCGCGGACGCAGACCGCCGACGTAGAGCATGACTCGCTTGCCTTCCAGACGCGGGCGATACTTGGCGATGATCGCCTCGTACTCGGCCGTGTATTTCGCGATGACTTGCTCGGCGTTGGCCTGGATGGTCTCGTCGAAGAAGGCGGCGATCTTGCGCAACGACTCGGCGATCTTGGTCGGGCCGAAGAAGTTGTACTCCATCCACGGCACCCCGTACTTCTCTTCCATGTGACGGGAGATGTAGTTCATGGAGCGGTAGCAGTGGATCAGGTTCAGCTTGACCTTGGGGGTCAGCTCCATCTCGGAGAGGGTGCCGTCGCCGGACCACTGGGCGACCACGCGCAGACCCATCTCTTCGAGCAGGATGCGCGAGGACCAGGCATCGCCGCCGATGTTGT
>NZ_JAABRP010000339.1 GCF_011390875.1 Thiocapsa sp.
GCATCTGCATTCGGCTCTACAGCGAGGACAACCTCGCCGCCCGCGCGCCATTCACTGAGCCCGAGATCCAGCGCACCAACCTCGCCGCCGTGATCCTGCGGATGAAGCTGCTCGGCTTCGGCGACGTGGCCGACTTCCCCTTCCTCGACCCGCCCGACCCGCGTCTGGTCGCCGACGGCGAGCGCACCCTCGAGGAGCTGGCCGCGCTCGATGCCCGCGGCGAGCTGACCGAGCTGGGGCGCCGGCTGGCGCGTCTGCCGGTCGACCCGCGGATCGGTCGGATCCTGCTCGCTGCCGCCGAGCAGCAGTGTCTGGCCGAGGTGCTGGTGATCGCCGCTGCGCTCAGCGTTCAGGATCCGCGCGAGCGTCCGCACGAGCAGCGCGCCGCCGCCGATCAGATCCACGCCACCTTCGCCCATCCGGACTCGGATTTCCTGAGCTTCCTCAACCTCTGGCGCTTCCTGGAGAAGGAGCGCAGGGCGCTTTCGCGCAACCAGTTTCGCCAGCTCTGTCAGCGTCACTTCCTCTCCTACAACCGGGTGCAGGAATGGCGCGACATCGAGACCCAATTGCGCGAGCAGATCCTGGAGATGGGTTTCAAGGAGAACCAGACCGCCGGCACCGAGGAGCAGATCCACCGCGCGCTCTTGGCCGGATTGCTGAACCACATCGGCGCGCTCGACACGAATCACGAGTACATGGGCGCGCGCAACAGCCGCTACCGCATCCATCCGAGCTCGGCACTCTTCAAGGCGTCGCCCAAATGGATCCTGGCGGGCGAGCGGGTCGAGACCACACGCGCCTACGGGCGCATCATCGCGCGCGTTCAACCCGCCTGGATCGAAGCCGCGGGGCAGCATCTGCTGCAACGCAGCTATTTCGAGCCGCACTGGCAGGCCAAGTCCGGGCAGGTCGCGGCCTACGAGAAGGTGACCCTGTTCGGCGTCACCCTGGTGCCCAAGCGGCGCGTCAACTACGGACCCATCAACCCGGCCGAGTCGCGCGAGATCTTCATCCGCTTCGCCCTGGTGGAAGGCGACTTCAGCACCCGCGCACCCTTCTGGCGTCACAACCAGGAGCTGATCGCCTCGATCCATCATCTGGAAGCCAAGTCGCGCCGCCGCGATATTCTGGTCGACGAGGAGGCGCTCTACGCCTTCTACGATCAGCGCATCCCCGCCGGGATCTATTCCACACCTCAGCTCGAGCAGTGGCTGCGCAAAGCGACCCGCACGGATCCCAAGCTCCTGCATCTACGCCCGGCCGATCTGATGCAGCACGAGGCCGAGGGGATTACGCCGGAGCATTTCCCCGATCGGCTGCAGGTCGGCGCCACCGCGCTGCCGCTCGAATACCGCTTCGAGCCGGGTGAGGCGGCCGACGGCTTGACCCTGATCGTGCCCTTGCCGCTCATCAATCAGGTGACCGCCGAGCGGCTCGATTGGCTGGTGCCGGGTCTCTTGGAGGCGCGCATCACCGCCTTGCTGCGCGGTCTGCCGAAGGGGCTGCGCACTGCGCTGGTCCCGGTGCCCGACACCGCCGCACGCCTGGCCGGCGGGCTCAAGGCCGCGCTCGCCGAGGGCAAGGCGCCGGTTGATCGGCCTTTGACGCAGGTCCTCGCCGAGCGGATCGCGGCCGAGCTTGGCCTGCGCATCCCCGAGGACGCCTGGGACCGCGAGGCCATTCCGGCGCATCTGCGGATGAAGATCCGCCTCGTCGACGAGGCGGGCAGCGCGCTCGCGCTCGATGAGGATCCGCAACGGCTCAAGCAGCGTTTCGGCCAAGCGGGGCAGGCGCGGTTTGCACGCATCCCGGATGCCGAGCTGGAACGCGAGGGCATCACGCGCTGGGACTTCGGCGACCTGCCCGAGCAGGTCGAGATCACCCGCGGCGGGATCCGGATGCGCGGCTTCCCGGCCCTGGTCGACGAAGGCCAGAACGTGGCGGTGCGGGTGCTGGACTCGCCCGAGGCCGCCGCGCGCGCCCACCGTGCGGGCCTGCGCCGGCTTCTGATCCTGACGCTCGGTGCGACCCTGCGCCCGATCCGCCAATCGCTCAAGGATCTGGACCGGCTGCGTCTGCTTTACGCCAAGGCGCCCGTCACGGACCTCCCGGAGACCGCCGGCACGGAGAAAGCCAGTCCGGAGAAGGCGCGCTCCGGAGCACCGAACGCGACAACCGTCGGCGGACAGGCATTGCGCCCGCCGAGCGGAGCCGAGCCCCGCCCACCCGACCTCTCAGACGAGCTGATGGCCCTGATCCTGGATCGCACCTTCCTCGACGACCGTCCGCCCATCAGAACACAGACCGACTTCGAGGCCCGTCTCGTCGAATCCCGCAGCCGGCTCCAGCCGACCGCCACCGAGGTCACCCAGCTCGCCGCCGAGATCCTCGCCGCCTACCAGTCGCTGCGCCAACGCCTCGCCGCCATCACCCAGGTCAACTGGCAGCCGACGGCGCAGGACCTGCGCGAGCAGCTCGATGCACTGGTCTTCCGAGGCTTCTTTCAGCAGATCCCCTTCGACCGGCTCAAGCAGTACCCGCGCTATCTCAAGGCCGCCGAGCAGCGTCTCGACAAGCTCGCCCACGCCCCCGGACGCGACCGCGAGCAGATGGCCGTCATGGCCGACCTACTCGAGCGCTGGCGCGAGCGCACCGCCGCCGCCCGCAAGGCCGGCCGCGAGGACGCGCGACTGGAGGAGATCCGCTGGCTGCTCGAAGAGCTGCGCGTCTCGCTCTTCGCCCAGACCCTCGGCACCGCCGGCCCGGTGTCGGTCAAGCGCATCGAGGCGCGTTGGCGGGAGCTGGGGTTGTAGGGCAGGATAGCCGGGCGCGTGCGGGTCGGCCCGCATGCTCAAGCCGCTTGGAGGGTAAGATTGCAGGACCTCTCCGGATCAAAAACGTGGGCGCTCCGATGCCGACGACCACACACCGAGTGAACAAGTCCCCATGCACACGAAGGAAGTCATCGACCGTATCTTCAAGGAACCCGGCATCCAGTACGAGCAACTCATCGAAGAGGCCGCGCAGACATGACCAACCGGCCCGAGCGGAAGATCCTCATCATTGCCGGACCGAACGGGGCCGGCAAGACGACCTTTGCCGAGGAGTTCCTGCCCAATGAGGCCGCCTGTCCGACCTTCATCAATGCCGACCTGATCGCGGCGGGCCTTTCGACCTTCGCTCCCGATCTCGCGGCAATCAAGGCGGGGCGCTTGATGCTCGCCGAGATCGCGCGGCATGCACGACGCGGCGACAGCTTTGCTTTTGAAACCGCCGTCAGCGGTCGGCGTTATGCCCGCCAGATCCCCCGGTGGCGCGCAACGGGCTACCGGGTCAAGCTCTACTTCCTGCGATTGGACTCGCCCGAGATGGCGATCAGCCGCGTCCGGCAACGGGTCACCTTGGGCGGCCATGCGGTGGCCGATGCGGTCGTGCGTCGTCGCTACGAGTCCG
>NZ_JAABRP010000340.1 GCF_011390875.1 Thiocapsa sp.
CTGTAGCGATCCTCGCCGACGACGATGGTCTTGGCATCGACGAAGCGCGCCTCGCCTTGAATACGTGTAATGCCTTGCCGCTCGACGTAGCCGTCCCAGTAGCCGTTGATGTCGGCGACGTAGCGATTACGCCCCGCGACTAGCGTGGGCCAGTCGATCCCGTCGGACTGCACCTTCACCCCATAACCGGGTGCGTCGGCAACCGCCGCGGCCAGGTTCGCGCCGTACCACATGACCTTCTTGGGAACACAGCCGGCGTTCACACAGGTTCCGCCGAGCTTGCCCGCCTCGACCACGGCGACGCGGCGTCCGAGCTGCGCGGCTTTCTCGGCTACGGCCAAACCGCCGCTCCCGCCACCGATGGCGATCAGGTCGAAATGCTGGCTCATTCTAATGACTCCTAGTCTGTTCTGGATCCAACTCGGGTGGGGCGATCCGACCTCGGCCGAACCGCCCGCGGACCTCGCCGAGCCGGTCTTAAGCGGTGTGATGCTCCTTCAGCCACACCTCGAGAGCGTCAGATCCACCGATCAGCTTGCCATTGACGAAGACCTGCGGCACGGACGCTGCATTCGCGACGGCGCGCAGGGTCTGCTCGGTGTAGTCGCGGTTCAGCAAAAGTTCTTCATAGGCGATCCCGGCGTTGCGCAGGGCCTCTTTCGCCTTTGCGCAGAAGGGGCATCCGTCGCGGGTCATCACGGTCACATCGAGCGGCTTTGCCGCTTCCGGCGCCAGATAGGCGAGCATCGTGTCGGCGTCGGAGACACCGTAGGGGTCGCCTTCGACCTCGGGCTCGATGAACATTTGCTCGACGACGCCGTCTCGCACCAACATCGAGTAGCGCCAGGACCGCTTGCCGAAGCCCAGATCGTCCTTGTCGACCAGCAATCCCATGCCGTCTGTGAACTCGCCGTTGCCGTCCGGGATGAAGGTGACGTTGTCGGCGTGCTGTGCCTTCTTCCACTCATTCATCACGAAGGTGTCGTTGACCGATACACATACGACCTCGTCGACCCCGTGTTGCTTAAAGGTCGGAACCAGTTGGTTATAGCGCGGCACATGCGAAGAGGAGCAGGTCGGCGTGAAGGCGCCCGGCAGGGAGAAGACCACGACGGTCTTGCCCTTGAAGATGTCGTCGGTGGTCACGTCGACCCACTCGTGGCCCTGACGGGTGTGAAAGGTGACCTGCGGGACGCGGCTTCCGATACGGTTCTCGAACATGGGGTCGTTCTCCAAGATTGAGTGAAGGTTTGAGGGTGGCTGATCTGCGTTGATGGCATGCAGAGTAGCGGCGCCTCGGTGATAAGGAAAATGGATTGTTTGTATCGCTGTGATCGTTAACAGCGATCTTGGCTCCTGCGACCTGTCGTGTGGCCACGGCCTTGCCGCCGGAGTGCGCGGCATCGAACGCCCGACCGCATCCCTGTCGATGAGGTCAAGGGGGCTCGATTCAAGCGCTGCGCGCGTTGATTCTCGGGTGCCGCGTCGACGTCGAGCGCTATTATACCGAGCGTCGGGGTTCCTGCCGGGGCAGCCGTGACGGGAGGCAGACTTGGACCTGCAGTTGAGGCCCGATACCGAGACATGAGCGCGGTGTCGAATGGCGTATCATCGCCCGGAAGCGGGCGTTGTTCTGTCGCCTCGGCACCGGAGCTCGCGTTGCGGCGCAGGTTCTCGCCCCCTACCACGACGGAGGCTCAACACGATGTCGATTTTCCATGCAGGGCCCTCGGCCAAGTTCGGCCACGCAGGCGTCACCGTGTGTCCCGTGGCGTCGCTCGCCCCGACGCGGTCGGCGGCCCTTCCCGATGCGGCGTCCGTTGTTGGTGACGCCCGCGGTTCGGGCGCCGCGGTACCCGGCGGCTGCTCGGCGTAAGCGAATGAATGAGAAAACAGAAAAGAACGTCGATGACGAGACGGCTATGGCGCTCGGGACGCCCGCCGACACGTCACTGCTCGATTTCGCGGTGCTGACCCGGCTGAACGATGATTTGGGGAGGGAGTCGGTCCTGGAGCTTATGGGTCTGTTCCGAACCGAGTCGGAGCGGCGTCGACATCGGATCGAAACCGCGGTCGCCGCCCGCGACTCGGCCGCGGCATGCCACGAGGCACACGCGCTCAAAGGCAGCGCCCTGACCTTCGGCGCCTGCCTTCTCGGGGCGTTGGCATTCAAAATGGAACAGGCCGGGCGGCGCGGCGATCTGGAGGGTCTGGTCTCGGACCTATCTGAGCTCGCACGCCTGACGGTGGAGACCCAAGCTGCCTTGTCGAGGGTGTTCTCGGCGAGCGGCGATCACTGCGACCCGGAATCATCCTGACGTTACTGCAGCCCGAAGGCCGGACAGTTCTGAATCACGTCTTGGGCAGCGCGATGCCGCGGGATGAGGGACGCTCTGGGTTTCGCCTTGGGGATATCCCGCGAGGCGGCGGTTTTTCGTGGGGTTTGGTGGAGCCGAGGGGGATCGAACCCCTGACCTCCGCATTGCGAACGCGGCGCTCTCCCAGCTGAGCTACGGCCCCGTGTGTCTGATTGTTTCGGCGAAGATCTGCCCCGACTCTGTTCAGAGGTAACGGTCGCCGACGGCGCATTGTGCACCGTGCCGGCGTCTCGAAACAAGCCCCGCAACCCTTCCCTACAACCATTCCGGAGTGTGCATGCTGGACTCCCTGCCTTTGCTCTTCCCGTCTGACTTTCCCGCGATCGACCGGCGTCGTCTACAGACCCTGCAGATCAATCTGGGCTATCGCTGTAATCAGAGCTGTCGACACTGTCATGTCGATGCGGGGCCGAAGCGCACCGAGTCGATGAGCGAGGAGACGGTCGAGGCGGTGCTTGCGTTCATGGACCGGCATCCGGTGCGCACGCTCGACATCACCGGTGGTGCGCCCGAGATGCATCCGGAGTTTCGTCGTCTGGCGCGCGAGGGTCGGCGTCGTGGCGCGGAGGTGATCGATCGCTGCAATCTGACGATCCTCTCGGAACCCGGTCATGAGGATCTCGGTGCTTTCTTGGCGGATCAAGGCGTTCGCATCATCGCGTCGTTACCCTGTTATCTGGCCGACAATGTCGACACCCAGCGCGGCAGCGGCGTGTTTGCGGCCAGCATCGCCGGTCTGCGGCAACTCAACCGTCTCGGTTACGGTGTCGAAGGCAGCGGTCTTGAGCTGGACCTGGTGTACAACCCGCAAGGCCCGACCTTGCCGCCCGCGCAGGGCGTCTTGGAGGCCGATTACCGGGCCATTCTCGGCGAGCGTTACGGCATCGTCTTCAGTCGGTTGCTCACGATCACAAACATGCCGATCAAGCGATTCGGCAGTCTGCTCCAGTCAACCGGACAGTTTGCCGACTATATGACCCTTCTGAAGGGCGCCTATCGCGCGGAGAATCTCGACGC
>NZ_JAABRP010000341.1 GCF_011390875.1 Thiocapsa sp.
GCTTTTCCAGAGGTGGTGGGCACGGAATTTGAGCAAGTTTACCGGCGCACCATGGGCGCGGAAGTGTCCACCCACCTCGAATCCTTTTACGAGCCGATGAACACCTGGTTCGGCATTGACTGCCACCCTTCGGAAGATGGGGTGTCGGTGTACTTTCGCGATGTCACCGCGCGGCGCCTTGCGCAGCAGCACCTCCGCTTGCTTGAAGCGGGCGTGGCCCACCTCAACGACACCGTCATCATCACCGAGTCGGCGCCCGAGCTTGCGCATGGCGTGCGCATGGTGTTTGTCAACGATGCCTTCTCGCGCATGTTGGGCTATTCCCGCGACGAGGTGCTGGGACGCTCGCCAAACCTGTTCAGTGGGCCGCTGACCGATACGGCCGAGCTCGGCCGCATCGGTGAGGCCATTGCCCGCTGCGAGCCGGTTCACACCGAACTGATCGTGTACACCCGCAGCGGAAGTTCGCACTGGATTGACCTGAATATCACACCGGTGGCCCCGTCGGGTGAAGGCTGCTCCCATTTCGTTTGCATCGCGCGCGACATCAGCGAGCGCCGGCACAACGAAGAAAAGCTGCGCGAGCTGAATGCGGGGCTTGAAAACCGGGTGCGCCACCGGACCCTGGAACTGGAGCAGGCGCGCGAGCTGGCTGAGCAGGCCAATCGCGCCAAGTCTTCGTTCCTTGCCATGATGAGCCACGAAATCCGCACGCCCATGAACGGCGTGGTCGGCATGATGGATGTGCTGGAGCGGAGCCGGCTCGACCCCGATCAGCGTGATCAGATGAAGACGGCGCGCGAGTCGGCTTATGCGCTGATGGCCATCGTGGACGATGTGCTGGACTTCTCCAAGATCGAAGCCGGCCAGTTCGACATCGACCGCGAGCCGATGGATGTGGCCGCGGTCGTTGAGTGCGCAAGCGATGCCGTGCACCCGCTGGCTGTGAAGCGGGGTGTGGGCCTGAGCCTGTACGTCGACCCGCGCTTGCCGCTTCGCATGTTGGGCGATGCCGCGCGGCTGCGGCAGGTGCTGCTGAATCTGCTGGGCAACGCGATCAAGTTCAGCCAGGGGCCGTCGCGCCGCGGCCTGGTGTCCGTGCGGGCGCTTCGTGATGCGGGCGAGGGCGGCAACGACACCCTGGTGATTGAAGTGTCTGACAACGGCATTGGCATGGGTGCCGACACCCTGGCCCGTCTGTTCTCGCCGTTTACCCAGGCCGACGCCAGCACCACCCGGCGCTTCGGGGGCACCGGGCTGGGGCTCAGCATTTCGCACCGCCTGTTGTCGTTGATGGGGGGCGAGGTGGCTGTGCGCAGCGCCGTGGATGAGGGGTCGACCTTCACGGTGCGTTTGCCCATCGCAAGCACCGTAAACACGCCAGACGGCGACAACACGGGCTCGGCGGCCATGTCGAAGTCGCTGGCGGGGCTGTTTTGCCTGGTGGTGGGGGCTGCCGAAAGCCCGGCCGATGACCTGGCCGACTACCTGAGCCATGCCGGCGCAGCAGTCACCAGTTTGCAGACCCAGGAGCAGGCCCAGGCATGGCTGCGCAGTGCGGCCCCGGGTGCGTGCGTTGTGGTGATCGCCGAGTCGCCCACCGCCACCAGATGCCGCGACCCCATGGTGGAGGCCGGCCGCGCCGTGGGGTTGGAACGGCCCGAGCTGGCGCTGACCTTTGTGGTGGTGGAGCGTGGCCACCCCCGCCGGCCACGCCACCCGGCGCTGGACACGGTGTGGCTGGCGGGCGAGGGCCTGCACCGGGGAAAATTTGTCAACAGCGTGGCCCTAGTGGCCAAGCTGCAGCCGTGGGAGCCAGCTACCCACACGGCCACCGAGCTGCATGCCTTCGCGCCGGCTTCGCATGAGCCCCTACCGGGTGATGTGGAGCCCACCCAGGCCAAACCTTTGATCCTGGTGGCGGAAGACAATGAAATCAACCAAAAGGTGCTGACCCAGCAGCTGTCGCTGCTCGGCTACCGCGCCCATGTGGCGGCCAACGGCGAAGAGGCACTTGCATGCTGGCGCAGGGGCGGCCATGTCTTGTTGCTGACCGACCTGCACATGCCGTTGATGGACGGCTACGCCCTGACCGCTGCGCTGCGGGCCGAGGAGGTGGGTGGTGCCCGGCTGCCGATCATCGCCTTGACGGCGAACGCCCAGCGTGAAGAGGAGACGCAGTGCCTTCAGGCCGGTATGGATGCTTACCTGAGCAAGCCGGTTCGTTTGGCGCATCTGAAATCGACGATCGAAGCCTGGTTGCCTTGCTCGCCAACTTCGCTGCCTGTAGTCGCGGTGGACCCGTTGGCGCCCACGGCATTGCTGCCGGTCAATCTTGGCGTGCTGGCGAATTTCATTGGCGACGATCCGGGCGTGATGCAGGACGTGCTGAAATCTTTCCGGGCCAGCACAAGGAGTTCTGCCCTGGCGATGACCAAAGCCCACGCTGTCGGCGGTACCCGGACCATGTTTGAAGTGGCCCACAAACTGAAGTCGGCCGCACGGGCCATCGGTGCAGCGAGACTCGGACAGATCTGCGCCGATATTGAAGAGGTGACCGCCACGGCACAGGACACCCGGGCGCTCGATCCGATGTTGGCGTGTTTTTTGGAAGAGTTGCTCACCGTTCATGCTTATCTCGACCAACACCAGGACAGCGATGAACAGACCCGTTAAAGGCATCTGGCTGCGCGTCAGGGGTTCACTGGAGAGCATGCCAAGAGACCTCGCACGAGCAACACCCGGGTGCTGGTGGTTTCGGACAACACCGGTGTCGCCCAACTGATCCAGCGCCAGCTGAGCGGGAATTTCACCTAGGTCAAGGTTTCAACCGATGCCGAGCGGTGCTTGCAGGAGTTCGAGTGCCATTCACCCGAGGTCTTGGTGCTGGCCTTTGAACGGCTTGACAAGGCGCAGTGCTATGGCCTGGGTCTTTGCCGCTACCCCCACCGCACGGTGATTCTTTGCAGCAAAGACGAAGTGCACGCTGTTTTCGAGTTGTGCAAACAAGCCCAATTTGACGACTACGTGCTCTACTGGCCCCACAGCCAGGATGGTTCGCGCTTGGCGATGAGCGTGTGGAATGCCGGGCGCCAGGCGAGCGTGCCGAGGGCGGTGCCCCCACAGCCCACTTGCCCGTAGACACCTGGGGGGCCGCTTGTCCAACGCGACCACCTGCTCGGCAGCGCGCCCGCCCAGGCAGCAGCCAGCAGCATGGACATGGCGTTTGAAAGCCAGGAACAGACACCGGCGCGCCCCGCAAAGCCTGCGCCGCTGCTGGAGCAAGGTCGCGCCCGCCGGGTGGTGATGGTGGTGGATGACGATGAGTTCGCGCGCGTGCTGGTCGAACAGGTGCTTGACCCA
>NZ_JAABRP010000342.1 GCF_011390875.1 Thiocapsa sp.
ATTTAAGATGTTTAATCCTTTTAACCGCCCCGGCTCCGACAGTCGTCGGAGCCGGGGCGGCCAAGTCATCTACCAAATGACGCATATCGCACCGGGCGCGGTTTAGGCAGGGCCCAATCCCTGTGCCAGTCTTGATTTGAACGATGTCGATCCGCGTCACGACGGCAAGGGTTCGCAGGCTGACCTCCGTGAGGTGTTTCCCGACACGAGGCGGATCAAGCGTGAATGACCGGCAGCCGACCATCTCGCGTCTCGTCTGGGAGACCCGCTATCGGGCCGAAGGCGAGGCCGATCTCGATGCGACTCGGTACCGGGTTGCGCGGGCGCTGGCGTCGGTCGAGCCGGCCGAGCGGGTGATGGGGGCGGCGCGGTATCTGGATCTGCTGAAGGGGTTTCGGTTTCTCCCGGGTGGGCGGATCCTCGCCGGGATCCCGTTCGCGTCGTTCGAGCGGCTCTATCGGCGTGCCTATGACCTCGGGCTGAAGGGCTGCACGACCTTCAGGCCCAACCCGGTGACCGGCGAGATCCTAAGCCGGGATCTCGAAGCCTGCACGCCGGAGGAGTCGGGGCCCTGCTGCGGATCGGAGCGGGAGGAGGGCTGAGGCATGTCCTTCCACCCCGCCGTCAGGCCGCTCATGCAGCCGGTTCGCCCTGCGATGGTGCTGCATCATCTGGGACAGATTGCGCTGATTCTGGCGGTGCTCTTCTCGGTGCCGTTGGCCTTCGCGGCGGCGACCGGCGACTGGGAGCTGGCGCAGCGCATCCTGCTCGCCGCGCTGCTGCCGGCCTTGGCGCTCGGCGGTTGTGCTCGGATCCGTCCGAGCGACCGGCCCTTGCAGGCCAACGAGGCGCTGGTGATCTCGGCCTTGACCTTCATCATCGCGGCGGCGCTCATGACCTATCCGCTCACCGCGGAGGGTCTGTCGCCTTTGGACGCCTGGTTCGAGTCGGTCTCGGGCGTGACCACGACCGGTCTCAGTCTGGTTCCGAACCCGGAGCTCCGCTCCGATGCCTTCCTCTTCACGCGCGCCTGGATGCAGTGGTTCGGCGGCTTGGGTATCGTCGTCTTGTCGCTCGCCCTAGCGTTCGGGCGGACCGAGGACATGCGTCGTCTGGCCGACGCCGGGGCGGACGAGGAAAGCTTGGCCGAAGGGACACGGATCCACGCCCGGCGTGCCTTTACGATCTATGTCCTGCTCACGGTCGCCGGCTTGCTGCTGGTCCTGCCGACGGATTTGCCGCCCTTCGACGCCCTCATCCATACGTTGGCCGCCATCTCGACCGGCGGGTTCGGCGGTGTCTCGGACAGCCTGGCCGGCTTCGGGCGAGGCGCTCATTTCGCCCTCTTTGCCGTTTCGCTGCTCGGCGCATTGCCGCTCTTTTTGTACTACAGGGCTTGGAGGTCCGGCCCCGTCGCCCTGCGGTCCGATCCCGAGCTTCGGGCACTGATCATCGCCGTTGCGCTGGTGACGGTTCTGCTCTGGTGGCTCGGGGGCCTGTCGCCGGCGGACGCGCTGCTCCAGGCCGGCTCCGCCCAGACCACGACCGGATTTGCGACGCTGGATCTGAGCGAGCTGGATCCGGCGGCAAAAGGTGTTCTGATCCTGTCGATGGCCACCGGCGGCGGTGTCGGCTCGACGGCCGGCGGCATCAAGCTCCTGCGCCTGCTGATCCTGATCCGCATGATCCAGCTCGCCGTGATGCGTGTTCAACTGCCGCGTCATGCAGTGGTCCAGCCGGCGATCGGCGACCGGACCCTCGGCGGCCTCCAGATCGAGCATGCCCTGGTACTGATCCTGCTGTTCGTGCTGCTGGTGCTCGGGTCCTGGATGGCCTTTCTCGCCGTCGGCTATCCGGCGCTGGACGCCCTCTTCGAGGTGGTCTCGGCCACGGCGACGGTCGGCCTATCCGTGGGCATTACCGGCCCCGACCTCGAGCCCGGGCTCAAGCTGCTGCTGAGCCTGAACATGCTGGCCGGACGCCTGGAGATCATTGCCTTGCTGGTTCTGCTGTTCCCGGGAACTTGGTATAAGCCTTGAACCTAAACCGCGTCCAGAGCGAGATGCTCACTTTCGGGTGAGCTCGACGTTTGATGCATCCATGGCACTTAGCGGGGACGCGGTTTAGATTTTTTATATTTTGAATCGCGCCGACTCCAGCGGTCGTCAAGTCTGCCGGAGCCGATCCCATCCAAGAACATTGCATACCGCGCCGGGCGCGGTTCAACTGCTCTTCTTAGGCTAACGGCTGGCGGCAGGGAGCCGGAGGCTTTCCCCGCAACGAGGGACTCGACATGCGGTTCGTCTTCATCGGCAGCGGAACCCTCGCGGTGCTTACCGGGCGGATGCTCGTAGAGCGCGGTCACGAGGTCGTCATCGTCGAGCGCGATCCGGCGACGATCGAACGGTTGCGCGACGAGCTCGACGTGGGATTTCTGCACGGCGACGGGACCCGGCCGGCGATCCTTCGCGAGGCCGACCCCGAGAATACCGATCTGCTCTTCTGCCTGACCCATGACGATCAGTCCAACATCATCGCCAGTCTGGTGGCGCGTTCCCTGGGTTACCGACGGGTCGTCACCAAGATCGAGGATCCGGATCTGGAGCACATCTGCTCCGAGTTGGGTCTGGCCGACTCACTGGTGCCGATGCATACCGTCGGCCGCTACCTCGCCGACATGGCCGAGGGGCAGGACATCATCGCCATCTCCGACATCCTGCGCGGCGACACCCGCATCTTTTCCTTCAAGGTCGACGAGGCGTCTGCGACGGCACTCGAAGACTTGGCGATCCCGGATGTCGCTCGGGCCATCTGCATCTATCGCAACGGCGAGGAGCTCAAGTTCGCCGACCCGCAGATGCGTCTGCATGTCGGGGACGAGGTGGTGTTGCTGACGCGGGCGCGGAGTCTGAAAGCGCTCCGCCAGCGCTTCGAATAAGGCACGCTCGATCTTCGTGCGTCGGTGCCCGGTTTTGTGGACCCCGCCTGCAGGGTCGCACCCGGATGGTGCAACTTGCCGTCAGGACGTCATCGCGCCAAAGGAACAGTCCCTTATGAATAAAGGGGTTGGCGGCGGGTCGCGACGAACGCAACGTTGGCGCGTTTCTTGACTGGTTTCATCTGTTATGGGCCATGTTGTGGGGTTCACGGAGATGCTGAAACAATTCCAATCCGGCGGTGCCGGCCAGATCCAGATGCAACGCGCGGGACAAGCGATGGCCTACCACGAGTTCTATCAGGACGACTTCCGTCCGCGCGATCACTACCTCCCGATGTGGGAGCACATCCAGACGACCGGCCAGCAGATCCTCGGGGCCAAGGCGCGCGATGCCCATCTGACGTTGCACA
>NZ_JAABRP010000343.1 GCF_011390875.1 Thiocapsa sp.
TCGTAGTCGTCTTGGGTAAAGGGCAAGGCGAGATCCACGCGTACCGCTCCGATAGGCGATGCCCAACGCACACCGAAGCCGACGCTCTGCTCGAATTTATTCTCGTAGTCGGGATCGAAGGCGTTGCCGAAATCGGTGAAGACGGCGGCGCTCCACGGACCACGGATGGTGCGCTCGAGTTCGAGGCTGCCGACGCCGAGATAGCGTCCGCCGACGGTGTCGTCGTTGAAGGGCTCGGTCGGTCCCAGGGCGTTGTAACCCCAACCGCGAATGGTGTTGTCGCCGCCGGTGAAGAAGCGGCGGCTCGCCGGGAGCTCGGTCAGATCTTCCGCCAGGGTCACGCCCAGATTGGCTCGGGTGATAAAGCGATATTTCTCCGCAAAGCCGTGGATCCACTTGAACTGCAAGGCGGCACTCAGGTAGGAGGCATTCGAGACCACACCCTCGACCGCCCCCAGGACACCGTACCGAATCCGATATCCGCGTTTGGTGTTGATCGGGTCGTCCGCAACGGTCTTTGACCAGGAGATATTGGGCGCCAGCTCGGAGGAGATACCGGTCTGGATGTCGCTGATCTCGTAATCCTCGTAGCTGTAGTCGATACCGACGGTACGGCGCCAATTGCTCGGCGTCAGCGTGGAGTGGGCGATCTGAACCGAGTTCAGCCAACCTTTTTGCGTGTTGAGGTTGGACCAGGTCGACTGGGGCTTGATGATGATGTAATCGCGCGTCGGATCCTGAATCGGAATCCGGTAATCGAAGCTCCATTGAGAGAGCACGGGCGAGAGCTGCAGCTCGGTTCGGAAGTTGTGGCCCCACTGGTTGACGTAACGACGACGCCAATCCGCACTCACCCGCGGACCCGTATCGGTCGTGAAGCCCGCACCGATGCGGTATTTGTCACGCTTGTTGCGGGTTGCGACGACCTCGATCGGCACGAGCGTCTCGTCGCCGGCCGCATCCTTTCGGGGAACGATCTCCACGTCGCTGAAATACTCGGTGCCGAGCAAACGGCCTTGAAGCGCCAGAAGAAGGTCCGGGTTGTAGACGACACCGGGCTCGAAGTTCAGGTATGTGCGCAGGAACTTGTCGTTCAGAAGATCCTGTTTGAAGGTGACGTTGCCCAGGTAGTAGCGCGGTCCGGTATCCAGGTGGAATTCGACGATCGCCTCGTAGGCGACCAGATCGATCAAGACACGATGGCGCTCGAGGCTATAGTCCAGATAACCGCCGGTGGACGCGCGTGCGCGCAGATCGGATTTCGCCGCCTCGTATCGGGCGTGCAGGAGGACGTCGCCGACCTGCATCGGAAACCCCTTCGGGAAGGCCGGGTCATCGGCACCCTCGCCCGTGATGGCGAAGTCGACTCGGCCGATCTTCACGGCGGGTCCGGGTACCACGGTATAGGTCGCAACCCAGGTTCCGTTCGGGTCCGACGGCACATCGAGTCGATCCGTGACCTCGACCTGATAGAGACCGAAGGGCGCTAAGGCATCGCGGATCTGGTCGGGCGCCAGCCGATGCAATGCTTCGGCGCGCGCCGGGGTCAGATCGGCCTCGGTGCGCTCTTGGTAGATCGAGAGCAACGCCAGGACGTTGGACTCCTGCTCGCCGGCAAGCCCCGTCACCTTGACATCGAGCTTCATGGCAAGCGCATTGGTTGCGGCCAGCATCAAGACCACCAGCATGAACCACGCGCTGGCTCCCGCGCGCAAAACCGCGGGCCGAGCTGCATCTCCGCACTGCATCGCTCGAGCTCTTCGCGCTTGATCCAAACTCGCCCCCTCGGCCATCGACACAAGCAACCCGACACGACCTCCCCGGCGCCACGCATCGGCACCGAATGGACAGCCGGCCTCTTCGTTGACGTATTACAACAACACGCATCTCAAAAGCGACAGTTTGTATCATAGTACCAAAAATGGAGGCCCGCACGACGCACCCCTGCCACCTCCGACATGCCGAGCCTCGTCAGCTTTGTTCACCGCGCATCGCCAAGTCGCGCCTCAGCCCCTCGATCTCCTCGCGCAAGGCCCGCACCTCGACTTCGACATGATGGGTATCGCGGTGAACCGTATCCTCGATGCGCTCGCGCTCCGCGGCATGCTGGTCGTCATGCAGCGTCTGCATGGTGTCGACGATGATGCCGATGAAGAGATTGAGCATCGTAAAGGTGGCGATCAGGATGAAGGGGATGAAGAAGAGCCAGGCGTAAGGATAGACATCCATCACGGGGCGTACGATGCCCATCGACCAACTCTCCAACGTCATGATTTGAAAGAAGGTGTGCATGGCTCGGCCGAGTGTGCCGAACCACTCCGGGAACGCCGCCTCGGATCGGGCGTGCCGATCCACGCGAATGGAAAGACGGATGGATAGGCCGCCGGCACCGAGGCGCGCCCCACCGGGCGAGGCCGATCATGACCCGACCCGAGGTCACTCGAAAGGCGCCGACTCCGCACCATAGCCCTCGGCCACAACGGCCGCGACCAACGCATCGACATCGGCCTGCCCCTCCACACGAGCACGACCGAGCTCCAAATCCACCGCCACGGACTCGACACCGGCAACGGACTCGAGTGCAGAGGTCACCGCACGAACACAGTGGCCGCAACTCATTCCGGTAATGCTGAGTATGTGTGTCATTGGTTTTCCTCCCTACTGCGACTCCAGAAACAACGCCGCCCCCATCAACGGCGCGCTCGGCTGCACGATCACCCGAACCGGCATCGCCTGCATCAGGGGCTCCAAGCGGCCTTTGTCGAAAAAGCCCTCCAGGAAGGCGCTGGTGCGAAGGGCGTCGAGGTTCTTCGGCGCAATGCCTCCTCCCAAATAGACCCCGCCGAGCGCCATCTGCTTGAGTGCCATGTTGCCGGCCTCGCGTCCGTAAAGACGAAAGAACAGGTCCATTGTCTCGGTGCAGACCGGGCAGGAGGTCTCGGAGGCGGCCGAGGCGATGGCCGCCGCTGCATCCCCGCTCGCAATGGCCTCGCGTAGCGCAGGCGGCGATTCGATTCCGCGCCATTCGGACAGAAAGTCGTAAAGATTTCGAATCCCGAGCCCGGAGACGACGCGCTCCCAGCTGACCCGACCGAAGCGCTGCTTCAAGAATGCGTGTAGCGCCCACTCGCGCTCGTCCGTCGGCCCAAAATCCGCGTGGCCGCCTTCGGTTGCGAAAGGGTGATGACGCAGACCGTCCCAGAAGAGTCCGGCTTCGCCGAGGCCGGTACCCGCTGCAACCACGCAGGCGTTGCCGTGTGTCGACTCGCCTGGATGGACCTCGGCCAGGTCATCGGGTCCCAATGCCGCGAGCCCCCAAGCCGTCGCCTCCAGATCATTCAG
>NZ_JAABRP010000344.1 GCF_011390875.1 Thiocapsa sp.
TGGTCATGAAATGCACCTCGAAATCCGCTTGCGCAAATCCGGCTCACCTGATGGCAGCATCAGATCTGCCGGGGGAGCGCACGTCAAGTCCCGCAGGAAACACGGCGCGAAAAACAAGACGCTCCGACGGATCGGAGATCCAACCGCCTCTGCGCGCTGTGCGTCCAGCGACGCCCGAGAATCGAGGCTCGCGGTGGATCGACGGCCGGTCAAGACGCTGTCCGGGCGCGCAACGGCCTCCGGTTGGAGCAGAGATCCCGTGTTGACGAGCGCTTGAAAACGGCTCCGGGCACAGCGGACGGGCGGGAGGCAGTGGCGGCTGCACTCCCGCCCGCGGCAGACGCCGGCGACCAGGCAACGCGCTGGTCAAACTCGAAGTGTGGCTCGGATTGGCCGAGAAGGTCCCGGTCCGGCGTCGGCTCGGGCGCATCGTCCCGGGCGGGGTGATCGGCGGTGGGCGGGGCGGCTCGCCGATGTGGTTGAGAATCCGCCATGATGGCGTGGATAGCTGTTTTTTGTGTACAGCAGGCAGAGTGATCCTGGAGGCTCGCGGCGAACGTCCGACGACCGCTGTCCGTTGGACTGCTGCCGTTGAGATTAGGGGAACGGATGTCGGCTCCTCGCCGGTGCTCCCCCTCGGATCTCCAGGATTCAGTGACTGATAATAGGGCGGAGGGGCCACGAATGCCGGCGACTCGACTGGCAGCACTCAAGGGAAGATCGACGCGCATGCCGGCACCTGATTGAAAGAATCGTCCGCCAGGCGCACGAAATTTCCGTAGGCCGGCGCAGACTACCCCAAGTCCACTACCCGACGGAGTCTGCAATGGCCATGACGTTCCTCGCTAATCAGGCCACCCGTTGTCGGCGAGCGCGGTGATGCAGGCCATGAAGCAGCAGCGTTTGATTTCGCTGATGGTGAAACCGTCTCAGTCGGCGATCGCGATCGCGTTGAGCGCGAATGCACATCGGCCGGTGCGCCCGCTGCAGGTGAGCGAGCAACTCCCAGAGCCCCAGCGCGCCACTTAAACGCGTATGGTTGCTTGCCAGCAACCTTCACGCCCAGGATCAGACCCATACCGGCGACGACACTGGTCTGGTTGGTTTGCGAAGGGCGGCCCGGCTTGTACGGGCTGGTGAGCGCTAACGGGCAGCTCGCCAGCCACGCATCGAAGCATCCGCCGAGGCGCAGACACTCGGTGAAGTACCGGCATCTGCGGGATCTCGCATCATCACTTCCGAGCAGCGCGGCTTGCTCATCGGCGGGTCACGAATGCGTCACGCACCGGTGCTAAATTGCCTGGGAGGTGGTCGTCTTCAGCCGTGGCTACCGTCTGTTAACGCCGCGTCCAGGTCCAGCCGCGTTCCACAGCCTGCCAAGGCCATCAACCCTGTCGAGGAGCCCAAGTTATGCGTCGTTCACTTGTTGCCGCCTTCGCCCTTGCAGCTCTGGCCAATCTGACATGGACGGCACCCGCCGTGGCACAAGAGGTTCGAATCAACGGTGCCGGGGCAAGTTTCCCCTTTCCACTTTATTCGGCTTGGTTTCGGCACTACAACCGGGTCACCCCCGGTGTCCGGATCAACTATCAGTCGGTCGGCAGCGGGGCCGGGGTGCGGAACCTCATCAATCGCACGGTCGATTTCTCTGCCAGCGATGCAGCGATGACCGACGCCGAGATCGAGGAGGTCCAGGGCGGCGTCGTCGTGCTGCCGATGACCGCCGGTGAGATCGTCCTCGCCTACAACCTTCCGGGCGTGAGCACGCTTCGGCTGCCGCGCGATGTCTACCCGCTCATCTTCTCGGGCGAGGTGACGCGTTGGACTGACCCGCGGATCGTCGCCGCGAATCCCGACGTGACGCTCCCCGATCGACAGATTACGGTCGTGCGCCGCTCGGACAGCTCGGGCACGACCTTCGTCTTCACCCAGCACCTGAGCGCCATCAGCGAGTCGTTCCGCACCAATGTCGGCACCGGGACCTCGGTGAGTTGGCCTGCTCAGCCGAACATCGTGGGCGCACCGCGCAATGACGGCGTCACCGCCCAGGTCAACCAAACGCCCGGCGCGATCGGCTATATCGAGTACTTCTTCGCGACCCAGACCAACTCGCCCATGGCGTTGCTCGAGAACGCCTCCGGGAAGTTCGTCGGACCGGGCGCCGGGGCCGGGCAGGCCGCCCTCGCAAGTGCCGACCTGTCCGGGGATGACCTGCGGATTTGGGTGACCGACCCATCCGACCCCGCGGCCTATCCGATCGCCACCTTCACCTGGATGCTGTTCTACCGGAGCCATGGCAACGACCGGGTCGCCGAAGCCCTGCGCAACTTCGTCACTTGGGCCATGGAGGACGGACAAGGCATGGCGGAGGAGCTCGGCTATATCCCGCTGCCCGAAGTTTTGGTCAAGCGCGTCCTTGCCGAGGTCCCCGAGATCCAGTAGTTGTAGTTCCGGCTGTAGACGCCGTATCCCTGCTGAGTCGTCGACGGCGATCGGCGCGGCAACTCTTGGTCACGGCGATGGCTCCGGCGCTTCGGATTAGGAGCGCCGCTTTTTGGACCGCGTTGGAGTCACTCGATTGCGGTCGATGGGAGACGGATGGTGTCTAAGACCGAATCCCGACGGCCCGCAGTCCCGAATCAAATCGTCGCGCCTGACCCCGCATTTACCACAAGACGCCTGGCTTGCCGCGGATCACGGCCGGGTAGAGCAGGTTCTGGTGCAGCGTGTCGGCACGTCGGTTTCGTAGCGGACGAGGCGAACGTCGAGATCGACGATAAGCTGGCTAACCTCAGGGCCGATGCGCGCAGTCCGGCGGATGTCGCTGTTGATCCCCCGATGCTCCTTACACTGGGGGTTCGCCTGATCGAAAGGAGTCAGGATGACTGGCTCATCGGCGTCTCCGACCCTGCCTCCGACCGATGCTCGGCGTGTAAAGGCCATGGCCGACTGCCTTCCTGCTCGCTTTACCGCCGATCAGCCCTGCATCCCGTTTCTCTTCGCT
>NZ_JAABRP010000345.1 GCF_011390875.1 Thiocapsa sp.
GTCCTCCACCGCGGGGTGTCGCAGCAAAACCGTCAAGAACTGCTCATGGAGCCTTCATCCACGCGGCTTATCTTAGGTCGCGGGTCGTCTGGGCTTCCGGCCCGGCCTTGTCTGCGACGAGGCCCGACATCAGTCGTCGAAGCGCCAACCGCCCGCGGGCATGTCGTCTCGGGCCCTCGACCCTGTTGTCCTTGGCCCCGTTGCCGACATCGACTCGGCGTCACCCTGCATCAGGAGGCTCAACCGATGTCCACCGATCCCTTTCGGCCGGCCGTATCCAGACGTCGCTTTTTGCAAGGCGTGGGGGCTGG
>NZ_JAABRP010000042.1 GCF_011390875.1 Thiocapsa sp.
TACGAGGCGAAATAGTGCCGTCGGTTGCCCATAAGTGGCGAAGAAAGAAAGCCAACTGCTCGTCATCGAGACGAAACAGATCAACCGGCAAGCGCTTCTCGTGAGAACGCTGACCGAAGATGCCGAGCCCCCGCAACCAAAGGTTGATTCCAGCCGGATGCCACCGATTCCCGTTACCGCTGAAAACCAGTTGGTGCCAAGCCCCGACGCCCGCATGCCGATTCACGCGCACGCCGAAAAGAAAGGCACTTTCGCTGACGATACGGCTGTTGTCCTCGGAAGCCGTCGTGTAACGCAAGGGTTGGCCACTCACGTAGCTGCCATCGCCGATCAGATGAGCCAACAGAATCAGCTCATGTTCCGGCCAGGATTCGCAAACCTTCGGCTCAGGCAACTCGCGCGAGATCGCAAGACGCGACCCCGGCCCCAAGGTCTCGACAGTCTGCCAGCCCGCAGCGCCCATGAGGCGATGCTCCGCGGTCGTTCGAATCACGCGTCCGCTGGCAAGACGAACCGCCAAAATCGAACGCCGACCGACGCACCAGATCGCTTCGGCCGTCGCTGTGATAAGTCGCCCGGCGGCATCCACCGCCGCCACCTCCGGCGAGGTGCCGACCAATTCCGCAATGGCGACACGGCGACCGTCGGCTAGAACGACCAAAGTATCCCCCGTGACACATTCACGCAGATCCGACATCACCGGCCGCTTGTTCGGCCGCTGCTCGAGACTGCGGTTGAGCTGCGAGAGTGCGATGACCGGGACGTTGAGTTCCTTGGCGAGTGCCTTGAGCGAGCGCGAAATCGCAGAGATCTCGGTCGCCCGATTCTCGCCGACTCCGGGGGCCTGCATGAGCTGGATGTAGTCCAGAACGATGAGACCCAGATCGTCTTGATCGCGTTTCAGACGTCGCGCACGCGCCCGGACCTCGGTCGGCGAGAGGGCGGGCGTGTCGTCGATGAACATGGATGCGCCGGCTAGGATGTTGACCGCCGAGGTCAGGCGGGGCCACTCGTCGTCTTCGAGCCGCCCGGTACGGACGCGGTGCTGGTCGATGCGCCCGAGCGAGGACATCATGCGCATCGCCAACGCATCGCCGGGCATCTCCATACTGAAGACGGCCACCGGGCGCTTGGATTGGATGGCGACATGCTCGGCCATGTTCATGGCGAACGAGGTCTTGCCCATCGAGGGCCGTCCCGCGACGATGATGAGATCTGCAGGCTGCAGCCCCGAGGTCATCATGTCGAAGTCGGTGAAGCCGGTCGCGAGCCCGGTGATGGGCTCGTCGCGCTGATAGAGTGCATCGATGCGCTCGACCGCGCGCCCGAGCAGGGTCTTGATGGGCTGGAACCCGCCACCGCCGCGCGCTTCCTGCTCGGCGATCTCGAAGACGCGCCGCTCGGCCGCATCGAGCAGCTCGGAGGCATCGCGGCCCATGGGGTTGTAGCCACTGTCGGCAATGTCGGTGCCGGCGGCGATCATCTGCCGCAGGACCGAGGTCTGTCGGACGATCTTGGCGTAGGCCTTGATATTGGCCGCGCTCGGGGTCTCGTTGGCGATGGTGCCGAGGTAGGGGAGCCCGCCGGCGCCTTCGAGCTGCTCGGTGCGCTCGAGAGTCTCGGCGAGGGTCACCAGATCGAAGGGTTGGTCCTCCGCGGCCAGTTTGGCGATGGCGCGAAAGATGAGGCGGTGCTCGCGTCGATAGAGGTCACGCTCGGTGACCATGTCTGCGATGCGATCCCAGGTGCTGTTGTCCAGCATGAGACCACCGAGCAGGGATTGCTCGGCATGAACATTGTGCGGCGGAACGCGGAGCTCGTCGAAGTCTACGCCCGGGGGGCCTTGGGAATCCGCGTCGAACATAGATCACCTCGGCCGAATGACCCGCGCGCAGGCGCGAGTCTCGCCAGAGCTTCGAGTCGATTCGTGTGACGTGCCCGGCGGATGCGGGCGAGGCTCGCCGTCGATCCGGCGGACGCTCGCGCCGCCGGAGCTCTGGAATTCGGGCGTCTCAGTCCTCGGGGACGACATCCACGGTGATGGTGGCATCGACCTCCGGGTGCAGGTGCAGGGTCACCTCGTACTCGCCTGCAGCGCGGAACGGGCCACCCGAGAGCTTGACCTCGCTCTTCGACAGCACGAAACCCGCGGCGGTCACCGCCTCGGCGATGTCGCCGGTGCCGACCGAGCCGAACAGGCGTCCCTGCTCTCCGGCGCGGCGCGCAATCGTGACGCTCATCCCTTCGAAGCCATCGCGACGGGCACGGGCCTCGGCGAGCTGGTCCGCTGCAGCCTGCTCGAGCTCCGCACGCCGGGCCTCGAAGGCTTCGAGGTTGGCGTCGGTCGCCGACACGGCAAACCCGGACGGGATCAAATAATTCCGGCCATAGCCCGAACGGACACTGACCTTGTCGCCGAGCGCTCCGAGGCGACCGACATTCTTCAGCAGGATGACTTCCACGTATGTATTCCTCTCAAAAGTTCTTCGAGATCAGGGTGGCACGCCCTTGATCCTCGGGTGATCCTCCGGACCGGGCGGCGCACGCGCCAGAACCGGATTCATCCGGTCAAGATCTATCGGCCAAAAGGGTCTAGGTCAATCCGCGCGG
>NZ_JAABRP010000043.1 GCF_011390875.1 Thiocapsa sp.
GCGGGTTATATCGCCGGTCCGCTCGGGCCTGGACCCGGCGGCGATGGAGCGACTCGGGACCGGATATCGGCCCAAATATCCACCAAACCGACACAGGCGATCAGGAGCAGGGCCTGCGGCATGAAAAACACCACCAAGGCATAGAGCCCGACCAACCACGCCTGACGCGCCTGCTTGAGCGCCCGCACCTGGTGGGCGACCGCGAGTCCCTGAAACAGGAGCAGGACAGCCGGCACCAACAACAGATTTGCCGTGAGGCTCGCGCCGTCGCTGAAGGGAAGAAGCGCCAGCAGCAGCAGAACGAAGACGCCAAATGCACGGCCCAACCGCAGCTCTCGAAACTCCTCGCCGAACCCGCCGGGGTTGTAGAGCAGCGCCTGCCACCAGCGTGCAATAAAGAGCCCGAACAGCAACTGTGCTACCAACGCCGCAGCAAAGGCACCGGTCATCCAACCGGCAAGCTCGGCGAACACGGCCGCACTTGCCGGGTCGTCCAGCACACCGTCCTTCACCAGCGCATCCCGGAACGGCTCGAGCATCCTTAACCAAGTCGCGCTCGGGTCGCCCATCAGGGCGTACGCCGATAGGACCAGGAGAACGCCCAAGGCACCTGCCGTTTGAAGCGTCAGCGCCAACGAGCGGCTGTATCGCAGCAGCAGTGCCAGGGCCAGAATCGGCACCCAGAGCATCAGCAACACGCCGAGCGCAGGCAACGGCGAGCCCAAAGCCAACCAGGCGATGACTCCCATGCCGAGCGTCGCCACCGCACTCACGAGCAGGCCGTAGACAGGACCGCTGCGCAGAGCGACCAAACCGATGGAGCCCGCGCTGAGTAATCCCAACGGCGGGACCAGGATCGACAACAAGGCTGTCGCGGCAGCGACCAACGCCGCCTGCGACGGGCCGCGCATCACGAAGGCCGCAATCGCCTTCATGACGCGGTTCAGTGACCGTCGGTGTACGGAAGCAACGCCAGATACCGGGCGCGCTTGACCGCTTGTGCGAGCTGACGCTGATACTTGGCCGAGGTCCCGGTGATCCGGCTCGGGACGATCTTGCCGGACTCGCTGACATACGCCTTCAGCAGGTTGAGATCCTTGTAATCGATCTCGGTGATGCCTTCGGCGGTGAAGCGGCAGTAGCGCTTACGTCGGAAAAAACGTGAATTACTGGATTCCATGGCTGGCGTCTCTTCTTATTCGCTCGAGGAGGTGCTTTCAGGGTTGCTGCTGCGAGGGGAATCATCCCGCCGGCTGCTGCTGCCCTCGGGCGCATCCGAGCGCTCGCGCTCTTCGCCCGTTTTGACCAGAGGGGAGGGTTCCGTCACGGCATCTTCGCGGCGAACGATGAGGTTGCGCAGAACCGCGTCGTTGAACCGAAAAGCGCTTTCGAGCTCGTCGATCGCCTCTTGGTCGCACTCGACGTTCATCAGGACGTAATGCGCCTTGTGCACCTTATTGATGGGGTAAGCCAGCGGCCGACGCCCCCAATCCTCCATGCGGTGGACGATGCCGCCGCGCTTCTGCAGATTCGTCTGGTAGCGCTCGATCATACTCGCCACCTGCTCGCTCTGGCTCGGATGAACCATGAAGACCACTTCGTAATGTCGCATTGAAGCTCCTTTCGGATTGACAGCCTCCCGCAGCGGCAAGATGGCCGAAACGGTGAGACAAGGAGTTCCCCGGAGTGCGGGGAATCGCGCATTATACGGGGTATGGACGTTAGGTCAAAGGTTTGCAGGCGACGACCCGAGAATATGCCGAGCGCGCCTGAATTTTTCGACGCACCCTGCTTTCCGAAAAACCCACGCGCGCTCGGGACAGCCCCGGCGCCCGGGGGGGGTGGATGTGTTCACGCGGCGGCACCGAGCTCGGATTCGATGAGCCCTTTCAGGTTGCGGGTCACGCGCTCGGCACCATCTTGCGCAGCAACGCGAATCAGCTTCTCGAAGGGCCGAAGCGCCAAATTGAGCTGTGCGAGCTCGAAGATGAATGTGAGGTGTGTATGCTCGCCGAGGGGATCGAACCGATACTCGATGACATAGGGGTCGGTCGTCCCTTTGAAGGAAACGCGCCGGCCCGGCTCGAGCGCCTCGACACGGAACCGACTGTCGGTACGGCGCCCTTGGTCGACACGAATCTGTCGGCCGATCCAGCCGACCCGGATCGGACCTTGTGTCACGGCCTGAAGACTCTGCACCTCCGGCGACCAGCGCGGGTAGTTGCGGAGGAAGTCCTCCACCACGAAGCTGAAGACCTGTGCGGGCGGAAGACGAATCAGTGTCTGTACTTGGGTCTTGACCATGGATGATATCGTCCCCCGATGCGCGCTGTTGACCAGGCAAGCAGGACCGAACATGGATCTTCGCAGAGAATGGGGCCTTGCGGAACCGGCCCAAGCCCGAGATTTATCGAGGCACCGCGATTGAGTTGTCCCTCGACAGACCGAACTCGCGCGCTCGACGGCATTCGAGGTCTTGCAATTCTCTGGGTCTTCGCGTTTCACGCAAACGCCTTGCTGGTCGGAGGAACAGCCGGCGTACCCATGGGCTGGGGCCAATCACTGGCCGAGAAGGGCATGCTCGGAGTGCAGCTCTTCTTCGTCCTGAGCGGCTTTCTGCTCGCGCGTCCCTGGATGACGGCCGCCGCGGCCGGCGCACCCTACCCGTCCACCGGACACTTTTTCGCGCGCCGGGCAAGGCGGATCTTACCGACCTATTGGCTCCATCTCGCCCTGTTGATCGGGCTCATCCTTCCGATCCTGCGCGGCAGCTTTGCCGTCTTGGGGTCCGAGATCGGACAGACCAACCTCTGGCTGCACACCCTCTTGCTGCACTTTCTTCACCCCGGAAGCTCCAGCTCGCTCGGGCTCAACATGGCCCTTTGGAGCCTGAGCATCGAGGCCCAATTCTATCTGCTCCTTCCAGTTCTGGCCCCGCTGTTCGTCCGAAACCGGGTCATGATCGCACTCCCGGCGGCCCTGCTGATCGCGCTGCTCTGGAAGACTTACGCACCCGGACTGCTGATGGAGTGGGTCTATCTGAACGTCTCCCCGTCCCGATTGGTCTTCTTCGACCCCGTGTCGGGGCACGCCGGACCCTTTCCGCCCGAGATGATGCGATTCTTTCTGGAGCGCCAGTTGCCGGGCGAGATCATCGCCTTTGCACTCGGGATGGCGGCAGCCAATCTCTACACACGCCTGCGCTCGGGCGAGCCGTCCAGGCAACCGCTGCGCGGCATCGACCAGGCCGCACTCGCCTTCCTGCTGCTTGCGACGCCGACGCTGATCCACCTCTCCTTCGGCGAGATCTTGACGGGCGTCGGGTGGCGACTCGTCGGCATGCCGCTCTTTCTCGTCGGCTGCACCCTGCTCGTCCTCGCCGCCGCACTTCGAACCCCGTTGATCGAACGGATCTTCGCAAGCCCGGTTCTGGTACCGATCGGCATCATCAGCTACAGCCTCTTTCTTTGGCACGAGCCCGTGCTGCGGCTCGTTGCGGCGGGCCGGCTGCTGCCTGACGCGTGCGACGGCGCACCCTGCCGCATCGCACTCGCATTTGGGCTTGCACTGCTCCTCGCAACTGTTTCATACATTCTGACCGAGCGACGACGGTCACCGCGGGTGTAGGATGTTCCGTCATACGGTGCGGCATTGATTCTTACGTCATCCTAAACCGCGCCAGCTCCGAGGTTCGTGGATTCAGCCCCAAGCCGATCCAACCCGAAACAACGCAAATCACACTCTGCGCGGTTTAGTCCCCCAGCAACAAGCGCTTGGCCTCGTTGATCTTCGCGGCGAGATAATCCGACCCGCCGCGATCGGGATGCAGACGCTGCATGAGCCGCCGATGCGCGGTGCGAATAGCGTCTGCGTCGGCGTCCGGCTCCAGCCCGAGGATGGCCCACGCCTCGGTCTTGGTCAGACGCTCGCCGTGCGGCGGCGCGCGACCCGTCCGGCCGCTTCCCTCGTCGCTTGCGCGCCAGTCGGCCTCGCGCTCGCGATCGAGATAAGCCTCGAGCACCGCGGCCGACTGGGCATCGGCATCGCGGTAAAACTCGAGGATACGGATCAACTCGTCGAGCGTGAGATCCGAGAGGCGGCGATCCTTGAATGGCCCGTCGCGGACGAGGCCGTCCATCGTGCCGGTCCCGTGATCGAGGGTCATCTCGAGGAATTTCGTCCGAATGCTCGAGGCCTGAGCGCCGCCGCCGGCACTGGCTCTACCGGGGCCTGCCAAGCCACCCAGACCGAGACTGCGCAGCACCTGCTGGATGGCGGGGAAGAGCCGCACCACGGCGGCCGCACGCAACAGCAGCGGAATCGCCGCGCCGATGG
Source organism: Thiocapsa sp. (assembly GCF_011390875.1). Taxonomy (GTDB): domain Bacteria; phylum Pseudomonadota; class Gammaproteobacteria; order Chromatiales; family Chromatiaceae; genus Thiocapsa. The sequence continues at coordinate 4,336 of NZ_JAABRP010000043.1, forward strand.
CTGCGAAGATGGGACTCAGCCGTCCGGTCGCCGCGGCCAGGACCAGGACACCGATGACACCCCAAAACGCGGCCTTGCGCAGCACCTGACTGACCCGGTGCGCCGGGGTGATGCGAAACCAGTGAAGAAACCACAGAACTGCGCCCAGGATTCCGAGCAGGATCAGCAAACGCGCCATGCAAACCTCAGGTCCCTTTCTTGGTCATTTGGTGGGTCAATTGAAGGACGGCCCCGCCGTGGGTCTCGCCGTAGTGCGTCAGCGCCGCCCGACCGCCCGCGGCATAGACAGCCACGGCGGCAAGCAGATCGTGCAGCATCCGGGGGCTGCTCGCGTCGAACGGACACCAGGCACCGCCGCTCAAGCGAGCAATCTCGCGGAAACTGCGTTCGGTCGCCGGGTCGCGACCTTCCTGAAAGACGAACGCCGGCACGCCCGAGAGCCCGAGCCGCCCGGCCAGGTCGGCGAGACGATCGCGACTCTCTTCCATGCAGTCGCCGACGAACACCAAGGCATCGACACGCCCTGTCTTGACCTCGTCCAGGGCATGTTCCAGAACACGGCCGATCTGGGTCAGACCGGCCTCGCAGAAGACCCCGTTCATCCGTTTGAGCAAGGCATCCGAATCCTGGAGCCACGGCGAGGCCGAGAAATCCCGGAAGCCGCGATAGTAGCAAAGCTGAACCTCGAGTCCGCCCAAGTCACGTGTCTCGATGAACATGCCGGATTGGATTTGCGCCGCCCGATCCCAGGTCGGCTCACGGCTCGCCGTCGCATCCATCGCGAAGATGAGCCGCCCGCGCGCGCCGGGCGGGCCGACACGCGGGGTCGCGGCGACCTGGCGCAGGAAGGCGCTCACATCGGTCGCGCTGGCGGGTGTTTCGAGATCGGTTCGTTTCGAGGTCATCTCAGATCGTTTCCGTCGTCATGGCCACGGCGACATCGGCTTGAGCGCCGCGGATTCGGAGCGTTCGACCGGCGCGCAGGGCAAGCATTCCCGAGGTAGGTCCTGCCTCCTGCCTCCTGCTGCTCGTTTTCATCAATGACATCGCTGTTCGGTCGATATCGGGGGAGATGCCGGCATCGTCGGTCTCGATCAAGCGCACGGTGGTCAGATCGGGGCCTCGACGGGCGCGGCTTGCGCGGGATCGACCCGATCGGGCGCGCCATCCGCCTGCGGAGCTGTCTCGAAAAATGCCCTCACGTCGTCGATCGAGCGCGTCCGAGCCATCGCAGGCAGGCTCTCCAGGAAGCGATGGCCATAGGATCGACCGAGCAGACGCGGGTCGCAGACCACCAGCACGCCGCGATCTTCACCGTCGCGGATCAGCCGCCCGGCACCCTGTTTCAGGGCGATCACGGCCTGCGGCAGCTGGTGGTCGTTGAAGGGATTCCCGCCGCGACGACGCACGGCGTCGATCCGCGCGGCCAGGACCGGATCGCCCGGAGAGGCGAAGGGCAAGCGGTCGATGAGCACGCAGGAGAGCGCCTCGCCCCGCACGTCGACGCCTTCCCAAAAGCTGGAGGTGCCCAAGAGGACAGCGTTGCCGAGTGCACGAAAACGCTCGACCAGATCGGCGCGCGGTGCGGTGCCTTGGACCAGGATCGGATAGGGGATGCGGCCTTCCAGACCCTCGGCCGTCTCGCGCAGTGCGCGATAGCTGGTGAACAGCAGGAAGGCGCGCCCGCGGCTGTAGCCGATGACCTCGCAGGCCAGCTCGAGCAGATGACTGTTGTACGCGGGATCGGACGGCTGCGGCAGACCGCGAGGGACGAACCAGAGCGCCTGGCTCGCGTAGTCGAAAGGGCTGTCCCAGCGCTCGGTTTGCGCCTCCTCGATCCCGAGCTGACGGGCGAAATGATCGAAGCGCTCGCCAACGGCCAGTGTCGCCGACGTAAACACCCAAGCGGTATGGGGTCGCCCCATCTGGGCACGGAATGGCTCTGACACCTCCAGCGGTGTTTCGTGCAACCGAAACCCGCGTCCCTGGGTCTCGAACCAGCGCACGGCATCGGGCGGCTCGACCGAGGTCAGGTGCTGCAAGGCGTCGCCGAGATCCTCGGCCCGTCCCAGGCAGGCGTCCAAACCCTTGCCGCGACCCTCGACCGCCTTCAGACCCTCGGTTACGGATGCCAGACGCCGTACCAGTGTCTCCAACGCCTTCAAAACCTCGGGCGCGCCGGCGAGCTCTCTCCAGGGCCCGCGGCGGTCGATCTCGCCGAGGCCAAGGCGCATGTCCTGAACCGCTCGACGCAGCGCACCCAGACGCTTCGGGAGCTCGGGCATGTCTCCGGCCTCGCGCCGATACTCGAGCTCGCTGTCTCGGACCAGATCGAGCAATTGCCGAGCGCTGACGCGCACCCCGAAGAAGCTCGTCGCCGTCTCGGGCAACTGATGCGCCTCGTCGAGCACGAAGCAGTCAGCACCCGGCAGGATCTCGCCGAAACCCTCGTCCTTGAGTGCAAGGTCCGCGCAGAAGAGGTGGTGATTCACAACCACCAGATCCGCAGCCTGAGCCTCGCGGCGCGCGGCGACCAGATGGCAGCCCTGCCAGTCCGGGCAGTCTTGGCCGAGACAGTTGTCGCTCGTCGAGGTCACGATCGGCCAGACCCGGGCGTCCTCCGGGATCGGCAGCTCGGCGATGTCGCCGCGTGAGGTCGACTTCGACCAGTCTTGAACCTGCTTGAGCCCCCCCCGCGACTCCGGGTCGAGATGGGTGATGTCGTCGATGGCGAGCTTCAGACGATGACGACAGAGATAATTGGCGCGTCCCTTCAGCAGTGCAGCCCGCACCGGCACGCCGAGCGCCGCCCCCACAAGCGGCAGATCGCGATGAAAGAGTTGATCCTGAAGGTTGCGCGTGCCGGTCGAGATCAGCACCTTGCGACCGGAGAGTATGGCCGGCACCAGGTAGGCAAAAGTCTTGCCGGTGCCGGTGCCCGCCTCGCAGATGAGGGTCCCGCCCTCCTCCATGAGGCCAGCGATCCGCTCGGCCATCGCCTGTTGTTGGGCACGGTGCGCAAAGCCCGGAAGACGCTCGGAGAGCCGACCGTGCGGACCGAAGATGTCCCCGAGATCCGTCATGACGGGGGCGTGGGCGCCCTGAGCGAGCCGGCTCGGGCTCGCTCAGTTCCCGCTCGCGCGCTGCTCCGCCTCGGTCGCGCCGGCGATATCCCCCGAGCGTCGCTTGGACTCTGCGATCACCCGCCAGTTGTCCTTCTTGATCAGCGGCGTATCGCCCGCCAAGTCGTTCGAGCGCGAGGCGAGATTGCCGGCCTGACCCGCCTGCCCTTGTTCCAGACGGACACGGGCGAGTCGGTTCCAGAGATAGGCCTCGCGCGGCGCGATCCGCAGGGAACGCTCGAGCGAGGCGGCTGCACCCGCATAGTCACCCGACTGGCGCTGCTGCTCGGCTTGACGGGCCAACGCGTCGGCTGCCGGCGGCAAACCCGGCGCAGCCAGCGCCGGTGCCGGCGGGACCGCGGCGACCTGCACCGCAGGAGCGGGCGGCGCAGCGGGCGGTTCAGCGGCCTGTGCCGGCGCGGACGGCGGTGTCGGGGGCGCCGCGGCCCGAGCGGGCGCAGGCGGGGTCGGCGGCGCCTTGACATCGGGCTTGGGCGGCGTCTGCGCGACCTTCGGCGCGGGAGTTGCCGGCGTGGGAGGCTTCGCTGCGGCGGGAACGGGTGCCGAACCACCGGCACTCGCCTGAGTCGCCGAGGGCTTGACCGCAGGCGCCGGCTTCGTCGGAGCCGCCGTTTGAGCAGGGCCTGCAGCATCCGCTGCGGTCGCCGGCGCGGGTTTTGGCTCCGGATCGGGCTCGGCGGCTGGATCCCGATAAGCAAAAACCCTGGTCTGCTGTTTCTTCGGCGCTGCCGGCTTCTCGGGCTCGGGCGTCGCCGCAGGCTTCGGCGCCTCGGCAACGGATCCGCGCGGCGTCACTTGGACCACCGGAGCGGCTTCCTCGCGTTCGGTGGTTGCACATGCAGTCAGAACAAGCCCTGCGATCAAGATTGTCGGCACTCTGGTCATCAGTTGTAAAAATCGCTCATGAAAAGATTCTTGCTGGACGAGGCCTTGGGCGCCGCCTTGGCTTCGATTGCGGGATCCGGATCCGCCGCCGGCTCCGGCTCGGCTTGCGCGACGTCCTGCTCGTCCCCGCCCTCGCGGGCTGTCTCTTTCTTTCCGCCGCCGGTCCGCCCCGCAGGGGTTGTACCGGCGACATAAGGGGCCTCGCCGCCGCCGGCGAGCACCACACCGTCCGGCGGGACATCCGACAACGGCTCGTTGGGAATGGCAAGCATGAAATCGCCCCAAACCCGCAAGGCGCCTGCGCCTCCGGCGAGCCCCATCGGCTGATAATCGTCGCGACCGACCCAGACCACGGCGACCTTATCGCCGCTGAATCCGGCATACCAGCTGTCACGCATCTCGTCCGTCGTGCCGGTCTTACCGGCCATCGTCATCCCTTTCGGCAACTTCTCGCCGAGCCAGCGTGCAGTACCGTGCGTCACCACGCGCTGCATCGCCCAGGTGGTCAGATACGCGGCACGCGGATCCACAACCGCCTCGACGGCCAGCGGATAGCGGTTGAGCGGACGCCCGTTGGGATCCATCACCTCGCGAATCGCGCGTAGCGGCGCCCGGTAACCGCCTGCGGCGATCGTCTGGTACACCTGCGCGACCTCCAAGGGCGACAAGGAGACCGCACCGAGCAACATCGCCGGCACTTTGCTGATACGCCGCTGCGCCCCGAGCCGATAGAGCGTCTCCGTCACCTCGGTGATGCCGACACTCAGCCCCAGATGGACCGTCGCCAGATTGAGCGAGCTGCTGAGCGCGCGATGCAACGGCACGGCCCCGTTGACCCGGCGGTCGTAGTTCTTGGGTGCCCAGATCTTGTCGCCGACCCGCATGCTGACCGGCGTGTCCTGCAGGCTGGTGGTCAAGGAATAGCGCTCGGGCTTGGACAAGGCGGCCAGATAGACGGCCGGCTTGACCAGCGATCCGATCGAGCGCACCGAGTCGAGCGCGCGATTGAACCCGGCATAGCCGGCCTCGCGACCGCCGGCGAGCGCCAGGACCTCGCCCTGAGCGACCGACGTGACCACCGCCGCGGCTTCGAGCGAGCCGGCCTTCATTCTGCGCGATTTCTCCAACTCGGAAAGCCGAGACGGCAGGGCCTTCTCGACCTCGGACTGCACCAGGGGATCGAGCGTCGTGAAGATATTCAAGCCCTCGGACCTGAGATCCTCCTCGCGATAGTCACGCTGCAATTGGCGCCGAACCAGAGAGATGAAGTCGGGGTACTCGCCGACCGGCCGCCCCCCGCCCTCGGCAATCCCGAGCGGCGCGCCCTTGGCCGCCTCGGCGTCGGCCGGACTGATGACACCGTCGCGTGCCATCAGATCCAGCACCAGGTCGCGCCGCTTGAGCGCGGCCTCGGAACGACGCCGCGGATCCAGGCTCGACGGCGCTTGGACCATGCCGACCAAAAGCGCGGTTTCCGGGATGCCGAGCTCTTCGAGCGGCTTGTTGAAGAAGAAGCTGCTCGCCAGACCGAAGCCGTGGATCGCGCGGCTGCCGTCTTGGCCCAGATAGATCTCGTTGGCATAGGCCTCGAGGATCTCGTCCTTGCTGTAGCGCCGCTCGAGCAGCAACGCCATCAGGGCCTCGTTGATCTTGCGCTCGAAGGTTCGATCCGCGGTGAGATAGAAGTTCTTGACCAACTGCTGGGTCAGGGTGCTCGCGCCCTCGACCACGCCCCCGGCACGCAGGTTGCTGAAGGCGGCACGCGCAATCCCGCGCGGATCCACGCCGACATGCCGATAGAAGCTGCGGTCTTCCACCGCGATCAGCGTTCGAATCAGCAGATCGGGGATGTCCTTGCGGCGCAGCAGGACGCGGTCCTCGTTGTGGGTTGGGTAGATGCTGGCGATCAACATCGGATCCAGGCGCACCAGTGGCGGGGCCGGACCGCCGGACGCATCCTCGAGCTCGGCGACACGCCCCTCGACCAGGCCTACCTTCAGCGCGTACGCAGGCTCTTCGCCATCCCAGAACCGAAAGGAGCGGGTCCGGATCAGGAAGCGCTCGCCGTCGCGGCTGTAGCTGCCGGGCACGTCGAGGGCGGCGGTCCGCCGATAGTTCAGGCGGTCCAGCTCAGCCTGAAGCTGGTCCCCGAGCAGCGGCCGATCCGCATAGAGCTCCAACGGGCGCGCGAAGACGCGGGCCGGCAGCGCCCAGCGCTGACCCTCGAATTTGCCGCGCACCACGCGGTCGAGATGGATGCTGTAGAGGGCGCCGGCGAGGCCGACCCCGACAACGACCAACAGAGCCCAGCGGAACAGAAATCCGCCGAACCCGCGGCGTTTGCGCGCAGGTGCGGAACGTGGGCGTCGGGCCACCTCAGCGCCTCCGCTCGGGGCAGGAGCCGAGCGCCGGAGCAACGCATGGCAGCGGGTCGGTCAACAACGAAGAAGGTACGAAACGCGAGCCGGAGAACATCGAATGACCGGTCCTTTTCTGGAAGTTTCAGTTGCTTATGGTCCCACTTGGCGCCGAAGGATACAACCTGCGCAGAGATCGGGACGCCCGCGCGGGCGCGCCTGTCGGCGGTCGGAGCCGCGGGCGCCACGGCACGGGAACCACGCTCAGGTCTTGATGCCGACCCCGCGACGCAGCAGATACAAGCTGAATGCGCACAGCACGAGGATAAAGATCGCAATGATCCCGAACGCAATCCCCACAGGGATGTCGCTGACACCCTGCAGCCCGTAGCGGAAGGCGTTGACCATGTAGAGGACCGGATTGGCGAGCGACACGCCCTGCCAAAACCCCGGCAGCAGCTCGATCGAATAGAAGACGCCGCCAAGATAGGTCAAGGGCGTCAATACGAAGGTCGGCACGATCGAGATGTCGTCGAAGCTGTTGGCATAGATGGCGTTGATGAAGCCGCCGAGCGCGAACAGCACCGCCGTCATGGTGATCACCAGGAGGGTCACGGCCACGCTGTGAATCCGGATCTCGGTGAAGATCATGGCGACCAGCATGACGGCCAACCCGACCACCAAGCCACGGGCGACACCGCCGGCAACGTAGCCCGCAAGGATCACCCAGTTCGGCGCAGGGGATACCAACAACTCCTCGATGTAGCGCGAGAACTTGCTGCTGTAGAAGGACGACACGACGTTTGAATAGGCGTTGGTGATGACGCCCATCAAGACCAAACCCGGCACGATGAAGTCGAGGTAGTCCAGACCGCCCATGGTGCCGATACGATCGCCGATCAGACGCCCGAAGATCACGAAATAGAGCGTGGTCGTGATGACCGACGGCAGGATCGTCTGGACCCAGATGCGGGTAAACCGCAGGATCTCCTTGACGAAGATGGTCTGAAAGCTGATCCAGTGACGATACCAGCCGACACCCGTCCTGCTCACGCAATCACCTCGCGCGCGGCATCGGGCGCGACTGCCGCATCCGAGCTCGACCACCCGGTGCCGGAACGACGGTCGACCATCTCCAGAAAAAGCCGCTCCAGGCGATTCTGCTTGTTGCGCAGGCTGATCACCTCGATCCCGTTGCGCGACAAGGCCTCGAATAAACCGTTGATGGTATGCTCGCGGCTCATTTCGACCTCCAGCGTACAGTCGTCGAGGTGCTGGAGCACGAAACCGCCGAGCTGGGGCAGCTCGGAGAGCCGGCCCTTCAGATTCAAGACGAAGGTCTCGGTATGGAGCCGGTTCAGCAAGGCGAGGATGCTGGTGCGCTCGGCAATCTCGCCGTGGTTGATGATGGCGATGTTGCGGCAGAGGCTCTCCGCCTCTTCCAGATAATGGGTCGTGAGGATGATGGTCGTCCCGCCGGCGTTGAGCTCGCGCAGGAAGGTCCACATCGAGCGACGGATCTCGATGTCCACGCCCGCGGTCGGCTCGTCGAGGATCAGCAGCCGCGGCTCGTGCACCAATGCCCGTGCGATCATCAAGCGCCGCTTCAGACCGCCTGAGAGCTTGCGCATCTCGGTGTCGCGACGGTCCCACAGATCGAGCTGCCTGAGATAACGCTCGGCACGCACCCGGGCCTCGCGTCGCGGGATCCCGTAGTAGCCGGCCTGATTGACCACCACCTCCACCACCGGCAGGAAGAGATTGAAGTTGAACTCCTGCGGCACGAGACCGATGAACGACTTCACCAGCTCGGGCGTGCGATCCTGATCCTCGCCGAAGACCCTCACGCTGCCGCCGGTTTTGTTCACCAGCGAGGCGAGGATACCGATAAAGGTCGACTTGCCTGCCCCGTTCGGTCCCAGCAGCGCGAAGAAATCCCCCTCTTCGACGGTCAGGTCGATTCCCTTCAGGGCCTGGAAACCGCCTTTGTAGGTCTTGGTCAGCTGCTGTACGTCGAGTGCGGGCATCGTGGTTTCGGCTAGGGTCTTCAATGTCGGAACGTGAGGGGGCGCAGATTGTAACCAGGTTCTTGGATTTCAACCTGAACGGCGAGGACGCAGACCCGAGTGGATTCCCCCGAGATCGCCTTGATCCTGTTCGGCCTCGCCCTGCTCGCAGGCTTTGTCGATGCCATCGCCGGCGGCGGCGGACTCATCACCATCCCGGCCCTGCTCTGGGCCGGTCTGAGCCCGGTCGAAAGCCTGGCCACCAACAAGGCGCAGGCGGTCTTCGGCAGCGGAAGTGCGACGATTCACTTCATGCGCAAGGGCATGATCGAGCCGCGCGGCGCGGCCTTCACGGTCGCCTGCACCTTCGTCGGCGCCGCACTCGGTGCGATCCTGGTCCAGCAGATCGACAGCGCCGCGCTGCAGCGTCTGATCCCGATCCTGTTGGTCGGGTTCGCACTCTACTTCCTCTTCTCCCCAAGGGTCTCGGATCTGGACTCGCACCAGCGGCTGTCGACGCCGGCCTTTGCCGCGACGGTCGGAATCGGCGTCGGCTTCTACGACGGCTTTTTCGGCCCGGGCACCGGGACCTTCTTCGCGATGGGTTATGTCGCGCTGCTCGGCTACAACATGCGCCGCGCCACCGCCCACACCAAGCTGCTCAACTTCACGAGCAATCTGGCGGCGCTGATCTTCTTCATGTTCGGCGGACACGTCGTCTGGATCGTCGCCGCCTCGATGGCCCTCGGCCAGCTCATCGGTGCTTGGTTGGGCTCGCATCTGGTGCTCAAGCACGGGGCCGTGCTGGTGCGCCCCATCCTGGTCGTATCCTCGGTCCTGGTCTCGATCAAACTCTTCCTGGATCAGTTCAACGGAACCTGATCCGGTGAGCGTGCGGCGGCCTGTCGCGCGAGCGCGGCGCCCGAGAGCCAGAACAAGGCCGGATCGTCCTCGCGCGCAAGCTCGCCGTCGCGCATGATCAGCAAGCCGTCGGGCACCGTCCAGGTCGCGACCCCGTCGTCGGTCTCGTCGTTCTCGTCCGAGGTCGGCAGATCATCGGCCCGACCGACACGGCCCTCCACCCAGTCGCGCATCAAGGGATGGTAGATGCGGCGGTACGCCACCTTGACCGCACGCAGCCCGTCGCCGACCAGAAACAGGGTCACCGAGGATGCCGGCATCCCGTTGAAGGCACCGATCTCCGCGGCGCAAAGACGGTCGCCGAAGGGATTCGCCCCGTCGGCACATTGAAACGCGAGCTTGGGGAAGGTCTCGCGGATCTGCGCCTCGGTCAGGGCGCCGGTGAAGGCATCCAAGGCCGCGTTCATCTCGGGCTTGCCGAGCAGGAACATGAGGGCGAGATCGGTGCGCCGCTGACCGTCCTCGGTGAAGGCCAACCAGTAGAAAGGGCCGAAAACGAGCGCCAGCATGAGGAGCGTCTTGTAGAGCCGGGGAAGCTTGAGATCGTGTCGCATGGCGGCATTCTAACGGGAAGCGTGGATCGAGACCCAACAACCTTCAGTTCGGCCGGCTCGTCGCCTTTGCGGTCGATGGCCGCCAGCCGGCGCACATCCACGGGGCCGACCAGAGCCAAGGCCGACGCCAACGCGGCATCCAGTGTCCGAAGCCCCGCCCCGCGCTCACCACCGACACCGATCGCGAATTCCATCCACACCCCGGATCGCTCCGACGCAGTTTCGGGGTATTACCATACGCCTCTCGCACACGTCATTCTCAACGGAGGACAACATGCTGTTCAAACAACTTTTCGAGCCGATCTCGAGCACCTACACCTATCTGCTCGCCTGCGAAGTCACGGGCGAGGCGATCTTGATCGACCCGGTGCTGCCCACCTGGCAGCGTGATCTGGCTGAGGTTTCCAAGCTCGGACTGAAGCTGCTCTTCACGCTCGATACGCATGTCCACGCCGATCACATCACCTCCGCACTGACGCTCAAGCGCGAAGCGGGCAGCCGGATCGCGCATCCGGCGATCGACGCTCTGGCCTGCGTCGATGTGCCCATCGAGGAAGGGACACCGCTGACGGTCGGCAGTCTGCGTATCGACCCGCTCTTCACCCCCGGTCATACCGACGGCCATCACGCCTACCGGATCGGGGAGCGGGTTCTCACCGGCGACGCACTCCTGATCGACGCCTGCGGTCGCACCGACTTCCAAAGCGGCGACCCGACAGCCCTGTATCACAGTGTGGCCGGCAAGCTCTTCTCGTTGCCCGAGGAGACGCTGGTCTACCCCGGTCACGACTATGAGGGACGTTGGGTCTCGAACATCGCGCAGGAGAAGACACGCAACCCGCGCCTCGGCGGCAATCGCTCGCTCGAATCCTTCGTCGAGCTGATGAACGGGCTGAATCTCGCCTATCCGAAGTTCATCGACTTCGCGGTCCCCGGCAACCGGGAATGCGGCGTCTGTCCTCCCGGCGTGCCGGACAACCTCAGCCAGTATTGCGAACAGATCGGTGAGAGCCGGCAGGGCTGAGGACCCACTCAGCGCAACCCACGCGCAAGGCGGTGCGGTATCCGCGCTACCGCTCTGTGCTGGCTGCGACACACCGGCACACATCGATTCGGCGTCTCGCGGGACCGGATCGCGCAAAAGCCGGAGCACGCGGGGACAAACCGGGCCGGTGGCAAGGGTCCACGCACGATCACGGCCCCCGCGGCTCTGGTAGGCTCTGGTAGACTCAGGCAAAGAACCACAGTCGCTTTTCGGCATCGAACATGACCACGGAATCCTTGAAAGAGACGATCAAGCGCGAGCTGCCGACTTGGTTGCGGGAGGATCCTGCGTTCCGGACCTATGTGCTTGAGTTGACACGGGACGAGTACGCCGACCGCAAGGAGACCGGAGATCGGTTCTACGAGCTTCTCGGCGAGCTTCGTCGCGACCGCGAGAAGCAGGAGCGCGAATGGGAGGCAAACCAGGCCGAGCTCAAGCGCATGCGCGAGGAAGAGGCGCAGAAGTGGAAGGAGAATCAGGCCGAGCTCAAGCGCATGCGCGAGGAAGAGGCGCAGAAGTGGAAGGAGCAAGCGCAAAAGTGGGAAGCGAACCAAGCCGAGCTCAAGCGCATGCGCGAGGAAGACGCGCAGAAGTGGGAGGAGCAAGCGCAGAAGTGGGAACAAGAGAACCGCCGTTGGGACGAGAACCAAGCCGAGCGCCGCCGCCTTTGGGACGAGAACCGAGCCGAGCAGCGTCGCCTTTGGGAGGAAAGCCGAGCGGACAGCAATCGCCGCTGGGACGCGAATCAGGAAGAGTTGAAACGCCTTCACAACGAGATCATGGCCCAGGCGCAGAAATTCGATCGCGGCATCGGTGCGCTCGGCTCGCGTTGGGGGCTCCAATCCGAGAAGGCGTTCCGCGATGCCCTGGCCGCCATCCTGGAGCAGAGCTTCGACGTGCAGGTGGTCAACGTCACCGACTACGACGACTCGGGCGAGGTCTTCGGCCGTCCGGATCAGATCGAGCTGGATGTCATCATCAAGAACGGGCTGCTGCTGATCTGCGAGCTGAAATCCTCGATCGACAAGGCCGGGATGTACATCTTCGAGCGCAAGGCGCGTTTCTACGAGCGGCGCCACGAGCGCAAGGCCAATCGCCTGATCGTCATCTCGCCGATGATCGACGCCCGAGCCCGCAAGGTCGGCGAGCGGCTCGGGATCGAGATGTATGGCGATTCGACCGAGGTCGAGGCCGTCTGAACCGCGTCTCTCTTCATCCGAGATCTTTTTGCGACGATGTGCCTCGCCGGATACCAATCGCGTGGTGCCGGACGCGGTTCAGGAATTGAAATGCCTTGATTTTTGAAGATGCATTGATCCGGACTCGCTGGAGCCTGAGCGCCATCGAGCTCGCGACCGGCACGACGTCGTTCCGTACCATCCTCACGGCACTCCACCTCCGATTCCCGTCAGCGTCTTGCAGGCAATGGATAAATCAGACCAGAGCGCGCACACCCCGGTGATGCAGCAGTACCTCCGTCTCAAGGCGGAATACCCGGACATGCTGCTCTTCTATCGGATGGGCGATTTTTACGAGCTGTTCTTCGAGGACGCCGAGCGGGCAGCGCGCCTGCTGGACATCACGCTGACCAAGCGGGGGCAGTCGGCCGGCCGGCCGATCCCGATGGCGGGCGTGCCCTATCATGCCGCCGAGGCCTATCTGGCGCGCCTCGTCCGCAAGGGTGTCTCGGTGGCGATCTGCGAGCAGATCGGCGACCCGGCCAAGAGCAAGGGGCCGGTCGAGCGTAAGGTGGTGCGCTTGGTCACGCCGGGCACCTTGACCGACGAGGCATTGCTCGACGATCGGCGAGAGAATCTGCTGACGGCGATCGCCGAGGGGCGCGATGGCTACGGCCTGGCGTTTTCGGAGCTCTCGAGCGGGCGGTTCTCGGTCTTGGAGGTCGCCACCCGCGAGGCGCTGGCCAGCGAGCTGGAGCGCCTGAAACCGGCCGAGATCCTGGTCGGCGAGGACAGCCGGCTCCCGGATGCACTGCGCATCGACCAGGGCGTGACCCGCCGCCCGAGCTGGCACTTCGACCGCGACACCGGCGAGCGTCTGCTCTGCGATCAGTTCGGCACCCGCGACCTGAATGGCTTCGGCTGCGCGGGGCTGGATCTTGCCGTCGGCGCCGCGGGTTGTCTTCTGCAATATGTCCGCGACACCCAGTTCGCCGCCCTGCCCCATCTCCGGGGTCTGACGACCGAGCAGCGTGACGAGGCCCTGATCCTGGATGCCGCGACCCGGCGTAACCTGGAGATCACCGAGAGTCTCGGAGGTCGACCGGAGCACACGCTGGCCGGCGTGCTCGACCGGACCGCAACCGCGATGGGCAGCCGTCTGCTGCGACGCTGGCTCGGCCGGCCTTTGCGCTCGCGATCGGACGTGCAGTCGCGTCATGCCGCAATCGGGACCCTGATCGACACCGGCGTCCACACCGACTTGCAGACGGTCCTCGCCGGGATCGGGGATCTGGAACGCATCCTCTCGCGTATCGCATTACGCTCGGCGCGCCCGCGGGATCTGGCCGCGCTACGCGATGCACTGGCCGTGCTGCCGGATCTGCGCGCACCGCTCGAGGGCTGCGACGACCCGCTGCTCCTGACCCTCGCCGAGGCGGTCGGCACGCACCCCGAGGTTCTGGATCTGCTTCGACGCGCCATCATCGCGCAACCGCCGATGCTGATCCGCGACGGCGGCGTGATTGCATCCGGGCTCGACGCGGAGCTCGATCGTCTTCGCGAGCTCTCGGGCAATGCCGATCGCTTCCTGCTCGACCTGGAGACCCGCGAGCGCGAGCGCACCGGCCTCCCCGGACTCAAGGTCGGCTACAACCGGGTCCACGGCTATTACATCGAGCTCGGTCGCAGTCAGGCCGATCAGGTCCCGGAGGACTACATCCGCCGCCAGACGCTCAAGGGCGCCGAGCGCTATGTCACGCCTGAGCTCAAACGCTTCGAGGACGAGGTGTTGAGCAGCCGCGAGCGCGCGCTGGCTCGGGAAAAAGCGCTTTACGAGGATCTGCTCGCGACCCTCGCAGAGTCGCTCGGGCCTCTGCAGACCAGCGCGGAGGCCATCGCGACGGTCGATGTCATCGCCAATCTTGCCGAGCGCGCCCGGGCACTGGACTGGTCCCGGCCGAATCTCACCGACGAGGCCATCATCGAGATCGACGACGGACGTCACCCCGTGGTCGAGACGGTCCTCGACGACCCCTTCATCGCCAACGGCCTGCGGCTTGATCGCCGCCGTCGGATGCTGGTCATCACCGGTCCCAACATGGGCGGCAAATCGACCTACATGCGCCAGAACGCCTTGATCGTGCTGCTCGCCTACAGCGGGAGCTACGTCCCCGCGCGCGCGGCGACCATCGGCCCGATCGACCGCATCTTCTCGCGGATCGGCGCCTCGGACGACCTCGCGGGCGGGCGCTCGACCTTCATGGTGGAGATGGAGGAAACGGCCAACATTCTGAACAACGCGACCGCTCAGAGCCTGGTGTTGATGGACGAGGTCGGGCGCGGCACCAGCACCTTCGACGGTCTCTCGCTCGCCTGGTCCTGCGCCGTGGAGCTGGCCACGCGTATCGGCGCCTACGGGCTTTTTGCGACCCACTATTTCGAGCTGACGACACTGCCCGAGGAATATCCCGGAATCGCCAACGTCCACCTCGACGCGGTCGAGCATGGCGCCCGTATCGTCTTCATGCACGCCTTGCGCGAGGGTCCGGCCAATCAGAGCTACGGCTTGGCGGTTGCCGCGCTGGCGGGTGTGCCGGCCTCCGTGATCGCGCGGGCACGCGCGCGGTTGCGGGAGCTCGAAGCGGGTGCGCGGCGACACGCGGAACGTGATGCCGTACAGCTCTCGCTCTTCCCGCCCGATCCCGAGCCCGCCGCACCGCATCCGCTTATAGATGCCATGGAGGCAATCGAGCCGGACAGCTTGACGCCCCGAGCGGCGTTGGAGCTGGTGTATCGGCTGAAGGATCTCTCAGCGAGTTCCGGCTCCGTGTGTGCTATACCGGACGGGCGTTGAATCAAACAGCCCAGAGAGGTCTCGCATGAAAGCACGACAGGGTTTCTGGACCGCGTTCGCCATGTTCGGCATGGCCGTCGTCATGACACCGGCGCTCGCCTGCACCGGAGGCGCGCTCACCGCGAAGGATGGCGGCGTGGTGGTCGGTCGCACGCTGGAGTTCGGCAAGCCGCTCGATTCGCAGCTGGCGGTCTGGCCCGCCGGCTCGCAGTTCAGTGGGACAACCGAATCGGGCAACAACGGTCTCGCCTTCACCTCCAAATACGGATTCATCGGCGCGACGGTCGGCACGGTCTACGACCAGATCCTCGACGGTCTGAACGAGAAGGGGCTCAACGTCGGCCTTTTCTATTTTCCCGGCTACGCGGAGTATCCCGAGCCGACGCCCGAAAATCTGGCAAAGGGCCTATCGCCCGGCCAAATCCCCGCCTGGATACTCGCCAATTTCGCGTCGGTCGACGAGGTCAAGGAGAACATCGATCGGATCGCCGCACTGCCGGTGAAGTTGGACGCAATCGGGATCGTTCCGGATGTGCACTTCAAGGTGCAGGACGCCTCCGGCAAGGCCATCACCATCGAGCCGATCGGCGGAGAGCTGAAGGTCTACGACAACCCGGTGCGCGTCCTGACGAACTCGCCGGATTTCACCTTCATGTTGACCAACCTGAACACCTACCTGAACCTTTCCCCCGGCTTTCCGAAACCCAGAAAGATAGGTGACTTCGAGCTGGCGCCCTTCGGGATGGGCGCAGGAGCGGTCGGCATGCCGGGCGACTTCACTGCACCCTCGCGCTTCGTGCGCATGACCTTCTTCACGCAGAACGTCCCCGAGCAGCCCGACACCACGGCGGCAGTGGCCACACTCTTCCATCTCCTGAACAACTTCGACATTCCCTACGGCTCGGATCAACCCCCGCCCGGCTCGGCCGAGAACTACGACGAGTTCACCACCTGGACCGCGGTCAGCGATCTCGAAAAGGTGCAATATCACTGGAAGACCTACGGCCACCAAAGCGTGCGTGTCGTCGACCTGCGCGAAGCGCTGCGCCAGGCCGGTGACCGGATGATTCACCGCGACATGGGTCCGCAGGCGCCGACGGACATCTCGCACTCGACACCCGTCGGGATGAGATAGACGCCGCACCGATCGGTCGGCCCCGCGTGATCGGACTCGGGACAGTCTGTCCAGAACCCGAACCGCACTCGGCCGTTTCCGGTTCGGAACGACACCGATGAGACGAGGTGGTTTGAGAGAACCTGAGAAGAGCGGACGCCGCCGGGCTTCGGTGCCGTCGGCGTCCGGAGTCGCACCGATCACCGCGGCTTGGGGACGGGCTTTCTTGCACACTGCGACGGTCGATCGTCAGCCCGATTCGGTCGCTGGCGCGCCGACCCGCAGCAGCGCCAATGTAATGTTGTCGTTGCCGCCTCGCTCGTTGGCCAGACGCACAAGCGCCTCGGCGGCGGGCTCCAGATCGTTCCCGAAGCTCGCCGTGAGCACCTGACACAGCCAGTCCTCCGGGACCATGCCGGTGAGTCCGTCGGTGCAGAAGAGGAAGATATCGCCGCGCGCGAGATCAGCCACCCCGCCGGAAACCTTGACCTTGGGCGACGAGCCTAATGCTCGGGTCAGGATGTTTGCTCCGATCCCATAGCGGCGGGCGTCCTCGCGGGTGCTGAAAAATCCCTGATCGACGACCTCCTGGATAAAGGAATGGTCTCGCGAAAGCTGCTCCAATCGTCCCTCGCGCAACCGATACAGTCGCGAATCGCCCACATAACCGAAGGCCAGCCAATCGTCTCCGACGGCACCCAGCACCACGGTTGTCCCCATCCCGGAGAGATCCGGCTCCGCCTTGCTCAGCGTCCAGATGGCGACATTGGCGTCCTGGATTGCCGTTTCGACAAAGGCTTTCGCCGCGTCCGGATGCAGTCGATAGGCCATGTCCTCGCTGAAACGCTTGGCGATGACCTCAGCCGCCAGTGCGCTTGCAACCTCGCCGGCACGGGCGCCGCCGATGCCGTCCGCCACGATCAACAAGCCGAGCGCAGGGTCGACGGCCACTGCATCCTCATTGCCCGCACGCACGCGGCCACGGTCGGTGCGCCAGGCAAATTCGAGGGTATGAGTCGTCATGACGTCACCGCGTATCGCTTCGACGTCATCGCCTGCGCCCTAATATCGAGGCTCAGGATCCAGGCGCCCCGTTGAGCCGGGCCGCCAGACGCTTGGGCTCTACATAGCCCGGAATCATTTCGCCGGTCTCGGTGAGGATGGCCGGGGTCCCGCGCAGGCCAAGCTCTGTACCAAGCGCCATGTGCGCGTCGACCGGGTTCTCACAGGTCTTCTCCGGGATCGGCTTACCGGCCTTCGCTTCCGTCATGGCCGAACGCTGGGCGGCGGCATCGCCCGCGCACCACACCGACACGGCCTCGGTGTAGGCGGGACTGCCCTGTCCTGCGCGCGGATAGAAAAGATAACGGACACGGATTCCTTCCTTGAGATACTCGTCCATCTGGCCGTGCAGCTTGCGGCAGTAGCCGCACTCGATGTCGGTGAAGACGGTCACGGTGTGCTTGGCGTCGTCCGGCCCGAAGACGACCATCTGAGACTCCCCGACGCCGTCGACCAAACCCTTACGCGCTCCGGCCAGACGCGGCTCGGTCAGATCCTCGCGCGTCTTCAGATCGACGATCCGGCCGTCGACGAAATGGCGCCCGTCGGCCGTGACATACATCAGCTGGGTGCCGACCATCACCTCGTAGAGCCCCTGCACGGGGGAAGCCGTCACGCTGTCGATCTCGATGCCCGGGACGATCTTGCCCAGTGCGTCCCGAATGGTCTTCTCGGGCGATGCCCAGGCGGACTGAGCGGCGAGCATCAAGGCGGCAAGGGCGAGTGCGGAAACGCTGGCTTTCGTCATTGGATTCTTAATCTCTAAAGTTGGTGAACTGGATCGGCAGACCCCAATCTTCACCGCGCAGCAGCGCGATTGCGTCTTGGAGGTCGTCGCGTTTTTTGCCGGAGACCCGCACCTGGTCCCCCTGAATCTGGGCCTGCACCTTGGTCTTGCTGGCCTTGATGGCCTTGACCATGCGCTTGGCGGTCTCGCTGTCGACGCCCTGTTTGAGTGCGATCTCCTGGCGGGCCGCGCTGAGATTCGAAACCGGATCGCCGGGGTCGAGCGAAGACAGATCAATCTTCCGTTTGACCAGCTTCTGACGGAGGATATCCATCATCTGCTGCAGGTGAAATTCCTGCTCGCCGATCATCAGGATCTTCTCCTCGCTCAGCTCGAAGCTTGCCTTCACACCCTTGAAATCGAAGCGTGTATCGATTTCGCGGTTGGCTTGATCGACCGCGTTGCGGACTTCCTGCAGGTCGATTTCCGAGACGATGTCGAACGATGGCATAGGTTTTCTTACTCCGCACGCAAATCACCGAAGACGGCCATTGTGCGAGAAATCCCGCCAAAAGCGAACCGCCGCGCATCCTCCGCCCCGGATCCGCCCTCAGCCCCGTGGATGATGCCGTGCGTGGAGCTGCTTCAAACGCTCACGGGCTACATGGGTGTAGATCTGTGTGGTTGAAAGGTCACTGTGGCCCAAGAGCATCTGCACGACGCGCAAATCCGCGCCGTGATTAAGTAGGTGCGTGGCAAATGCATGGCGCAAAGTGTGGGGCGACAGGGGTTTGAAGACGCCGGCCTCGAGGGCATAGCGCTTGATCAGCAGCCAGAACGCCTGGCGGGTCATGCACTCGCTGCGGCAGGTCGGAAAGAGATAATCGGTCACGCGACCACCGAGAAGCTCGGCACGGGGTCCACGCAGATAGTCGAGCAGCCAGGATGTCGCCTCCTCGCCGAGCGGCACCAGCCTTTCCTTGTCGCCCTTGCCGACGATCCGCACGACACCTTGCGTCAGACCGACCTGTCCGGTTCTCAGCGTCACGAGCTCGGTCACCCGCAGACCGCTCGCGTACAGCACCTCGAGCATGGTCCGATCTCGGTGCCCCCGCGCGTCGGCGGTGTCCGGTGCGCCGAGCAGCGCCTCCACCTCAAGCTCGCTCAGACTCTTTGGCAGAGGGCGACCCAGCTTCGGTGCCTCGACCCGGGCGCTCGGATCGTCGCGGATCACACCGCGCCGCAGAAGGTATTGATAGAACTGGCGTAGACAGGACAACAGACGTGCACTCGAGCGCGGTTTGCGGCCCTCTTGCGAGAGAACGACCAGATAGTCCAGCAGGTCGAGCCGCTGCGCCTCGATCAGCGAGCGACCACGTTCGCGTGCGACCCAGGCGGCAAAGGCACGCAGATCCGACTGATAGGCCGCCAGCGTATTCGGACTCAGACCCCGCTCAAGCCAGAGCGCATCGGCGAAACCCTCGATCACCCCCAGATCGACAGGCATTAAACCGCATCTCCCGCGACATGCGAGGGCGGGCCTTGCTCGTAACTCTCGCCATCGTGGCGCGTGGCGCAGAGCGCCGCGGGGCATGCGTGACACCGCAGAGCGGGTGTCCCGAGCCACTGATGTTGGATCACGAGCGACTGATGTGCTGGGTGGCCGGTCTCCCGAGCGAGGCCCGAGGTCGTCATCCGGGGTCGACCTTGCAGCAGCCCGCGAGCGCCGGAGCAGACCCGGCTTAAGTTATTGACGTCAATTTCCGTTCTCATCTAGACCGCATCAGGGATAAAGTCTACGGGGATACTCCGCGCTACGGGTCCGACTCAAACCCCTGTTCGGGCTGCGGACGCGGTTTACATGCCTCGTGGACGAGCAGCCAGCGTTTGACCTCGAGCTTGCGTCCGCTCGTATCACCCGAGAAACCGCCGAGGCCGTTGACCGCGACCACCCGATGGCAAGGCACCACAATTGGACAAGGGTTGGCGCGACAGGCCTGCCCGACGGCGCGCGGGCCGCTCCCGAGTTGTCGGGCAATCTCGCCGTAGGTGCGGGTTTCGCCCGCGGGGATCCGCCGCAGCTCGGCCCAGACCCGCTGTTGAAAACCGGTGCCGACCAGCACGACCGGCAGATCGAAACCGGCCGACGCCTCCTTGAAATAGGACGCGAGCTGCAACCGGATAGCCGACGGCATCGTTTCCGAGCCCACGTCGGCGTCCGCGCCCGGCGGTTCAAGGTCGACGCCGGTCAAGGTCTCGCCGTCCCATTGGATGCCGATCGGGCCGATCGGGGTCTCAATCAGAGTCTGCGGCATGGTGTCTTCCTCTGATGATGTTATCGGCCGTCCGGTCTTCGGCCGAGGCGAGGTCGGTCTCATCTTAGCCCGCGCGGCTGCGCCGGAAAAGGCAGCGGAAGCCTGTGGATAAATCTGTGGGCGAGTTGTGCGGTAGAGAACGAGGGCAGTGCCCATGTCACTGTTTTTTCGAAAGCCGCTGACGAAGAGGATGAACACGACAATAATAAAAACAGAGTATTAACGACTTTCCCTGGAAATGAACGTTCAGACCGTAGACACCCGTGTGTTCCATCGCGCACCGGGTGTTGGTGTGCATAACGTCTCTGCGGCTCGGTCCCGATTCGCATAAAAGTCAAGTCCCCAACGGGAAGTATCGTTCAGCTCAGGCCCCGGCACGAAGAGCCGGGACCGGATTCACCGTCGCGAGAGCCAACCGACTGCCAGCCCGATGCCGGATGCATCGACCCTCTGGATCGGTCAAGATAGACGCAATCAGTGACCTGTGGATATGCCCGACATGAGCGAACCCGATCAAGGCCCGATTGAGGGAATGGCGAGATTCTGGGAAACAACCCCGCTCTCCGCCATGACGTCCGAGCAGTGGGAGTCGCTCTGCGACGGCTGCGCGAAATGCTGTCTCGAGAAGTTCGAGGAAGAGGAGAGCGGGGACATCATCTATTCGCGCGTCGCCTGCGCGCTTCTGGACCTCGACACCTGCAGGTGCAGCGATTACGCCGACCGAGCGCGGCGCATGCCCGATTGCGTCACCCTCACACCTGCGGCACTGGCGAACTCGCGGTGGCTTCCGGAGACCTGCGCCTACCGGCTGTTGGCCGAGAAAAAGCCGTTGCCGAGCTGGCATCCGCTGATCACCGGCGATCGGAATTCCGTCCTGGAAGCCGGGCAAAGCCTCTACGGGCGGGCCATCAAGCCGGGGCCCACGACAGACCCGCTGATGCATCTCATCGATTGGATTCGCTGAGGCGGATCGTGGTGCTTCCTTTGGTCGATACGACCTACAGGGTCGATGAGGCGGGGGGCTCGGACAGCATTCGGGTGAGCAGCGCGTGCCGGTCGAGGGCCGAGACGGTTGGTGGCGGGACGGGGATGCGCACCTCCCAGCCGTCGCCCGGCGCGACCTGAAGCTCCGTATCATCGATGTTCCTCATGCACTCCAGTCGGAAGCGATGATTCCCGGAGGGGGTCAGAAGCTCCAAGGCGTCGCCGACGGCAAACCGATTTTTGACCCGGACATCGGCCCAGCCGTCGCGAGTGCCGGTGACCTCGCCGACAAAGATCTGTCGCTGGTTGCGCGAGGCCCCATCGTCGTAGTTCTGCAGCTCGCTCGGGGCATGACGCCGGTAGAAGCCCTCGGTGTAGCCTCGGTTGGCAAGCCCTTCCAGATCGGTCAGCAGATCGCTGCGGAACGCGCGCCCCGCGAGCGCGTCGTCGATCGCGGCACGGTAGACCTGAGCGGTGCGCGCGACATAGTAGTGCGACTTGGTCCGTCCCTCGATCTTCAGCGAATCGATTCCCATCGAGACCAGCCGCGCGACGTGCTCGACCGCGCGCAGATCGCGCGAGTTGAGGATGTAAGTCCCCGCCTCGTCCTCGAAGATCGGCAGATAGGAGCCCGGACGCTCGCGCTCTTCGAGAAGATAAACCTCGTCGGCGGACGGATGCCGCGGTGCACCCATGATGTCGCCGCTCGTCTCGCCCTTGCCGTCCATGGCCAGGTTCGAGAAGCCCGGAATCGACTCGATCGACGCCGCACTCGCCACGCGATAGTCCCAACGGCAAGCGTTGGTGCAGGCACCTTGGTTGGCGTCGCGATGATTGAAATAACCCGACAGCAAACAGCGCCCCGAGTAGGCGATGCAGAGTGCGCCGTGCACGAAGACCTCGAGCTCGACGTCGGGACAGGCGGCGCGGATCTCGGCCACCTCGTCCAACGACAGCTCGCGCGAGAGGATGACCCGCGAGACCCCCTGCGACGCCCAGAAGCGCACCGCCGCGGCATTGGTGGTATTCGCCTGCACGGAGAGGTGGATCGGCTGGTCCGGCCAGCGCTCGCGCACCAACAGGATCAGGCCGGGGTCGGCCATGATCAGAGCATCCGGACCCATCGCGAGAATCGGCTCCAGATCCGCGACAAAGCTCTTGAGCTTCGCGCCGTGCGAAAGGATGTTGGCCGCCAGGTAGAAGCGCTTACCGTCGGCATGCGCCTCGGTAATGGCGCTCGCGAGCGTCGCCCCGTCGAAGGCATTGTTGCGCACGCGCAGACTGTATCTGGGCAGGCCCGCATAGACGGCGTCCGCCCCGTAGGCAAAGGCGTAGCGCATGGCCTGCGGGGAGCCCGCGGGCGAGAGCAGCTCGGGTCGCATGCGGCTCAACGCAGCTCCACCTGGAAGCTCAGTCGCTCGTCTGCGCCGAGCTTGCGCTCGCGCAGGACCTCGACGGGCATCTTTTCTCCCGGCCCCTTGTCGAGCAAGGCGATGCGCACATCGGCGTAGGCGCTCACCGGTTGGTCGCCGATCTGCACGATGCGGTCCCCCTCCTGGATACCCGCATCCTTGGCGCCGCTCGACTCCGCGAAGCCCTGGACGAGCGCACCGTCCTTGTCGATGCCCGATTCGAGCATCACGCCGAGCAAACCGGACGCGGGCAGCGCAATCTCCTGCGGGAAGAGAAAGAAATCCGCCGCTGCCGGATCCATGCTCCGCTGGGTTCCGTTGAGAATCGTCACCGTCGGGACATCGAGACGGCGCGTCAGCCGACTGGGAATCCCCTGCCCGTACTCGACATGCCCCGAGCCGGCCAGAACGACAAGCGTGCGCTCCGGGTTTGCCATGAGATAGGTCGCCGCGCGCTCGGCCATCCCCTCGTCCCAGAGGAGCTGAACCTCGAGGAAGTTCTCCACATCCTGCTTGCGCTCGCTGGGGTGCATCGCAAACACGGCCTCGATACGCTCGCGGTAGGTCGGGTCGCTGCGGTCGATCTCGGTCGGGACGCGGGCGCGTTCCGCCTCGGTCAAGCCGGCGATCCCGACCTCGCCGACGCGCCGCGTCAACTCGGCTTCCAGATTCAGGGCGATCACCGGGATGGCGTGCTCGCGCGCGAAGCGCAGGATGGGACGATAAAGCCGATAATCGAAACGCCAGCGGTCGAAATATTCCGTGCGGCGCAGAAATTCGGCCTCGTCGATTTCGCCCGCGACATAAGCGTCGATCGCCGCCTGATACGGCTGCTGGAAGAACTCCATCCCGATCGCCAGGGATTTGCCGCGTCCGTGCAGCCCTTCGATCACGGCCAACTGGTTGAGGTGGTCCTCGTAGCGATCATGGCTCTCGCCGACGAAGACAACTCGACGATCGGCAATGCGATCGAGCAGGTCGCTCATGTCGGACAGCGCGGCAAGCTCCAACACGCGGGTACCCGGATCAGGCGACAGCGTCGAGCTGACTTGCGCGCCGGATTGCGCGCCGGATTGCGCGAAAGTTGAGTGCGGAGGCGCAGACTCGGACCCTGCACAGGCTCCGGAAACCAGGACGGCGGTAACGACGAAAGCCGACAATTGAAAATAGGACACGAAGAACCCTCTCTGGTCATGAGCCGATTCGGCCCGCATATTTGTACTCGGCGCAATGCAGACAGCTCGCTCGCGCTCCCGATCCTTCAGCCGCCTGGACCCTAGACTGATGCGAAACCCGTTCGTTTCAAGCCGCTTGCTCTGCCGTTCGATACTTCTCGGGTCGATCCTGCTCGGGTCGTCACAGGTCACGGCAGACGTGCTCGTCGAGCACGCTATCGAG
>NZ_JAABRP010000346.1 GCF_011390875.1 Thiocapsa sp.
GAAAACCGGGCGTCTCGGCACCGAGCGCACGCAGCCGCTCCGCGGTGCGATCCGCCAACATGACATGCCCGAACTGCAGTGCGTACCGAAAGAGCATCTCCTGTGCGGGCAAGCTCTTGGGACGACGCTCCGCCCAATCGAACGCGGCGATGGCCGCAGCACGGGTACCCTCGCTGCTCTCCAGTGCCTCCACCAGCAGGCGGCGCGGACCGCTCTGATCCGGGTCGGCCTGGATCAAGGCACGCAGCCGACGCGCCGCGGTCGCGTAATCTCTGCGCTCCATCAGACGCTCGATCGCCTTGAGCTGGCTGGACAGCACGGAGGAGGCGCCCGACTTGGGCTTCGCAGACTTTTTGGACATGAGAACCTCGAGACTCGGACATTGACTGGATTGGGCGCCGAGGGAGCCGATCGTCGGCAGCTCGGAGCACAGACCGCATTAAACCGCGCCCAGCGCAGTATGCGATGTTTTTGGATGGGACCGGTCCCGGCAGACTTGACAACCGCTGGAGCCAGCGCGGTTTAAGAGATTAAGAAACAGATCATTTTAAACCGCGTCCCCGCTCAAGGCTGAGGATGCACCAAACGTCGAACTCACTCGAACGTGAGCATCTCGCTCTAGACGCGGTTTGAACCCTCACCATGGCAGAACCGTGCGCAGCGGCGCGACGGCCAGACCGACGAGGAGTGCGAAGAGGCAGGCCACCAGGATCAGATGCAGCGCGCGCTCGAGGTCGGTCGCCCCGAGATCGGCCGGCCAATCCGGATCGCCCATGTAAGCCTCGGTGACCAGCATCCCCCCGTAGCGAATCGGACCGACCAGTCTGACCCGCAGCGCGCCTGCGCAGGCCGCCTCGCTCCAGCCGGAATTCGGGCTGGGGAGCATGGCGTGATAGTCGCGCGCGGCGCGGAAGACCAGCCGGGGGTGTAGCTTGAGTAATGCCGCCACAACGGCGATCAAAGGGACCGAGAGGCGCGCCGGGAGCCAATGGACGAGATCGTCCGAGCGCGCCGCGGCCCAGCCGAAACGGCCGTAGCGGTCGTTCTTGTAGCCGACCATCGAATCCAGGCTCGACACCGCCTTCACCAGGATCAGACCCGGAAGCCCGAAGAGACACAGCGCCCACAAGGGCGTCAAGACACCGTCGGTCAGATTCTCCGAGAGGCTTTCGATCGTCGCGCGCACGATGCCGTCGCGCTCCAGCTGCTCGGTATCGCGACCGACCAGCATCCGCAGCCGCGCGCGTGCCTGCGGGAGATCATCGAGCGCCTCGAGCACTCGTCGCCCGTGATCCAGGAGATCCCGAGTGCAGATCAGGCTGTAGGCGATGAAGACATCCCAGGCAAAGGCCGCCCAAGGATGCAGCAAGCCGAGGCCCGATCGAACGCCCCACCAGGCCGCCAGCGCGCCCCCGACCACCAGCAGCCAATGCAGAACACCACCGACACGCCCTTTAAGCCCAACGGCAAACAAGAGCCGCTCCCAGCCGAGACTCCAGGCCCCGATCATTCGGATGGGATGATAACGATAGACCGGATCGCCGATCAGGGCATCGAGGAGACAGGCCGCGAGGACGAGCGCGAGATGCTCGGTCAGTCCCATTTGTGCGCGAACCCCAGAACGACGGCGAGCGCGGCCAAGCGCCCATCCGGCAACGATTGATGCGGCGTCAGGTCCGCGCGCAGCGCCATGAACCGCTCGGGCTGGACTGCGACGGCCGCTCCGAGCAACGCCGCCTGATTCAGAACAGCCTCGCGCGCGACCTCGGCATGCAGCACCCCTGTGCGCACCAGATCCAGGATCTCCGCCAAGCCATAGGCCGCCGCGGCGCTGTGTGGATCATGGAGGACCGCCTGGAGATTCGCGACGAAGACGGCCGCGCCCGAAGCCTCCAGCTCGGACTCGGCGCAGGCCCGCAGCGCGGCCTCGTCACAACCGAAGCGGCTCAAGGCCGCGCAGATGGTTCGCCTGAGCTCGGGAGCAATACCATTCTGCAGCAGCAGACAGCGGGTCACCGCCTCATGCGTCGCCCGCCCGAGCAGCTCGCCCAAGGTGTTGTGACCGCCCGCCCAGTGACGCTCCCACTCGCCTTCGTGCGCCAGCGGAGCGGCGATGGCGAGCTGATCGGTCCCGGTACCGGTCGCCAGGCCCGGCGACTGCAGGCTCGGCATCCGCAGATCCAGCAGAGCCGAGCTTTTCGCCTCCGTCACCATCGTCGCCGCCCGAACCAAGCACGCAGGCGTGCAGGGCTGGTTGATCAGGACCAATGTGACGATGGTTCCCGAGCCGGAGTCGTTGGGCGATTGAGCGGCGAGGGTCGGAACTTCGGCTCCGGTCTGCCCCGCCGGTTCCGCGGAACGGCCGCGACGGGCCGGACGACTGCCGTCGGCCTCCTCGTGCCAAGCAGCCGGATCGCCCGCGCGGACAGCATTGCCGGTCACCCCGGCGGTGGCGACCACCGTCACGCAAAGATCCTCCGCATCCGCGTGCGCCACGACCGCGCATTGCATGTTGGCGGCGGTCCCCATGAGGGCGGTCGTCTCGGGCGGAAGCCCGGCCTCGGAGCACGTTTGAGCGTGATAATCCCGGGCCCCAAGACCCAAGACCCGCTCGTAACGCGCCAGATGGGCCACACCCTCGCAACTCTGATGATTCGCGAGATGGGTCAGCGTCTCGGACATCCCGCCGTTCACCCGACAGGTACCGAGCACGCGATGCGGACGCGCGAAGGCGACGACAAGATAGCGCCCCTGCCGGTGCAGGGCGTAACGGTCGGTCTCTTCGAGCAGCATGCGGACCTCGATCACGGGGACGGGGAGGAATGGCCGGCGAGCGATGGGGCCGACGGACGCGCGAGGCTATCGCAAGTGACGATGGGACCGCAACGAGGGCGAGGTGCGTTAGCCCGAAAGCTGACGCGGCGAGCGTGTCGACGGGCTCGCTCATCAGACCGGCAACCCAAAAACCCAAGGAACTCGTGACATCCGCTCAGCGGTGTCACGCATGCCCCGTGGCGCTCTGCGCCACGTGACGCTATGGCACCGGGTG
>NZ_JAABRP010000347.1 GCF_011390875.1 Thiocapsa sp.
CCGCGCTGCGGATCAAACTTCGAATGCAAAGCAAACCGCGTCGAGCGATGCGGCTGTCTGAGCGTCGCACTCACCGCAGAGACGCTCGAGTACCTCGGCGACCGTTATCGTGACTGTCTTTGCGTCGCCTGCCTGGAGCAGGTCAATCAAATGTGCAGCAAGGAGGACACGCCGGACACAGATCCCCGGGCAGCCGATCGAAACCTCGAACGACATGGACATCGGTAAGTGTC
>NZ_JAABRP010000348.1 GCF_011390875.1 Thiocapsa sp.
GGGTCGAGGGCTTCGATCTAGTGTTGATGAACCTGCGGGCGGGCATGAAGTAATTCGCCCTGATTTTTCTTGAATTACTCGAAACTCGTCTTTCGGCACTCGCACCTGCCCGGAATGACTCCGCAGGTGGGTCGGATGGGTCGGAATTTGTTATTTGAAGAGGCGCCAAATGAGACTAATACAAACGCGGATCGCCTTGGCCACCGGTCTCCTCCTGGGACTTCCCGCTGCCGACGCCGAGGATGCGGCGGCCCTCGCCAAACAGCTATCCAATCCGGTGGCTGCGCTGATCAGCGTGCCGTTCCAGTCGAACTGGGAGCAGAACATCGGGCCGGACGACCGGGGCAGCCGTTACACGCTGAACATCCAGCCGGTGATACCGATCTCTATCGGCGAGGATTGGAACCTGATCTCCCGCACCATCCTGCCGATCGTCGATCAGTGGGGCATCTTTCCTGGTGCCGGCGAACAATTCGGCCTCTCGGACACAGTACAGAGTCTCTTCTTCTCGCCGAAGGAGCCGACCGCCGGCGGACTGATCTGGGGCGCAGGCCCCGTTTTTCTGCTGCCCACCGCGACCGACGAGCTATTCGGCAGCGAGAAATGGGGTGCCGGGCCGACTGCGGTCGGGCTGGTACAGAGGGGCAACTGGACCTTCGGCATGCTCGCGAACCATATCTGGTCCTTTACCGGGCCGAGCGATCGAGCCGACATCAACAGCACCTTCATTCAGCCCTTTCTCTCCTACACCACGCCGACGGCTTGGACCTACACACTGCAGACTGAATCCACCTACGACTGGGAGGGCGAGCAATGGAACGTGCCCATCGCCGCCCAGGTCGCCAAGCTGACCAAGATCGGCGGGCAACTGGTGCAGTTCCAGGCCGGCCCACGCTATTACGCGGCGAGCACCGAATCGGGGCCGGACGGTTGGGCGTTCAGGTTCAACGTCGTGCTGCTGTTTCCCAAATGAAGACCCTGTTCGGCGACACCCACATGCCCTCGGCGAGGGCAAATAGACGCCCTCTCCCTAAAACCGCGAGCGGTGACCACCGGCTCATGCCTCGTGATTCAGGGGAGCGCCGACAGCGCGCCGCTCTGATATACCGCGGCCGGATAAAGGCTTCGCTATTCCCGGCCGACATTCCCTCCGCAGATCCCATTCACCAACGAGGACAACTCCGATGAATCGACGACTCTGGCCATCCCTGCTCGGCGCCCTGGCGCTGCCGTTCTACCTGCCGCTCGCCGTGGCCGCCGACAAACCCAACATCCTGGTGATCTTCGGCGACGACATCGGCTGGTACAACACCAGCGCCTACAACCAGGGCGTGATGGGGTATCGGACGCCCAACATCGATCGGATCGCCAAGGAGGGCGTCCTCTTCACCGATGCCTATGGGCAGCAGAGCTGCACCGCTGGGCGCGCGGCCTTCATCACCGGCCAGAGCCCCAAGCGCACGGGGCTCCTGAAGATCGGTATGCCGGGTGACCCGATCGGACTTCAGGCGGAGGATCCCACGCTCGCCGAGCTGCTCAAACCGCTCGGCTACGCCACCGGTCAGTTCGGCAAGAACCACCTCGGTGATCGCGACGAGCATCTGCCGACCAAGCACGGCTTCGACGAATTCTTCGGCAATCTCTACCACCTGAATGCCGAGGAGGAACCGGAGAGCCCGGACTATCCGAAGGACCCCGCGTTCCGAGACAAGTACGGCCCGCGCGGCGTCATCCACTCCTACGCTGACGGGCGCATCGAGGACACCGGACCGCTCACCAGCGAGCGCATGCAGACCGTGGACAAGGAATTCCTTGCGGCGACGGTGGACTTCATCGACCGCCAGCAGGCCGAGGACAAGCCCTGGTTTGTCTGGTTCAACACCACCCGCATGCACATCTTCACGCACCTGGAGGACGCCAGCAAAGGTGCCACGGGACGGGGCATCTATGCCGACGGCATGGTGGAGCACGACGGCCTGGTCGGACAGTTGCTCGCCAAGCTCGACGCGCTCGGCGTCGCCGACAACACCATCGTCGTCTACACCACCGACAACGGCGCGGAGAAATTCTCCTGGCCCGACGGCGGCACCTCGCCCTTCCGCGGCGAGAAGGCGACCACCTGGGAGGGCGGCATCCGCGTGCCCCTGATGGTGCGTTGGCCGGGAAGGATCCCCGGCGGACGGACCTCCAACGACATCATCAGCCTTGAGGACTTCGTCCCCACGCTGATGTCCGCGGTGGGCGAGCCCGGCATCAAGGAGAAGCTGCTCGAGGGTGCGACCATCGGCGACAAGACCTTCAAGGTGCACCTCGACGGTTACGACTTCCTGCCGTACCTGACCGGAGAGAGCGAGGAAGGACCGCGACGCGAATTCTTCGCCTGGGTGGACGACGGCAGCCTCGGCGCGGTGCGCGTCGGGGCCTTCAAGGGCCACTTCTCCACTCAACCGCATCATGGCCTCGACGCCTGGCTGCTCGGGCAGGAGCCGCGCAAGGCGCCGCTGATCGTTGATCTGCGCGCCGATCCGTTCGAGACCGCACCGCTGGAGTCCTCCTACTACGACGACTGGCTGGTGCGCCACATGTACGTGGTCATGCCGCTGATGGAGATCGTCGCGACGCACATGGAGACCTTCAAAGCGTTCCCGCCGCGTCAGGAGAGCGGCAGCTTCACGCCCAAACAGTAGGGCACCGCTTCAAACCCGGATACGGGCCACACCCATCGTCGGGGACCTATCTCCGGGTCCCCGGCGATGCGTTCTCCGGGGACATTGAGAAGCTGACCATGGCAGTCCAGCCCGATGCTCTGAGCGGGGTCAAGCGCCGGCAGGACGCAGCGCGAGCCGCTGCGCACGCGAACGCGGGTAGGGCAAGACCACCTTCGCCGATCCACGGAAAACGAGACCATGCGGAACACCAACACGCATTTCATCGCACGCGCGGCCGCCGGCCTTGCCCTGGCCGCCTGTGTCCTGGTGCCTTCGATAGCCCGCTCCTCGGAGGGCGGGACCGGGCACTATGTTCCGGGCTCGGTGGCCACTCTGATCGATCTCGCGCCTGCCCGGCCCGGCTGGGTGATCGAGCCTATCTACCTCCACTACGAGGGCGATGCCGATCTCTCCAAGCAGATCCCGGTCGCCGGCATCGACGTGTTCGGATTGAAGGCCACCAGCGACGTCCTGCTCGCAGGCGGGTTCTACACCTTCGAAACGCCGATTCCGGGTGCCCATTACAGCGTCGGCGTCATGCTGC
>NZ_JAABRP010000349.1 GCF_011390875.1 Thiocapsa sp.
TGGTACCCTTTTGCTCTCAAGCCATCCAGGGTGCAGGGCGCATAGGGCTCATGGCCGGGTCGTCCGTCGAGCGAGGTGTGGAGCATTCCGATGTTGAAGAGTGCGGGATCGCCTTGCGGATAAGCTCGGCTCAGGTCGTCCGTCACCGCGCGGCTCGGAAACCCTTGAGCGTGGATGGCAACGCCGAGGTGCTCGAGGACCCAGGTCTCGGGTGCACGCGTGGCGAAGACCGAAAGGTTCGGCGGCGGACGCAGCGCCTTGGTGATCTGGCTTGCGGCGTCGTGGTTGCCGGCGATCAGAAAGACCGGGATCCCATGATCGTTGAGACGACCCATCTGGGCGGAGAAGAAGAGTCCGGTGTTGTAGTCGCGCCAGTCCCCGTCGTAGATGTCGCCGGCCAGCAGGACGAAGTCGACCGACTCCTCGATCGCAAGTGCGGTCAAATTCTCGAAGGCCCGGCGGGTCGCACCGCGGATCTCCTCGACCGGTGCGCCCTCGTAGCGTTCGAGTCCGCGCAGCGGGCTGTCGAGATGCACATCGGCGGCATGCAGGAATCTCAAGGCGATCTCCTCTTTCCGTGTGTTTTGGTCCCTCTCGCCAAGGGTACGTCGACGGCAAGGACCGCTTCGCTCGACTCGATTTCCGAGTGTGCAGCGCCATATCCACCTGGTGCGCTTGCCGTTCAATCGCGTGTCCCGGGATCAACTCAACCAGAAGAGGCCGCCGATGATCCGATCCGAGAGCACTCAGCGCGAGCGATCGGGCTCCCCGTCACACGAGCGGGGGATCAATGCCGCATGTGCTTGGTCGCTGATTCTGAGTGCCGCACGACTGGCGCGCAACGCGGCCTGGTCGCTCGAACACCCGCTTGCTTTGACAACCGGCCCCGACGGACGGGTGTCGCCGGTCGATCCGGAGCATCGATCCCAAGCGGAGCTGGTCTGGCTGCCGCATGCGGGCTGGCGCCTCGGAGATCGGGCCGGGGATTGCCATGGCGGCGATCAAGCTCGCGCACTCTTCGATCTTTACCTGCCCTTGTGCCGCCCGCATCCGGGTCCCGCGGAGGTCATCGCCCATCTTGGTCAGAGCATCGACGGCTACATCGCAACGGCCGACGGGGATGCACGATTCGTGACCGGCGAGGCCAATATTCGCCACCTGCACCGCATGCGTGCGCTCAGCGATGGCGTGCTGGTCGGGGCCGAGACGGTCGCCGCGGACGATCCGCGCCTGACCACGCGCTTGGTCCCCGGACCGAATGCGGTGCGGGTGGTCTTGGACCCGAGACGGCGTCTGTCCTGCGAGCGTTATCTCTTCAACGACGGCGAGGCCGAGACACTGCTGTGTTGTGATCGCGCCCGCATCCGGCCCGGAGAGAAACACCACGGGCAGGCCGAGCTGATCGGGGTGCCGGCCGTGTCCGACGGGCTCGACCTGGGTGCACTCCTGGACGCCCTCGCCGAGCGGGGTCTGCACAGGATCTTCATCGAAGGCGGCGGCGCCACGGTCTCACGCTTCCTGCAGGCCGGGCGGCTGTCGCGCCTGCAGATCGCGGTCGCCCCGCTCGTGATCGGCAGCGGTCGGCCGGGTGTGCGACTGCCGCCGACCGAGCGCTTGGCGGATGCATTGCGCCCGGCGACGCGCATCTTCCGTATGGGCGAGGATGTGCTCTATGACTTCGACCTGAGCGCGGAGTCGCCCCGAACGGCGTCGGAACATTGCGCCGATGTGATCCCCCAAAATACGATCAGCGAAAACGCGATCGGCCGAGCGGAACTCTCCCGCATCCGCTAAACCGCGCCCGGTACGCTAAACCGCGCCGGATCCAGCGGTGATCAAGTCTGCCGAGGCCGATCCCATCCAAACACATCGCATACCGAACCGGGCGCGGTTTAAGCCCGCCGCGGGACGGCGAGAAGATCGCGATGGCCGACGATGATTCGGGAACAACCGCGCTCCACGGCAGCGAGCCGGACCGCCTCCCAGTGCGCGATCGCCCCCTCATCCGATGCGGGTGCCTCTTCGCGGGCTGCCCGGGACCAGCCGCGGATCAGGGCCGCCTGCAGCTCGCGTTCCGAGCGTCGAATCCGCCAGTCGCTCCTCCGCACTTCGACCCAATAGCCCTGCGCGGCCGCCAAAATCGCCAACCGACCGTTCGCGCTCGGTCCCAGCGCCGGGCCGAACCCCTTGTCGCGACCCTGGTGGCGATTCACGGCCTCGATCACCTCGCGATCGAGGCTCAAGGCGGGCTCGAAGGCGACGCGGCCGTCGTAGGTCAAGGCCATGAGGAGCGGAACACGGACCTTCGCGCACTGCGAGACCAACCCAGCAAGCCATGTCTCGGACACCAGGTCGAGCAGCGCCGAGGCCGTGACCAATCCAATGCCGTCGATCGGAAGTTCGGCCAAGTTGCGCGCGAGGTCAAAGCGACGGGTCGCCAGAGTGCAGTTCAGATGAGGGGTGCAGGTCAGATGAGGCTCGGCCCCGGTGACCCGTTGATCCGACGCGTCCCAATCCAGCCCCGATTGTTGCGCCCAGGCTTGGGTCTCGTCCGGCAATCGCTCCAAGAGGTCGGCATCCGCATCCAGACAGAGCCATGCCTGCGCGCCGCCCAAGACCGGTGCTAGTGAATGCAGGTTGGAGCCGGTCCCGCACCCCAGGTCCAGGATACGAAGCACCTGCCCATTCGGAAGCTGCGGACGCAGCAAGAGCGGCAGATCGGGGGCTCGGGCACGGCGATCCGCGGGCGCGCGCAGTCCCAACCAGTCGGCGTCGAAATCACCCATCGTGCACCCCTTCCAGGACGCAGCTGAACTCGGCGCTTGCAGCGTCCCAACCGCGCAGACGAGCACGGGCCGAACGCGCGCCCGCGGCCAGGTTGCGGCGCAGGCCCGCATCGTCCAGCACCCGGGCCAAGGCCACCTCGAGGGCCGCAGGGTCGTCGGGCTCGACCAAAAGCCCCGCATCCGCAGGCACCACCTTCGGGATCGGCCCGGTCCTGGTGGTGACGATCGGCAGACCGCGCGCCAATGCCTCGGTCAGGACCATGCCGTAGCCCTCGAAGCGGGTCGGCAGGACAAACACGTCCGCCCGATGGTAGAAGGCGTCGAGTCGATGCTCGTCGACCCGACCCGTAAAATTCACGCGCTCCGACAGGTCCAAGCGCTCTGCGAGACGCCGCAAGGCGATGCTCGTCCGCGCGCAACGGCTCAGGCTGCCGACACAGTCCAGCCGCCAGGGCCG
>NZ_JAABRP010000350.1 GCF_011390875.1 Thiocapsa sp.
TGAGTCTGCTCGACTTGGTGGACGCGGTCTGCTGCCAGTCGAGTCGCCGGCATTCGTGGTTCCTCCGCCCCAGGAGCGGTCGGTCAGTGAGTCCAGGTCTGCGTTCGCTTGACGTCATATTGCAGTCTCTGAAGCGCCTGAGAGCTCGCGGGCTGCAGGCGCGAGGTCGGGAAACCCGGGGCACGCGCAGCTGGGTGGATCGCAGTGTTTCGAATGTTTCGATTGTGGGCGAGATTGCACTATACTTTGCCTCAAGTGATCGAACAGAGGAACCGAGCGATGAGTCATGCTGCACCGGTCTACCCCGGGGTGCGGATGCCAACGGAGGCCGAGGCGTCGTTGGCGCTGGAGAGTAGCCGTTTGCTGGCCGCCTGCATTGGGCGAGGCGAGTCGGCTCGGCTGCGGCTGATCGATGGCGAGACCGATGTGACAGTGCCCGTCTCGGCGATTCACATGCTGGTCGACATCCTGAATCAGATGGCGCAGGGGAACGCGGTGTCGCTGGTTCCGATTCACGCGGAGCTGACGACCCAGCAGGCTGCCGATCTGCTCAATGTCTCCCGCCCCTTCCTGGTCAAACAACTGGAGGGCGGCGCCATTCCCTTCTACAAGGTCGGTCGGCATCGTCGTGTCCGTTTTTCCGATCTGATGGCCTATCGCGAAGGGCTCGATCAACAGACTGCCGATGCCGCAGATGAGCTTGCGGCCCAGGCTCGGGAATTGGGTCTGGGGTATTAGGTGGCGAGCTTCACGGTCATCTACGATGCGTGCCTGTTTTACCCGGCGCCGCTGCGGGATTTGATGATCCGGCTGGCTCAGACGCGGCGTTTTCACGCCCGCTGGACGGAGGAGATCCAGCACGAATGGTTGACGGCCCTGCTGCGACACCGGCCCGAGCTCGACGAGGCCAAGCTGCAACGGACGATGACGCTCATCAACCAGGCCGTTCCGGATTGCCTGGTCACGGGCTACGGGGGCTTGATCGACCAGCTTTTCCTTCCCGATCCGAACGACCGGCATGTGCTGGCGGCCGCCATCCGGTCCGGTGCCCAGGTCATCGTCACGATGAATCTCCGAGATTTTCCACAGGAGGCGCTCGCCGACTTTGACATCGATGTGCGTCATCCCGACGACTTCATCCTCGATTTGGCCGATCTCGATCCGGCGGTTGTGACGACGGCGGCGAAGCTCCAGCGTGCGGCACTCAAGAATCCACCGCTCACGGCGGAGACCTTCATCGACACGATGCGACGCCAGGGGCTACCCGGCGTCGCCGGGTTCCTGCAGAGCCAGATCGCCCTGATCTGAGGGTCTGCTTTGTCCATCCGATAGAAGTCCAATCGAAGCCTGTCGATCCAGTCATGGCTCACGTCTACGGCACCTGTTCTCATACTCGGAAAGCCCGTGTACTGACGCGTGTTGACGCTGGAGGAGCGCTGGAATGCCTTGGCACGGATTTTCATCCCGATGCGTGACCTGGACGAGATTGCCGTGCTTCGGTCCGAGAACGCGCGCCTGGTCGCACTTCTCGAAGCCCACGGCATCGAGTGGCGCCAATCGCCCGAGTCCCGGCGGACAGAGTCCGAGCAGAAGCAATCACCGCTCTCGACCGCCGAGAAGGTGGCCCTGTTTCGACGCCTCTTCCGCGGTCGCGACGATGTCTATCCGGTCCGCTGGGAAAGCAAGAAAAGTGGTCACTCCGGATACACACCCGCCTGCGCGAACGAGTGGCGAGAAGGCCTCTGCGACAAACGAAACATCAAGTGCTCCGATTGCAGCCATCGCCAACTCCTCCCACTGACCGATACCGTCATCTACGGCCATCTGGCGGGCAAGCACACGATCGGCGTCTACCCCCTGCTCGAGGATGATCGCTGCCATTTCCTCGCGGTCGATTTCGACGAGGCGGAATGGCAACAGGACGCCCTGGCCTTTGCGCAGTCATGCGATGCGCTTGGCGTCCCGGTCGCGCTTGAGATTTCCCGCTCGGGTGAAGGCGCACACGCCTGGATCTTCTTCGCCGATGGGGTTCCGGCGAGCGATGTCCGACGGCTCGGCGCCGCCCTCATCAGCCACACGTGCGGGAGGACCCGACAGCTCAGGCTGAGCTCCTACGACCGGCTCTTTCCCAATCAGGACCGGCTGCCCAAGGGTGGCTTCGGCAACCTAATCGCTTTGCCCTTGCAGAAGGCGCCGCGCGCGCAGCAGCGCAGTCTCTTCGTCGACCGCGACTGGTGCGCCTATGCAGACCAGTGGACCTTCCTCGCCTCCGTGCGACATATGGATCCGCGGGACATCGAGCCGACGATCCTGAAGGCGGTCGGCGGTGCTCAGCCACTGGATGTGAGCTTCATCGACGAGGAGGATCTGGCGCGGCCATGGAAGCCTCCAAAGCCGCCGAGCAAGAGGCTCCCTGGTCCTTTGCCCAAGCGGATTGGGATCACGCTGGCCAACGGCGTCTACCTCGAAAGAGCACAGCTACCACAGCCGCTCGCGAACCGCCTGATCCGGCTTGCCGCCTTCCAGAATCCGGATTTCTATCGGTTGCAGGCGATGCGCCTGTCGGTTTGGGGCAAACCTCGGGTGATCGGCTGCGCCGAGAGCTACCCGCAGCATCTGGCGCTGCCGCGCGGCTGCCTGGATGCAGCGCTGGAGCTTCTGAGTGACAACGGGATCCAGGCGGACCTGCATGACGAGCGGTTTGCTGGACACGCAATCGCATTGCACTTCCAGGGCGAGCTGCGCCGCGATCAGGAAGCCGCCGTCACGGCCATGTTGAAGCATGAGACGGGTGTGCTCAGCGCCCCGACCGCCTTCGGTAAAACCGTCGTGGCCGCGGCGCTCATCGCCCGGCGGGGAGTCAATTCGCTGATTCTGGTGAACCGCACGGACCTGCTCGAGCAATGGCATGAGCGTCTGCTGGCGTTCCTGGACGTCGGACGCGATCGGGTTGGCATCATCGGTGGCGGCAAGACCAAGCCCAGCGGTCAGATCGACATTGCGGTGATGCAATCCCTTTCGCACAAGGGCGAGGTCAAGTCGCTCGTCGAGGATTACGGCCAGGTGATCGTCGATGAGTGCCACCACATCAGCGCACGATCCTTCGAGGCGATCCTGAAGCGCGTCAGAGCCCGATATGTCCTGGGACTGAGCGCAACACCGACACGCCGCGACGGGCAGGATCCCATCATCTTCATGCAGTGTGGACCGCTGCGGCACACGGCCGCCA
>NZ_JAABRP010000351.1 GCF_011390875.1 Thiocapsa sp.
ACGCTTCATGGACAACGCCAGATGCAGGGCCAGACGCGCACCGCTCGCACCGACCGGGTGGCCGATGGCGATGGCGCCGCCCTCCGGATTGAGGGCATCGTCCGGGATCGCCTGATCCGGCTCGTCGCCGAGTACCTCTTCACGATAGTGACGATCCGACCAAGCCTCCTGGCAGGCGAGGACCTGCGCGGCGAACGCCTCGTTGATTTCGAACACGTCGATGTCGCCGGTCGCGAGCCCCTGACGACGCAGCAGCGGCGCCATGGCGTGGACCGGCCCGAGACCCATCTCGGTGGGGTCGAGCGCCGCCCATTGGATATCGACGAGCTGCGCGAGCACGGTCAGGTTCCAACGCGCGACCGCCTCCTCGGAGGCCAGCAGGAGCAGCGCGGCGCCATCCGTAACCTGTGCGCTGTTGCCGGCGGTCACCGCGCCCGTGGGTCGGTCGAACACCGGGCGCAGCGCTCCGAGCTTGTCCAGATCGGTGTCGACCCGATAGCCCTCGTCCTGCGTGTAGGGGGTCCCGTCGGGTGCGACGAGCGGCGTGATCTCGGTTGAAAAGACCTGGTCGGAGAGTGCGGTCCCCAGCCGCTGATGACTGCGCAGCGCGAACCGATCCATCGCCTCGCGATCGATCCCGAACCGCCAGGCGAGATGCTCGGCCGTCTGGCCCATCGAGAGACCGACGATGGGATCGGTGAGCCCCTTGAGCAGGCCGATCACGGGGGCTAGATCGTGCGGGCGCAACTGCGCGAGCAGCCGTCCGCGGGCCGTCAGGCTGCGCGCCCGCGACCAGTTCCCGAGCCACTCGACGAAGGCGCGTCCAAACAAGACAGGGGCATGGCTCATGGCCTCGGTGCCGCCGGCAAGGACCAGATCAGCCCGGCCCGAGCCGATCGAGTGCGCGGCGCTGTCCAGGGCCTGGAGTCCTGAGGCGCAGTTACGCTGGACCGTCCAGGCCGGGGTGCGCTCGCTGCAACCGAGACGCAGTGCAGCGATTCGGGCGACGTTCATCTCCTCCGGACTCGGGACCACGCACCCCAGGATGACCTCGTCGATCGCCTCCGCCGGGAAGGGCTGGCGCAGCAGGAGAGGACGGCCGGCGCCGACCGCGAGATCCGCCGCGTTAAAGGGTCCGGGGATACCGCGTGCCTTCAGAAAGGGTGTGCGACAGCCGTCGACCAGATAGACCGGTCGGGTGTTGAATCGTGTGCGTTCGCTCATCGTGTCCTCCTTTCGGATTATGCCGCGGCTCGGGCTGCATCCTGAATGTGCCGCTGCTTCGGCCGCAGCTCGACAAAGCTGTCGACCCCGATGACGGCATCGCGAAGCTGCTCCGCCTCGCGGACGGCCGCGGCGTCTTCTGCGGTGATCAGTCGGGTCGCGACCGCTTCGCGAAGTCGCGTCTGGCCGTCGTGATCGGCCAAGCGTCCTTGTCGAACGGCCGCGCGCAGGACGCCAAGTACCTCGTCCGCGTGCGTTGCGGCGGCCAAGGCCAGCTCGATGCGGCCGACGGCCAGGCTCGGATCGCGGCTGTCGAAGATGCCCGCCGCGAGGCGATCGCGGGACGCGCCCGGTTCCAGGATCAGGCGGGCGACACGATGATCCAGCGCATCGCTCGGCCCCTCGAAGGGCAGGCCGGTCGGGAAGCTGATGACCCGCAGAAGTCGCGCGAGACCGCGCCGCGGGAAGTTCCGCCACAGCGCGACCAGCGCGTCTTGGATGCGGATCAGATGGTCCGCCATGGCCCACTCGACCAGATCCCGGTCGGCCTCCGGTCGGCCCAGATCCTCGTAGTGTTTGAGCGTGCAGGAGGCCATGAACAGCAGGCTCAGGATGTCGCCGAGCCGCGCGGAGAGCCGCTCGCGCCGTTTCAGGCTCCCGCCCAAGGTCATCATGGCCAGATCGGCATTGAGGGCAAAGACGCTGCTCAGCCAGTCCAGCCGCTGATAATGGCGACCCAGCCAGCCTTCGGTCGGCCGTGCGGCGAGACGTCCGCCACTAAGTCCATCCCGCAGTGTTCGCAAGAGGTTGCTGATCAGGAAGCCGATATGTCCGGCGATGGCTGAATCGAAGCGTTCCAACGCGTGTTTTGGATCTGGATCTTCCGCGGCCCGAAACTCCTCGAGCACATGCGGATGGCACCGCAAGGCACCCTGACCGAAGATAATCCAATTACGGGTCAGGATGTTCGCGCCCTCGACCGTGATGGCGATCGGGATTGCCTGATAGACGCGCCCCAGCGGATTGGCGGGCCCGAGACAGATCCCGCTGCCGCCCTGCACGTCCATGGCGTCGTTGATGACCTGTCGAAAACCTTCGGTTAGCTGATACTTCAGCACCGCCGAGAGCACGGCCGGATGCTCGCCGGCCAGCAGCGCGGCGAGAAAGACCCGGCGTGCAGCGTCCATCTGATAAGTCCGCCCGGCGATTCTTGCGAGCGCGGCCTCGACCCCTTCGAAATCCCCGATCGGCCGGCCGAACTGTCTGCGAATCCGGGCATAGGCCCCGGTATAGCGCGCAGCCAGCTTGCCGCCGCCGGTGGCGAGCGCCGGCAACGAGATACCGCGACCCTCCGAGAGCGACTCCATCAGCATTCGCCAGCCCTTGCCGATCCCGTCTTGGCCGCCGATGACCCAATCGACCGGGATGAAGACACCACGCCCGACCAAGGGTCCGTTCTGGAAGGGGATGCCGAGCGGCAGGTGACGGCGCCCGCGCTCGATTCCGGGGGTATCGGCCGGGATCAGGGCGAGGGTGAGGCCGGGTTGCGGATCGTCGCCGAGAAGCCTGTCCGGGTCGGTCAAGCGGAAGGCCAGTCCGATCAAGGTCGCGACCGGTCCCAGGGTGATGTAGCGCTTGTCGAAATCGATCCGGATGCCGAGCGTCGGGCGGCCCTTGAAGACGCCGCGACAGACGACCCCGATGTCCGGAGTCGAGGCAGCGTCGCTGCCGGCCTTTGGGCCGGTCAATGCGAAGCAGGGGATCTCCTCGCCGCTCGCCAGGCCCGGGAGCCAGCGCTCGCGTTGGGCCTGGGTGCCGTAGCGCAGCAGCAGCTCGGCCGGCCCCAGGCTGTTGGGCACCATCACGGTCACCGCGGCGGTGATGCTGCGGCTCGCGAGCTTCATGACGATCGCCGAGTGTGCTGCCGGCGAGAAGCCGAGTCCGCCGTAGCGGGTCGGGATAACGAGTCCGAAGAGACGCTCGCGCCGGATGAAGG
>NZ_JAABRP010000352.1 GCF_011390875.1 Thiocapsa sp.
ACGCCGCGGGCGATGCCTTGGCGTATCCGCCGGTATTCGGTCTCGGACAAGCGTTGCCGCTAACCTGGCTGAACCGGATGCGTGATGCCGGGAACGACGCCTTTTCGCACCTCGGGAAGGTGACGGCATCCAATGACTTCCTCGATGCACTCTACGTCGGCGGCGACGACGGCCTGCGCGGTCTGGTCGCCTTCATCCTCCAATATCGCGCCGAGCGGGGCGATCCGGATGCGGCCGAGCGTCTGAAACGATTTGCGCGCCTGCCGATCGGAACCAAGCAGACGCGCCTCGGGCTCCTGCGCCTGCTCCACGAAAAGGGTTTGCTGCCGCGCGGCGAGCCGCTCGAAATCTGGGACGGCGAGCGCGTGACGCCGGTCAAATTGGTCAGTACCGAGATCAGACGCGAGCCCGAGCCGAGCAGTCTTCCAAAGGATCTCGAGATGCTTCTCCAACGGTCAATCGACCGTTTCAACGAGAGGGACTATGAGGGCGCGGAGATCCTGTTGACCCGGATTCTCGAGCACGCCCCCGGGCATCGGGTCGCACTCGGCAACCTCGCCGCGATCCGCGGCGCTCAAGGTCGCCCTCAAGAGGCGTTGGATCTGCTTCGTGATGTCGTCGCCCGTTTTCCCGACTACATCTTCCCGCGCTGCAACCTGGCCGTCATGCTGATCGAG
Organism: Thiocapsa sp.; assembly: GCF_011390875.1. Lineage (GTDB taxonomy): Bacteria > Pseudomonadota > Gammaproteobacteria > Chromatiales > Chromatiaceae > Thiocapsa. The sequence continues at coordinate 678 of NZ_JAABRP010000352.1, forward strand.
GCCGGCGAGCTCGACGAGGCCGAACGTCTGCTGGCGGGGCTCTACGAGCGGGCGAGCCTGCACGTGCAGGACATCTTCGTGCTCTACGGCGCACTGGCGATGCTGAGTCGGGCGCGCGGGGATCAGGCTGCCGCGGACGCTCTGATCGCAAGTCTCGAGCCGCTGGTCGAAGACGAGGACGACGCGCGCCGTTTAGCACTCGCCAAGCGGTTGCAGGGGCGGACCACGCCCGATGTCGGCAAGCGCGGTTGGTTCAAGCGCACGGATCCTTAAACCGCGTCTCCAAAAAGGTCTGAAAAAAGCATTGAGCTCGACACACCATAAAAATGACGGATTTCACTCTGGACGCGGTTTAAGCAACGAGACAGCGAGCGCGGGTCGTGCAGTCGGGATCACTCCGACACGGCAAGGCGCCGCTTGATCCGTCTGAGACCGAACCAGGCGAACCCGATCACGAAGGGGAGTGCGATTCCCATCCACAAGCCCGCATCGATCGGGATTCCGCCGCTTTCCAGACCTTTAAGTGCGTATCCGATGAGGCCGACGCCGTAGTAACCGATCGCGATGACGGAGAGCCCTTCGACGGTCTCCTGCAGACGCACCTGCAGCTGTGCGCGGCGATCCATGGACTCCAGCAGCCGCCGGTTCTGCTCCTGCAGCGCGACATCCACACGGGCGCGCAAGAGGCTGGTGATGCGGGCCGCGCGCTCCGCCAGGTCGTGCTGGCGGCGTTGGGTGGCTTCGCAGGTCGCGACCGCAGGGGCTAAGCGTGCGTCGAGGAACTCGGAGAGGGTCTGCAGGCCCTCGATCCGGTTTTGGCGAAGCTGCTCGAGCCGCTGTTGGATCATCCCGTAATAGGCACGGGAGGCATCGAAGCGATAGGTGGTTCGGGCCGAAACCGCCTCGATATCCGCGGCGACGCTGGTCAGCTCGCCCAGCAGCTCGCTCTCGAAGGCCGGCTGATCGGACGCGCCTTGACTCGACAGGCGCGATGCCACCATCGCCAAGCGACGATCGGCGTCGCTGAGGGCTGCAGACACGCCCCGTGCCAGGGGGAAGCCCAGCAGTGCCATGGCCCGATAGGCATTGATCTCCAAAACGCGTTTGGCCAGTCGCCCGGCCTGATTGTCGGACAGACCACAGTCGCGCAAGAGGATCCACGAGTACCCGTCGGCATGGATCTTATGGTCGGACCAAGCCCGCCCCGCACCCCCGACCACTTCCGAGCCGATGACCGGGTTGCCGTCGAAGAGCGCGACGAGCTCACCGTTGGTACGTTCGGGCAGATCGCAGGGCTCGATGGCCAGCGATGTGGCGGTGATCACCTCGCCAGGCAGGTCGCGCAGCCAGTCCTGCGGCAGATCGTCGATCAGCGGCTCGGCGAACGGGTGCTCGAAGGGGCCTTGCTTGCTGAAGGTGTAGGTAACGAACTCGGTGTGGCGCTCCCAACGCAGACGCATGGGTCCGAGGTCGGCCCAGTAGTGCTGATCGACCGTCTCCGGGATCGGCAGCCCGTAGTGCGCCAGCAGACGCATCAGGTGCTCCACATTGCGACCGCTCCCGCGCTCGCCGGAAACCGCGGCGAGGTGCGACACCCGCTCGGGCGCACGCAGAGGCTCGAAGGTACGGGCGTGCAGCTCGTCGGTGACGATATGACGGAGCAGATGCTCCTTAAAGGGGAGTGACATGCCGTGATGGTCCTGGTTGGGCGGCGCGAGTGTAACCGGGGGTTGTGACGAAGACTAGTCTTGGTCACGCCTCACGATCCCTGCCCGAGCGTCCGTCACGCGTCGATCGCGCGTGTTATGAAGCGCTTCAATTGGCGCAGGCACGCGAGGCCGTTCGGGGCCGGCGTTGCCTGCTCGATACCACCGGGACTCAGGTCGAGCTCTGCCCGGCGTCTACCTCCGGCAGATCACCCTCGGACTGCTCGACGTCCGCCGCATCGGATTGCGTGTTGTTGTTTTCGGTCTTGCGCTTCAGCTTCTCCTCCTTCTTCTTCTTTTTCTGCAGGTCGCGCTGACGTTTCTCGAACGCATAATTTGTTTTGGCCATCGTCATGATCTCGCTGTTCGGCGCCGAGACAGTCGAGACTGCCGGTCGGGCACCGGAAAATGGGGGTTGAAGAAGAGGCGAGGACGTCGGATCCCTTCGTTTTGGCGGAAAGGTCTCCTTCGCTTGCCTTCGCGGCGTGCTCCCGACGGATAGGGGCTGGATCCATGGGCGCGAGCCGGCATTGCTTCAGCGGGTCACGAGTACGCATCGGGAAGCGCGGCTGCCTTGCTTCGCACATGACGGAGAACCAGTCATCGATCAAGCGGATCGCCGAGCGTACCAGCATCGGCTCGCATGCTCTAGCGAGAAGGGCTGCCGAGGACCGATGCGGCTCGCGCTCATCGTTGGGATTGAAGACCCGGTGCGGGAGCGTGATCTGCTCGTGGAGCGCCTCTTCTTAGGGAATCTGGCTCGTAGGGAATCTGGCTCGTAGGGAATCTGGCTCAGCGAG
>NZ_JAABRP010000353.1 GCF_011390875.1 Thiocapsa sp.
GTCGGCGTATCCGCCGGGGATCGCGCGAGCCGCATCGAGCAGGGGCAAGACGCCGAGCGGGTTGCGCTCCTCGACCGGGATGGCATCGATCTTCGCCTCGATCTCGACCACGCGCTGGGCGACCTCGTCGATGTAGGCCAGGTTGCGCGAGTAGCTTGTGGTCCAGGCCGCGCCGGCCAGCAACAGGACCGATAAGACCCCGGCATAGGCCCCTCGTCTGAGCCAACGCCGACGACGCTCCAGACGCGGATTCAGCCCTGCGAGCCCCGACTCGGTGAAGATCAGATCGCGCAGCAAACGCGTCAAAAAGAAGCTCTTTCCCGTCCCCTTGAAAGGGAGCGGACCCTGGCGAGCCAGGCCGAAACTCCCCGCAAACCCGCTCAGTACCCGGTCGATCGGGGTGCCGGTCTGCGTGCCGCTGGTGAAATAGACACCCCGTACCAGAGGACGAATCTCGAAACGCGACGGCGCGAAGGCGTCCTGCAAAAATTGGTCGAGGGTATCGCCGAGGGCATTGAATTGCCGTGGAAAGCTGAACACAAGGGAGCGTTTTCCCGGTTCGCGCTCCTGCTCCATACGGGTCAGCAGACGTTGGTCGAGACGCTCGACGAGGGCCGTCAACTCGGCCGGAAAGATCGAGAGCGCCGCCGGGGTCTTCTCCTCGGGGTCGTAGGGGAAGGTCACGCCCCAGACCTGCTCGCGCCCCTCCTTGTTCAGATCCGCAAAGAACTCCATGAAGCCGGCTACCAGATCCGCCTTCATGAAGAGCACATAGACCGGGATCGCGATGCCGAAGGTCTTGCACAGCTCCTGGATGCGCTGACGGATCGCCGCCGCATGGGCCGTGCGCTCCGTTTGGCTCTGCTGCATGAGGTCGGCGAGACTCACGGCCACCAACACCCCGTTGATCGGGCGTCGCGGCCGGTGCTTCTTCAGCAGCCCGAGGAAACCCTGCCAGGCGGCGCTGTCCACCTGCTCGTAGCTGTCCTGGGTGGTGTAGCGTCCGGCCGTGTCGATCAAGACCGCCTCGTCGGTGAACCACCAATCGCAGTTGCGGGTGCCGCCGATACCCTGGATAGCGTCCTGACCGAGACGCTCGGCGAGTGGGAAACGCAAACCCGAATTCATAAGCGCGGTCGTCTTGCCGCAGCCGGGCGGACCGATGATCAGATACCAAGGCAGCTGGTAGACCCAGCGTCCGCCCAGTCGGTGCCGAACCTCCGATCCCTTGAGCGCCGCCAATGCGTCATCGAAGCGCTCGCGCAGGACCTGCAGCTCTTCTTCGCTGGCGACCTTGGCCGGGTCCGGCGCAGCCGCCGGGCGCGCCGCGAGCTGCTCCATCAAGCGGCGATTGCGCAACCGTGCTCGCACGGCCGAGCCGATCCGCACCAGACCCCAGACCCCGAACAGGGCCCCGACGGCGATGTACCGGCTGCGCGGCGACGCCAAGGGCTCCACGCCTGCAACGCCGACCAGCGGGCCGATGAACCAGATCAACAGGGCCAGCGCGATCGTTCCGAGCAGGGTCAGAAACCAGCGTGAGCCAAGGAATCGAAGCAGCGATTTCATGGCCGCACACTGGCCACATCGGACGTCGCACGTGCCCCGCCGCGTGGCCCCATCAAGGTGATCTCGACCCGCCGGTTGCGGGCATCCCGAGGATTCTCGGGCACTCGGGGTTCTGTATCGGCACGTCCCTCGGCGGTGAAGCGCGACGGGTCGCCGACGACCTCCACGAGCGACGCCATCACGCGCTCCGCACGTTCCTGCGAGAGATGCCAGTTCGAAGGGAAGCGCAGCGTCTTGATCGGAACGCTGTCGGAGTGCCCCGTCACCAGGACCGTACCGGGCAGACGGGCCAATGCCTCGCCGATCCGACGCATCAACGGCATCAAGCCCGGCGTCAAGCTGCTGCTGCCGGAGGCGAAGAGTCCGTCGCCGCGGATGATGACGGTCTGGCCCGTGGGCCTGTCCTCCACCTCCAAACGCCCGGCGGCGATTTCCTCGGCAAGCAGGAGGCGCAAGGTCAAGGGCGCGGGTGCATCCGGCGAGGCCGGCGGCGCCTCGGCGAAGGGAACCCGCGGGCGATCCACCACCACCTCCAACCCGCGGTCGAGTTGACTGAGCGAGAGGAAAACAGGATCCGAATCACGGTTGAGCGCGATGCTGTAGAAGGCGAAGAGCCCGGCCAGGAGCAGGCCGGCCATCGCGGAGAAGACCCAGAGCGGCAGCTGGTGGATCAGCGGATCCCGCCGCACCGTAGCCCCCTGCCAATGCAGCGCCAGCTCGGGATCCGGGTCGCCCCGTTGCGTGCGAATCGTTTGAAAGAGCTGCTCGCGAACCCGTTCGAGCTGCGCGCGGCCGTCCGGTCGTGCCCGGTAGCGCCCCTCGAAGCCCAGCGCCAAGCACAGATACATGAGCTCCAAGAGGTTCAGGTTGCCGCTCGGATAGGCGAGCAAGCGCTCCAGCGCGCTGAAGAACTTCTCCCCGCCCCAGGTCTCGTTGTGGAAGCTGATCAAGAGCCCTTGACGACTCCAGACGCTCTCGGTCCCCCAGGGCGTATCCAGGACGGATTCGTCGATCAGGGCGCATAGAACATAGCGTGCGGGCAGCACGACCGCATCCACCAGTCCTTTGGCGCGGGCACAGGTCTCGAACTCGCGCACCTGGCGGACGAGCCCCTCGCGCAGACCGGCCGGATCGGGGTGAGCGACGGTCCCGCGCAGCTCCGCGGCGATCGTCAGGAGACCCGCGGCGCAGCTCACGAGCGGATTGACGACCGGCGCCGTCTGCCCGAGCGCGCTCCAGGTCGGGGGAACCCCCGAGAAGGGCGGCGGCTGCGGAGCCGCTCGAGCCGGTACGGCAGCCGAACGCCGCCCTCCGGGGATGGGACGGATCACGGTCGCACCGGCGTCGCCGGGTATGCTGAAAGGATCGTCGTCGGTCACGGTTTACTCGCGGATAGCCCAGAGCTCGAGCTCCAATCCCGGGAACTCCCCGCCGATATGCATCCCGAAGCCGCCTCCCGCGCTCAGCTGCTTCCAGAATTCACCGCTTCGGTCCAATTCAAAGTAGTCGAAGCCCGCGTGATAGGGAATCTCCAGCGGCGGGGTGGGCATGGGCTTGAGTGCGATCCCGGGCAACGCAAGCTTTACCAGGTCCTGGATCCGATCGACC
>NZ_JAABRP010000354.1 GCF_011390875.1 Thiocapsa sp.
ACAGGGTGCGGAACGAGAGGCGTTCGGTACGTAGATCAAACGCTTTTCGGGAATAATGTCGCCACAGTCGAGACAATGATCCCGACCTGAAATAAGGCTTGCCTGGTCACGCATCGCCGCGACCGCCAGTTCAGTCAACTGATCGATTCGAAACTGCGTGAGGTCGAGCTCGTCTGCAAAGCGTTCCAATTTAACTGCCCCCGAATCAAACACCGATGGTTGGGAGCATCGCAGATGATCGTGACAAACGCATGAGCCCCACCCATCCTGATGGAGGGTGGTCCCCGGGAGCTCGCGCGGGACCAGCGAGGGTGAAGCAAGGACTTCCGCGCGTGGCCAGAGACCTGCGACGGCAAGGACCTCGGGCGGCAGCCCCATACCGTCAGGTCCGAACACACCCGATGCCGGCAGCGGCCGCCCTACCGAGCACGATGCACGCGCTTGGCTCATCCATTGAGCGTGAGCAGCGACACCGTCTCGTACCAGTGCTCCGCCCCAACCAGCGCGATCGGATGCCGCGTTCCCGCATCGCCACAACACCTTCGATCTTGCGGTCGCGTGTCGAGCGAATCCAATCCGGACTGCCGACGGAGGCGATAAAAACGACGTTGGTCTTGAGGGTCGGTGCCGTGCACACCTTTGCGCCGCGCGAGCAACCCCCTGCTGGACCTGGCTGCGCGGGCCGCAGGCAAACGTGCCGGTGAAGCAGTAGGTCCAACCGTCGAAGGCCAATTCGGGACCCGATCATCGAGCAGCAGCGCCGCCGACATGCTGGCCGCCGATTCAGCGAAGATCGGTGCCCCGGTCAGGTCCTGCAAGGTGGCGAGCAAGTCGCGCTCCTCGTCGGAATCCATGACGCCGTCGGCCAAGACTTCCTGCATCCGCTTGTACAGGGCGACCGCAGGCGACTGGTCAGCGATTTGGTGATGTCGGTCGAGCCAGGTCGGCGAGAAATCGGATCTCCGATTCGGCCAAGACACCATCGGCTAGGACTCCTCGAAAGAGCACGATGAGCTCGTCGACACCTCGATCGCTCAATCACGATTGGCTGAATCGGCTTGGCGGTTGGCGATGTTCATCCTGCATACCGCGACTCCCCATCAATGCACAATCCTGGTTGGGCTGTTCTCACGTCGAGAGCCCGTCTTGCGCTCGCAGCCGAGTTCCTGCGATGTAGGCGTCGATCCGTCACGGACATCTCCGTCCGTACCGCTCCACGCACTCTCGAGTCCGGTCTTCGCCGTCCGCTGAAGCTGCCCCGGCAACTCGTGGGTGACATCCGCGAGGCCGGACAGCTCCATCAACGCCCGCTCCAGATACAGCGTCAGATGGGCCGCCATCTCCGCATCTGCCTATGCCCGGTGATAGCGGCCGGTGACCGGCAACCTTGCGTACTCGACCAGAGTACCGAGCTTGTGATTGGGTGCTTGGGGCAAGACGCGACGGGCGACCAACATCGAGCAGGCAATGCTTTCGGCGTCCTACGCACGATGCGTGCGAGCTCGGCATCCCGGAACTTGCGGTCGAACAATGCATTGTGCGCGACGAGGGGATAGTCGCCGACGAAGTCCGCGACCGCCGCAATAACTTGGCTGGCCGGCGGTGCTACGTGCACCATGGCGTTGCTGATGCCTGTGAGGTGCTCGATGAATGAGGCGATGCGCCGACAGGCGTTCATGAGGCTCTGGTACTGATCGACGATGTGACCATCGCGGATCAAGATGGCGGCGATCTCAGTCGCATCAAAGTTGCCGATCCGTCCCATGACATGGCGAAGGCTTCTCGACCGGTATGCGCGGGTCCATGCACCCCGAACGCTGTCGCGAACATATCGCTGTCGGTCATATTCCACCCATGACGATCCCTGACCTCGGTCAACAACTTGACCCGGCGCGCTTTCCCGGAGATTGTCCGGTTCGTGCAGGGTGAGCCGATTCGACTATCCTTCGCAGAGTCACGCGAGCGCATCACGTCATGCTACGACCCGTCTGCATGCGGTATCGCCGTCGAAAGCCGCTTCGGGCACCGTGCTCGATCTGTCCCCTGTGGCCGGCACGGCTCGTCCGACGAGCGCCGGGACCCGAGTCAGCGGCCAACGCGAGCGGGTCGTCAATCTTGATTTTTGCCGGAGTTGCTGCCGATGTGTCCGAAACCGACCACCGCACCCGCCGGAGCCGACCGTCGAGAAGGCTTTGCGGTGCGTCCGCGCGTTGTCGTCGCGCTGGGCGTGCTTCTACTCGCTGCGCTCTGGTGGGCTTTCGGGGCAGACATCGACGGCTCGCTCGCAAACTGGACAGAGCTGTTCCTCGATCGGATGGAGCATATCCCGCCCTGGGTCTATCTGATCAGCTTCGTAGTCCTTCCCGCCTTCGGCGTGCCCATCCTCGCCTACTATCTGACGATCGGGATCGTGGTCGACGGGTTGGGTTGGACGCTGCTCGCAGCATGGACCTGCATGGCAGCGAACATGGCCTTCTCCTATCTGCTCGCGCGGGGTCTTCATCGCCCGCTGAACGGCCTGGCGACGCGCCGTGGCTACCGCATCCCGTGTTTTCGCCCCGGCGATGAATGGAAGGTCATCCTGATGGTGCGGGCGTCCCCGCTGCCGTGGATGATGCAGAATTACCTGCTGACCCTCGGCGGTGCGCGTTTCCGCCCCTACATGCTGGTCGGCATCCCGGTGCAGGCGTTGATCGGCCTCGGGGTGATTCTTCTCGGCGACGCCATCCTCTCGGGCGATCTGCGTTGGGCACCGATCGGGCTCTTCCTGGTCGCGGCCATCTGGGTGGCCCTTCGGGCCATTCGTATGCGCAGCGACTCGGCGCCGTCGTTGCGGGCATCGCCGCAGGCGCTTGCGGGCGATTGACCGACGCCGCCCGGCAAGGCGCGCCGGCGTCGCTTACACGCGTGTAACTACCATCGACAGGACCAAGCGTCAGGCCGCCGGCGAGCAGGGTACGTTCGGCCTCGCCGATCTCCAGGCCCAGGATCCAGCGGTAAATCCAGAAGATCAACGCGGCAAGCAGGACCCGGAGTTACCGGGCGGTGCACCCGAGAGTGCTTCGGCGCCTCGAACGTCGCCGGGGCTCCACCACCTCGCCGCGGAGCGCAAAGCGCGCGATGGCGTCCCAATTCG
>NZ_JAABRP010000355.1 GCF_011390875.1 Thiocapsa sp.
TCTATCTGCTCCTGAGCCCGCTGGCCTGGCCGTTCTACGTCGGCTTGCTGGTCCTCTTCACGCTCATCGGGATCTGGGCCTGCGAGCGCACGGCACGTGATCTGGACTCCAAAGACCCTTCCGCGATCGTCTGGGACGAGTGGGTCGGCTTTCTCCTGACCATGGTCGCCGCGCCGGCCGGATGGCTCTGGATCCTTGCCGGCTTCGCCCTCTTCCGGCTCTTCGATATCTGGAAACCCTGGCCCGTGCGGGTGGCGGACCGGAAGGTGCCCGGCGGCATCGGGATCATGCTCGATGATCTCATTGCCGGGGCGATGGCCGCCATCGTCATCGCACTTGCCGCCGCGTGGATCCCGATCTGAAGGGAGCAGTCGAAGCCCCATCTAAACCGCGTCTCCGCC
>NZ_JAABRP010000356.1 GCF_011390875.1 Thiocapsa sp.
CAAGGATTGCGGATGCTGCAAAAGTCGAACTCACTCGAAGATCAGCATCTCGCTTCGGACGCGGTTTAGGTTCAAGGCTCTCGTCTTCATCTCGCCGACTCCTCAACCGCGGCAGCGCCGATGGTGCCGGGCTCACCCGAGGTCCGATCACGCGAGGCGATCACAAAGAACCTGGGCCGCGGTTTAGCCGGCCTCGTCGATCTTTACGCACAGCACGTCGCAGGTCGGGTTGCGCAGAACCGAGCGCGCCGTAGAGCCGAACAGCCCCAAGAACCCATGCCGTCCGCGGCTGCCGATGACGACGAGGTCGACTTGGAGCTCACCGGCAACCTCGTCGATCGTGCGTCCGGTTGGACCGACCCGAACCAGTCGGTCTGCGATCGGCACATCCATGCGATCGCCCAACACGTCGATCTCACGTCGGGCGATCGCCAGCAGCTCCTCTTCGAGTTCCAGATTCTCCGGGACGGCGACGTCGCCAGCGTAACCGACCGGCATATACTCCATCGTCGGCGGGATGTGCTCGACGACATGCAGCAGAAAAAGCCGCGCCCCGAGCAGTGTCTTGAGCCGCTGCGCGCGTGCGACGACCGGTTCGCTCTCCTTCTCGAAATCCACCGCGAGCAACAGGCGTTGATAGTCGTGCTTGTCCATCGCAAACCTCGTTGGCTGTAGCTAAACCTAAACCGCGTCCCGGAGCGACATGAGCCGGCGCCGCTCCTCGGCCGGCTCTACACGGATCAGGGGCGTCGGAGTCGACGCGGTTTAGGTGATTGAAAGTCCTCTTCAAGTGTAATCGGCTTTCGAGATGTCACCAGGTCGACATGGCGTTGAGCCGTGTCTCTTGATTGCGGGCGATTTCGGGCGAGATCCACGCCCGACATGGGTATCACCACTTGCCCGTATGGGCTTCGAGCAATTTGCACAGTACGCGGTTTAGCTGTCTTTCTTCAGGAGATCGGCTAGCCCCTCGAACGGGTTGTGTGTGGTCTGCTTTCCGGCAACGCCCGGCTTGGCGACTCGGCCGCCGGCAAGCGCGGCGAGGTGCTCCTCGTACTTCTGGTGCTCGTTGTCGTGGCAGTAGACGCAGAGCAGCTCCCAGTTGCTGCCGTCGGGCGGGTTGTTGTCGTGGTCCATGTCCTTATGGTGGACGGTGAGCTCGCGCAGGTTCTCGCGGGTGAAGGTGCGTGCGCACCGGCCGCAGACCCAGTCGTAGAGTTTCAGTGCCTGCTCCCGATAGCCGGCGGCGCGTTCGTCGCTGGCCTTGCGGGCATCGGCGACGACGCGATCGAGCTTGGCGCTGTCGATGGGTTTACCGGTTTTGGCGTGACGCGGACCGCTGCTCGATGTCATCGAGGTGTCCTCTTGTGGATTGACGATGCCGCCAATCTTAGCCGGTCTTGCCGCTGCCGACATGACGCCGATCAGAAAGCCTGCTGCGTGGGCGCTGTGCACCGGCAACCAGGCGGTGTCGCTGAAGAGCGCCTGACCGGTCAGACACTCCAACAGGATCTTCGCCGCGACGGCGAGGGCGAAGAGGATCGGGAGCGGGTCGCGCGGTGTTGTCCTCCAGGCCGCGACCAGTCCAGCCCCGACGATCAGATTGACGATGCCGGAGAGACCGCAGTACGCGGTGACGGCAGGCTCCAGCAGCATAACCGCCCCGACGATGGCCGGCATTCCCAGGGAAAGCAACGCGCTCATGCGGCGGTGCATGAGCGGCTCGTACAACCAACCGACCAGCAGGAGACCCGTGACATCCAGGAGGAGATGACCTGGGTCGCTATGCGCGAGATGGGCCGAGAAGGGTCGCCAAGGCTCGGCCCCGAGCGGGATGGATCGCTCCAGGATCAGACCTTCCGGGACCGGTCCCAGGATCAGATAGACGCCGACCGCCGCGAGCGCGAGCGCGAGCGTCCAGGGCATGTTGGTCTTCATGGCAATGGCTCCGAGACCCCGGATTTCGCTGCGCCTATCCGACCTCAGTGTCTACGCGTCGGTGCGCCGACCGGTCCGAGCGCGGATCGCGAGGATCGCGGCGACACCGAGGAGCATGAACGCGACCTCCCAGGGCGAGAGGGCGCCGGCACCGCCTCCCGATCCTCCCCCGGCATGAGTCGCACGGCTTCCCGTGAACAGAGGCTCTGCCTGGTCGACACGCGGACTCGTCGGGGCCTGTTGGGTGCGTTGCTCGCGTGCGGCACGCTCGAGATCGCTGCGGGTCGCGTTCAGGCGCTCGATGCCGAGCTGCTCGAAGACCTCTTCGCGCAGGACGACCATGCTGGTGCGGTCGGTCACCAGTCCGTAGGCAACGCCCAGGTCGCGAACGGCGTCCTCCATGTCGGCGTCCGGGCCGAAGTTCTCGATCTCGCGCTCCATCTCGCGGATGCGGTCGTAGGCCCAGAGGCGCTCCAGCTCGGGGTTTGCGGTCGATTGGGCGGGGAAGGCGAAACGCCCGCGGTACTGGGTCTCGGCGCCCGAGAGGCGGCCGCTCAGGGTCAGGGTGGCCTCACCGTCGCCCCAGTAGTGACCGAGGAACATCAGCTGCTGGCCGCGATAGAGCGAGCCGGGCCGCGTCGGGGTGAGATCCGTCACCCGCACCCCGTCGATCTCGAGCCGGATGCCGTGCAGGGCGGCGTGGGTCAGCTTGCTCGAGGCGGCGAGGATCTCGCCCACGATGTCGTCGGCGTT
>NZ_JAABRP010000357.1 GCF_011390875.1 Thiocapsa sp.
ACGCGCGACGTGTACCTTCGCCGGCGCCAAAGCCAGATTGAAGACCTGATTGATCTGGGTATCGGTGTGCGCAATGGCACGGACGATACAGAAAACAGCAAATGAAACACACCCGCGGTGGAACCAGGACCCAATGGGTCTGCTCCAATCCGCAACGATGCATGTTTTTGCATGCACTGGAATGAGGGCCTCTGGCCCGGAAAGGCAAATTATGTTGAAGCGACGCACCTGGTTGAGCGCATTGATGGTCTCAGCCGTTGCCGCGTTGGCGCTGCCCGTTCACGCAGCCGAAGAAGCCCCCGACGCGCTGGTCAAGCGCATTTCCGGCGAGGTGATGGCCGCAGTCAAAGCCGACCCGGCGATCCAGGCGGGCGATGTGAACCGCATCATCGCGCTGGTGGACGGCAAGATCATGCCGAGCGTCAATTTCGCCCGCATGACGTCGTCGGCCGTGGGCCGCTACTGGCGCCAGGCCACACCCGAGCAGCAAAAGCAGCTCCAGGACCAGTTCAAAACCTTGTTGGTGCGCACCTACGCCGGCGCGCTTGGAGAAGTCAAGGACCAGACGGTCAGCTTCCGTCCCCTGCGTGCCCGTCCAGAAGACGTGGAGGTCGTGGTTCGCTCTGAGGTGCGCGGTCGGGGCGAGCCGATTCAGCTCGATTACAGGCTGGAAAAAACCCCCAACGGCTGGAAAATTTACGACCTGAACGTGTTGGGTGTCTGGCTGGTCGAAACCTACCGGACCCAGTTTGCGCAGGAAATCAGCGCCAAGGGCATTGACGGCTTGATCGCCACGCTCGCCCAGCGCAACAAAAGCAACACCGCCAAGGCCGGCTGATGCAGGCGCCTGCAGTCCATCCATCTGGAGCGGCGGCGGTGGCTGCGCTGCCTGAACAGCTCACCATGCACGTGGCCGGCCAGGTGTTGGGCCAGCTGAGCCAGGCGCTGGCCCAGCAGCCAGCCCAGGCTGTGGTGCTGGATGCGCAAGCGCTGCGCGTGTTCGACTCGTCTGCTGTGGCTGTGTTGCTCGAACTGCGCCGGCAGCTGCTGGCGCGTGGGAAAACGCTGCAACTGGCCCATGCGCCCACCCAGTTGAAGCAGTTGGTCACGCTGTACGGCGTGGCCGAGTTGCTGCCTACCTGAAGCCCACGCCCCAGTGGGTGGCGAAAAAAGGCCGCCCGACGCGTGTATTGGGCGGCGCTGCCAAGCGATGGCAGCCCTGGGGCTTAAAATGTTGGGCTTACCCGCTGGTCGCAGATGTCCTGTGTGCCGTGGGTGCCCCTCGTGGTGCCGCCTCCACAATGCCCGCCGTCTCTTTCCAAAACGTTTCCAAAACTTTCCCCTCGCCACGCGGTGATCTGCACGCCTTGAAGGACGTGTCCTTTGACATCCAGGCGGGTGAATTCTTTGGACTGCTGGGCCCCAACGGCGCCGGCAAAACCACCCTCATCAGCATTCTGGCGGGCCTCACGCGCGCCACCAGCGGGCGTGTGTTGGTGCATGGCAAAGACGTGCTGGCCGACTACCAGGCCGCCCGCCGCCAGTTGGGCGTGGTGCCGCAAGAGCTGGTGTTCGACCCCTTTTTCAACGTCCGTGAAGCGCTCCGGTTTCAGTCGGGTTACTTTGGCATCCGCCACAACGACGCCTGGATCAACGAGCTGCTGGACGGCCTGGGACTCGCCGACAAGGCCAGCTCCAACATGCGCCAGCTCTCGGGCGGCATGAAGCGCCGCGTGTTGATTGCCCAGGCGCTGGTGCACAAACCGCCGGTGATCGTGCTCGACGAACCCACCGCCGGCGTGGACGTGGAACTGCGACAGACGCTGTGGCAGTTCATTTCGGATTTGAACAAACGCCTGGGCAGCACCGTGCTGCTGACCACGCACTACCTGGAAGAGGCTGAAGCCTTGTGCGGCCGCCTGGCCATGCTCAAGCAAGGGCAGGTGGTGGCGCTGGAATCCACTTCGGTGCTGCTGGCGCGCGCCGCGTCCAATGTGTTGCGCTTCAAGACCGATGCCACCTTGCCGCCCGAACTGGCGGCGCAGGCCCGCATCACCGGGCGGGTGGTGCAGCTGCCGGCCAACGATGCCCATGCGGTCGAGCGCGTGTTGGCTCGCCTGCGCGAACTGGGTGTTGTGCCGGAAGACATCGAGATCCGCAAGGCCGATCTGGAAGACGTGTTCCTGGATCTGACGGGCTCCCATGCCCGCCCTGCGGCACCTGCGGCCCTGACTGGGGTGGCTGCATGAGCGGTTGGCAGGCCCTGTTTTACAAGGAAATTTTGCGGTTCTGGAAGGTCGGCTTTCAGACCGTCGCCGCGCCAGTCATCACCGCCATCCTGTACCTCATGATCTTTGGCCACGTGCTCGACGGTCGCGTGCAGGTGTACGGCTCGGTGGGCTACACCGCCTTTTTGCTGCCGGGTCTGGTGATGATGAGCGTGTTGCAAAACGCCTTTGCCAACAGCTCGTCGTCCATGGTGCAGAGCAAGGTCATGGGCAACCTGGTGTTTTTGCTGCTCACGCCGCTGTCGCACCGCGCCTGGTTTGTGGCCTATGTGGGCTCATCGGTGGTGCGCGGGCTGGCGGTGGGTTCCGGCGTCATGCTGGCCACCTGGTGGTTTGCCCAGCCGTCTGTGGTGGCGCCGTTGTGGATTCTGGTGTTTGCCCTTATGGGCGCTTCGCTGCTGGGTGCGCTGGGCTTGATCGCCGGGTTGTGGGCCGAAAAGTTTGACCAGATGGCCGCCTTCCAGAACTTCATCATCATGCCCATGACGTTTTTGTCCGGCGTGTTCTACTCCATCCATTCCCTGCCCGACTTCTGGCAAAAGGTCAGCCACCTCAACCCGTTTTTCTACATGATTGACGGTTTTCGCTATGGTTTCTTCGGCGTGAGCGATGTGTCGCCCTGGCTCAGCCTGGGCATTGTGGGCGTGGCGTTGGCCGGCGTGAGCGCGCTTGCGCTGCACCTGCTGCGCATCGGCTACAAAATCCGCCACTGAGACGAAAACCGCTTGCGTCCCTTGGCATCCTGAACAATTTGGCCCCGACACCACATGACCGC
>NZ_JAABRP010000044.1 GCF_011390875.1 Thiocapsa sp.
ACCAGACGTCCGACGAAAACCAACCGCAACGGCTCGCCCGCCTCGCCCGGAGCGTTCGGCCAGGCTGCGGCCGGGAAGGTCTCGAGCTCCACCCCGTTCTCCAGCATAGGCAGACAGAGGCGATGATAGCGGCGTGGGATGCCGGCGACTGTGGAGCGTGTCGCAGTCAGGATGGCCGCCGCATGACGGGTCCCGCCGACGAGCGCATCGATGACCCGCCCGAGATGGCGCACCGGATACAGCCACGCCGAGTCCGCGCGGAGGATGTCGCGGAACCCGGGCGGCAGCCCCAGGTTGCCGTTCCAGGGTCCAAGCACGACCGGCAGGCCTAGGCGGTGAAGACGCGTGGCCGCAAGCGGCGAGACGGGGGTCGGGGCATGCACGATGTCCCAGGGCATGCTGTCCCGTGACTCGCTCCGGGCGATGCGCAGCGCCTCGCGGTCGTAGACATAGAAATCCAGCGAGGAGACCAGGAAGATGGCGTGCTCGCTCTTGGGGAAGATCCGTGAGGCGACCCGGTATAATGGGCCGGCAAACCACTCGGTATCGACATAGAGGATGCGGCTG
The DNA here is from genome assembly GCF_011390875.1 of Thiocapsa sp. Classification (GTDB taxonomy): domain Bacteria; phylum Pseudomonadota; class Gammaproteobacteria; order Chromatiales; family Chromatiaceae; genus Thiocapsa. Next base: position 568 of record NZ_JAABRP010000044.1, read on the forward strand.
TCGCCGACCGGACCGCCGGCCGCCTCTATGGCGGGGCGGTTGCGGACATGGGTGAGCAATGTGGTCGGTAGCCTCCGGGCGAGCCGGCTGTACCAGTGCCAGCCGATCTGGGAGACCGAGCCCATGCCGGGACCGCATTGGTAGGCGGACAGGAGTAAACGCGGTCCTTGTGCTGCACTCATGCGTGTCCGTCCTCCAGCCGTTGTCTTCGTTCTCGCGCTTGGGTCGGATGAGTGTAGATCCGCGCGATGCGGGGCTCCAGTCCCGTCGACGGGATCGGTGCCGGGGTCAGTGCCGGCGGTCTCGGCGATATGGTCCTGTTCACGTACGGTCCGCAGCGCAACCGAAGCGGTGTACCCTCCGGGTGGGTTTTCCCGTTGTTCCCCGAGAGAATGGACGAACGTGCCCTGCAAACCTGCGACATGGGTCACATTTCGACGGGCAGCGCCCCTATGCGTCTCGATGGGGAGCGCCCCGATGCGTCCCCGACAGGCGGTTGCCCCATTCCCCGGCACTTAGGCCGAACAGAAGGCAAGTTCGACGCCATGTGCCGATGAGGAATCAGGCGGCTTGCAGCCCGGAAGACCTCGAACGGGTCGATTGGCCAGGTCTCGTATAATCCGTGACCGTCAGTGGTTGGTCGGATTATCGCAGGCTGCATGGTCCGGTTTTTGCGTTCAGCCATAGGCCCGTGATCCAGATGGATCGCGCCCCGCCGTTTCGCTCCTTCGGCTGACCTTTGGAGCTTTCGGTGTCGGCTGCTGCGCGGGTTCTCGAATCGGGATCACAACAGCGTTCAAAGGGAGTAGGTCGTCGAATGAACAGCGCGCAGAAGGGCTTCAATCTCATAGAGCTCATGATCGTCGTTGCCGTGATCGGTATCCTTGCGGCAGTTGCCGTTCCGGCGTATCGGGACTACAGCATTCGCTCCAAGGTCAGTGAAGCTTTGGGCATGGCGTCATCGCTCAAGGCCTCCGTGGTCGAGCAAGCAGCGAATGGCGGTCTCGCGAGTCTCTCCGGAAATATCGGTGTCGACTCGTCGCAGGTCAGTCGTTATGTCGCCGACCTGGCGGTCGGGGATCGTGGCGTGATTTCGGTGACGACTCGGAACACCGGAGCAACGGTCGATCCCGAGCTGCAATTGGTTCCGAGCGAGAACGGCGGCGGGATCACCTGGAGCTGCCTGAAGACATCGGAAACGCTTGCGAGTCAGGTTCCGCCGAATTGCCGAGACGACGTCGCCGTAGGCTACACGACGTCCACCGATCCTAAGGACATCGAAGACACAGTTGGTGCGCTTTTTCGAGCGTTTGAGGATTTCACGGAGAAATGGTTGGCGGACGGCAGGAAGATGGGCATCTTACACCGCGACAGTGGATCTTATTCATGGAATAACTCTACAGATTTCATGAACGGCTTTTTTGAATTCGCAGGCATCACGGACTTCAATCGCAGCGGATATCAGCCGATCTCGGACTTCAAGGTCTTCTACAAGCGTGACGCAAACGGCAATCCAACATCGGAAGTGGCTGGCGTCTATTTGCAGATCGGCGGTGCATCGCACATTCGTTTTTCGAACGGTAAGACGGTCTCGGGAAAACATTACAGCAATTACATTGACAACGACTCGAAACAGCTCAGGCTGCCTTGACACGGCGACGTGACCGGAGTGCCTATTGGGTGACAGCGCAGATGCGCGTTCAAGTTAAGCCATCGAGGTAAGACGCAACACGACCTTCAATCGGCAGCAGGAGCCCGCCGCCGGAGGTCGGGTCACCGGGGACCGGCGGTCGAATGCCGTCGAGCTCTTCCCAGCGTCGAGCGAGATAGCTGAACCACAACGCAGGGGCCTCGCCGGTCGGAATGTGCATGCGCACCAGATAGTTGCCGAGACATCTGCGTGCGAGCGCCTTCGGGGCGCGAGCGGAGCAGAGCAGGTAGGCGAGGTCGCCGAGCGGGATGCCCTCGAAGGTCGAGGAGCCCCAGTCGAGCACACGAAAATCCGAGCCGTCGGCGCGCGTCAGACGGATGTTGTAGATGCCGAGATCACCGTGTTCGAGGACCATCGGGAGCGACGACGCGAGCCGCTGCAGGTCGTCGAGTGCGGCCTCGGCCCTGTGCTGGGCGTTGCGGGGCAAGATACCGCGTGCAACCAAGCGCTGCAGGGGTGCGACGTGGCGGGCCTCGATGGTCGCCCGCTCAGGCTGCTGTCGGGTCGTGAGTCCGACCGCCGCCAGCCAGTCGGCCATGGCGAGACACAACCGCGCGCGGCCCCGCAGACGCCAACGGATTCCGAAAAAGGGATGGGTTGGCTCGTAGGTATAGGCGAGTGCCCAGCGCCCCGCCACCACGGCGGAGTCGGTCGGGCGGATGACGCGGGCGGCTTCGGCCGGCCCCAATGCCCGCTCGATGCGATCGAGCTGCTCGGCCTCGGCGTGCAGGTGCTGCCCGCCCGCAAAGCGCGCGGCCTTAATCAGTCGTTGAGGTCGTCCGTCCTCGTCAAGGCTGAAGGCCAGGATCGGGTTGCCCGGCCCGAGGCGACCCGAGGCCAGCAGCCAGCGCTCCGGGGGTGTCGAGCGGATGGCGTCCTCTCCGATGGATGCCAGCGCGCCGCGCAGGGCGTTGAGCAGTGTTCGGTTCGGCTCGTCGCCGTCGCGACGGTAGAGCGCGATCCCGTGCTCGGGCAGAAGC
>NZ_JAABRP010000045.1 GCF_011390875.1 Thiocapsa sp.
GCGCAGGCCTGTCGCTGAGCGCGACGGGAAGAGCCGAAGGTCACGCGCGGCGGCCCGCCAGCCTGCGGGATTATCGGGGATCAGCACCCGGAAGGCCGGCCAGTCCGGATAGGCTCGCCAACGGCCGACGGGTGTCAGTCCAGCCGGTATCGTGTCGGCCTTCAGACCGAGGAAGCGGCATAGGACACCACCCGGCCGCAGGTGGCGCCCGGCCGCGATGTCGTCTGAGAAGACAAGATCATAGGTGCCCTCGGGCGCCTCGATTCGGCGCACGCGCTCGGGTGCCGCAAGGGCGGCCATCGCCGCAAGCGTCGTCTCCTGCAATCTGTCGTGCGGGGGCTCGACGACCAGATCGATCGTGCCGAGCTCGCCTGCGAGATGGGGGAGAAAGGCCGGCTCCAGCACTCCAATGACCAGGGTGCGGATCTCGGGTCCGAGCGGAAGCAGCAGCTTGAAGTCCGCGAGCCGATAGTCTTCGACTCGCGCCGAGACGCGCACATCAGTGCTCATTCGGATGCCCTCTGTTGCGTTGACGTCGAGCACCGCCCAAACGTCCCACCAAACCCCTGACTTTACCGGCGACGAAGTGCTTTTCGCCCGCATCGAGCTGGACGAGCCACAGGAAGGCCGCCTGGAGTGCGCAGTAGACGATGCCGGCGACCAAGACCAGCAGGACGCTGCCCCAACGATCGTCGCCGACCGACTCGATCCAGGGTCGAGCCAGCAGATAGAGAACGAACCCGGTCAGATAGGGCCAGAGACCGGGCAGGAGTGCGTCGCGCATGAAACGGTACTGACCCAGCGCCAGGAACCGATTGGTATAGACCATGTAGATCAACGCGCTCAGGATCATGGCCAGGGCAACTGCCACGGTGATGACGACGACATCGATCCCGAAGAGCAGGAAGCCGCCGCCGACCAGGATGATCACCAGCGCCAGCTGGGACAGCGGGTAGATCAGCTCGCGTGCCGGGATGCCCATGCCGCGATAGATGTTCGAGGCCGGACCGGTCAGGACGTTGAGCTGGAAGGGCAGCGTGAAGCAGGCCAGGATCAGCGGGGCCAGCGCCAACTCGGGATTCGGTCCCAGCCAGGCGACCATCAATGGCGCGGCGAAGGCGGCCATGAAGCCCATCATTATACCGGTTACGAGGTTTATGTAACGTGTGCTGTTAATATACAAGCCCAGCAACTCCTCGCTGCGCTCCTGCGTGTGCATGTAAGATGTGGCAGGAAGAAAGACAGCATTCATTGAAGAGGGAATTGATGTCGCCATCATGGGAAGCTTTTGGGCCGCATCAAAGAGTCCTGTTGCCTGGACGTTGATAAAAAATCCGGCAATCAATTTCTCGATCGAACGTAAGAACATGCCGAGGAAGCCCGAAATCTGCACGATTCCCCCGTATCCATAGAACAGTGCTAGATCTCGACGATTGACACTCCTCAGCGAAAGTCGAAGTTCTGGAATATAGCGAAAACAAAGCCACATGTTCACGGCAATCGATATCAGATACCGAATCATGAACGCGTATAATAGACCGAAAATTCCGAGTCCCGCAATCAGGAAAGCGATAATCAATAGAGTCTCCAGCATGAACGATGCGACCCAAACCTGATTCTGCTGTACGATTCTTTGAAGGCCTGTCAGTACATAGGAGAAAGCGCCCCAGCTCATCACCAACACATACATTGCTGCAGTGCTGAAGATCAATATGAAGGCAGGGTTTCTCAACTCCGGCGAGACTGACATGGCCTCGATCACCGCTGGCAAACCAAACCAAACAACCACTAAGATCAGCACCCCGACCAGGCTGACCACTGTCAACCCGGTTGACACAAGAGGGCCGATTCGATGTTCTTCGCCCTGGGCGTGGAACTGAGCGACATAGCGTATATATACATTCGAGACGCCAAACGATCCCATGCCCATATACCCGATCAGAATGAAACAGATCGCCCAGATTCCGTATTCTTCCAGCGTGAGATAGCTAAGAATAATCGGCGGTAAAAAAAACCGCGAAACGAGGTAAAGGATCTTCGCGCCGACGGAGCTGAAAACGTTTCGACTTACTAGTTGATTCAGACTGCGCCGACCAAGTACTCCGTCAGCCGATTCGGTCTGCTGGTTTGCCCTCGATCCACCGGTTTCCGTCATGTCTTAACTCGCTTTCGTTACGGCTCAAGTAGATTGATTGGTCACGTGGCCTTGCACGTAACTCAGCGCACTTAAAGAATCAGTGGCTCGTGACACCCCCTCCGCGGTAGCGCGCATGCCTCATAGCGCTCTTTACCGCGATGCCCGACGTCCATGCAAGGCCGGTCATTTCGGGGCGCCGTATGGCGCTAACGGCATTGATCAGTGCTTATAGGCGATCTTCTTCAAGATAGAGTTCATGTGGGCCTCCTTTCAAATACTCCCTGAGTTCTTCGTAATTCTCGACAAGGTCGCGAATGGATTGAGGCAGAATCTTCTTATGCTCGCTCTTGATCGCGATAGGCTCGACGCCAAGAAATTCGAAAACGCGGCGATTATATTCGAATATCGACTCTTCGTTTGTGAAATAGTCTTCGTATCTGATCGATAAAACACTGTGATTCGCAAGCGATGTCATAACAGATTGCTCGTGCGCGACCTCCTTATCCATCACGGCCAGCGATTTTTTCAGATGATCAAGGTCGATAATTCCTTTCTCCACGGCAACGGCTTTCTCGCTTGCTGCAATCCGCGTTTTCCTCATGAAAACACCGGACAGATAGCGTTTGAGAAGGTTCTCGCGACGCAGGTAGATAACTGCTATTTCATGGCGCGATACGTAAAAATCCGTGACCTCGGCATTTTTGACGCTTAAAAAGAAATCCTTTGTTCCTACGCTTGCCACATCGCGATACTTTTTAAAGTGAACGGGTTTGTTGGATTTCCAATGGGCATGAGCGGAATAAATCTGCCCTGCGTAAAATACCGCCCTATTTTGATAGAATGCTTGGAGATACTGCTCGACCGTCCAAGGGCAGATTCGACAGCCTATCTGCCATTTGTAAGGCGCGATCATCGGCGCCAGAATTTCGCCATAATTGACGAGGCAGGGGTGGCGGTTCAGTACATTGGTCAGGTAATTGCTTCCACTTCGTCCACTCGTCAAAATGATATGGTTTTGCATTGGTCTACCCAGTATTATGTCTGTTTGCCGATCCTGTCGAGTCAGCGATTTAGAATACGCGACTAGGCCATAATGCGAGAGAATCGGTACGGTGGTTTTTGTTCTGGAGCCACGCTTGATTCACCGCCGATGCCTTCTACTCCGGAGTTTAGATATCCCACCGACCACCCTGTGATTAGAAACAGCAAAGGAACTGCTTGAAGGCCGAGGTAGACAGTCGCAATCGAGAAGAAGATTGCAAGGTAAATGCCGGCAAGTGTGAAAGCAAGCGAGCTGCCTCTCGGTTCAGATAACGGCTGACGCATGCCGTGTGCAATCAAGCGAATAAGCATAATCAGCATAATCGCCAACAAGGTCAGCACCGCTATCAATCCATGCATCAAAAGCAATAAAAGATAATAATTGTCGATGGACGGCATCCCGGGGACTTTGGGCCAGTCGTTTAACCCCCAACCAAACCAGATCTTTTCTCCGGCGATTTCGGAGTATTTGGTTAAGAGCTCCCAACGATAAGCGGCGGACTCTTGTGCGACTGTCTCGGCGCCATGGCGCCCAACCGAGACGTAATCCAGAAACCAGATCACTCCGGGGACGCCTACAAAGACCAAAAGCCCAACTACAACGGCGATCGCGGCAGTACGCTGGCGCGACCGTCCGATCATGACAAGCAAGGCGGCTAGGATCGCGGCTATCCAGGGGCCCCGGACCATGGTCATCAATACGCCGGCCAAGATACCGAGTGTAATGAGGCGACCCTGACTGATCGGTAGCCAGCGAGCAAAGCGGGGTTTCGGCTCCCAAGCGCCGCTCCATTCGAGCCAACGCTGGATGCGGTAGCCGACGACTAAGACAATGCCGGCCAGAATAGCGTGGCCGTAAGGCCCGGCGACCCGCGCGAAACCCCAGCGAAAGGTCGTGACCCAGCGCGCCTGACCCGGAAAGAAGGGATCCAGGATCATACGCCAGGGCGTCGTGCCGAAGCGGAATTCATAAACCGAGACCACCGAAATGATAAAGAGACAGACCACCAAGGTCTTTGCGAACCGGACCCGATTTCCCGCAGGCTCGACCAAACTCTTGGCGAAGATATAGGGAAGGACCACCCAGGTCAGCATATTGAACATCAGGTTCTGGGCGTCGCTGTAACCCGAGGCGCGATACTCGGAGATGCTCGCAGTGAGTGCAAAACCGAAGACTAGGAGGTCCATCGGATCGAAACGATAACCCGGCATGCCGCGTGTGAAGAAGGCGACGGCTGTCCCGATGGCGGCGGATTGTCCGAAGGTCGGGTCGGGTAAGCCGGGGGCCATCCAACGATAGTATTCGGGAAGCAGCAGCATCGTCGGCAAGTAGACCATCAGGAATGCTGCATGAGGTCCCCGGGTCAGGCCGATCCAAGCGGAGAGAAAACCCGGAATGAGGGCGATGATTGCTAGCACGGGGACGGCGCGCTCGGGCGACGCTGGTTGGCGACTCGATCACGCCGCCGCGGGAGCGCCCGGCGCCGGTCGCACCACGCGGGCAGGGACGCCGACCGCGACCGCGCCGGCCGGGATATCCCGGGTCACCACGGCGTTGGCGCCGATCACGGCACCGTCGCCGATCGAGACCCCCGGAAGCACGGTGACCCCGCGCCCGATCCAGACCTGGCGCCCGATCTCGATCGGACGGCTCTCATGTCCGGACCAACGCAGCGCACCATCCGTCCCGGTACGATGGTTGGCGTCACGGATGCTGCTGTATTCGCCGATCATGCTGCCCTCGCCGATGTGGATCCGCTCGAAGGCGACCAGATGGACCCCGCGCGAGATGACCACCTCGTCGCCGATCCGGATCTCGCCCGTGCTTTGGGTCTCGAGGTAGAGGCCGGGGTAGAGATAGAGCTCACGGCCCAAGCGGATGTTGCCGGTGCCGTGGATCTCGGGGACACCGAGCACGACCACCGAGGGATCCAGCGGGCACGTGATTCGCTCGCGCAGACGTGCATGGCTCCAAAGGCGCTTGAGGGGCTCCAGAAGCCGACGTCGCAGCCGCGCGAGGGGAGTCAGCGCGGCAACCGCGAGACCTTTGATGCCTTTGCTCATTGCGCGTCCTCCAATGCCTCGTACGCGACCGACATTCTGGCTACTTATACTCGATCAAGCGTCTTCGGCGTCCGGCGCGACGATCGCGGTAATAACTTAACTGACCCATCAGAATCGGGATCTGCTGCAGGTGCGAGTGCACCCCGTAGAGCAGCCGGGTGACCAGGTTCGGGTCCTTCCACTCCACTCGACGCGCGGTGCGCACGATCAGGCCCAGGTAGAAGGCAACAGGCAGCAGCAGCGGCCAGAGGCTCATCTGGACGACGGCGAGAACGATCCCGCCCAGTGCGGCAAGAATCAGGATGGCCGCGTGGATTCGATTGCGACGAACCTCCGCCGACCAAAGCGGATAGTCGCTGTCCCGGAATCGCGATGCGACCTCCGCATAAGCATGGCCGGCCCGTTCGGCACGACGCCAATACTGATCCCAGCGGGTCATCGCGAGATCATGCAGGGTCATGGGCTGGTCGATGTGCTCGATGCGGTAACCGAGCGAACGCAGCCGCTGACAGAGCTCGGGTTCCTCCCCGGCGATCAGGCGCTCGTCGAAGCCATTCACGCGCTCCAAGGAGGCGCGGCGCATGAGTGCGTCGCCGCCGCAGAATTCGCTCGGCCCGGGCGGATAGATCCAGTCCAGATCCAGCACCCGGTTGTAGATCGACGCCTCCGGGTGCAGCTCGCGTCGGTGCCCCCAAACAACGGCGACGTTTGGATCCTTCAGCAGCGGCAACGCGCTCGCGACGAAATCCGGATCCAGGATGGTGTCGCCATCCAAAAAGAGGATCACCGGTGCCTGTGCCGCACGCCACCCGGCATTGCGCCCGAGCGCGGCGGAGGGACGTTGCGGATGCACCACGATGACCTGCGCCCCGAATGCGCGGGCCCGTTCGGCGCTGCCGTCCTTGGAGTCCGAGTCCACGTAGATGATCTCGATCCGGCCGCGGACTCCGCGAATCGCCTGCACGGAACGCAGACAGCGCATGAGGCGCGATCCTTCGTTGCGGCCGATGACGACGACCGAGAGTGCACAGCCGGCTCCGTTCGGGTTCATGTCGAGACTCCATTGAAAAGCCGCCGATAATCGGCGATGCGTGCCGCAGCGGAGAAGCGGGTCGCCAGCTGCCGATCGGCGCCCGCGACCAAGCCGTTGAGTGTGTCGGTGTCTGCGCCACCGATGGCCGCGAGACGGTGCGCGAGGGCGTCGGCGTCGTCGGCGCGAAACCGCAGACCGCTCACCCCGTCGTCGACCAAGGATCCGGCGCCACCGTTGTCCGGGACCAAAACGGGTACGCCGGCCGCCATCGCCTCGAGGATCGCAAGCCCGAACGGCTCGACGGGGCACAGATGCAGGAGCAGGTCGCTGCGGGCCAGCTCGCCCGGGACATCGTCCGAGAAGCCGGCGAAGGTGACGTTCGGATGGGTCCTTTCGGCGCGCGCGCGCAGGACGTCCAGATCCCATCCGGTACCGAGGATCCGAAACGCGAACGTCCTCGGCTCCGTGTGACGGTCGAGGCAGTCCAGCAACAGATCGATGCGCTTGATCGGGTCCACGCGCGACACGATCAGGACGCGCCGGATACCTGCGACGTCGAACGGCGCGCGTCGCGGTCGCGAGGCGACATCTTCGGGGCTCAGGAAATTCTCGATCACCTGGATCCCCGAGGCTCGAACCCCGTTTGCAATCAAACGCTCGCGCACATAGTCGGAGACCGCGACGAAGCGGATCCCGGCATGATTCAGGAGCTTCTTACGCCCGTAACTGTCGCGTTCGTCGGTCCCGCCGTGGACCATGTGGATATGGACGCCGGGCCGCCGATAGAGGGCGTTGAGCGCAACGAAGAGGAGCGAATGCGTGACCGCCGTCGCGGCGAAGGAGACCTCTCGGTGCCTCGCCAGCTCGCGACGAATCAGGGCGGCGAGATCTCGAGGCCCCGCAAAGGCGACACCGGGTATCCCGCGTCGAGCCGATTCCGCGAGCGCCGGCCCCTGCGGCGCGCACAGCAGCGGCTCGACGTCCTCGCGCAGCCCTTCCAGCGTCGCCAAGGCCATGCGCTCGGTTCCGTAGAGATTGCCGCTGTGCAGGGCGTACAAGAGCCGGGGCTTCATGTGGGTGCTCCATTGCGTCCGTGTTGTGTCTTCGCGAGTAGAGACCTTCGATATTCCTTCAGGATGGCCCCGTAATAGCCGCCGCCCAGAAAGACCGTAAGACCGGTCATGATTAGGCCCACGGCCGGAGGCGATGCCTTCTCGAGCCGTGCGGCCGAGCCCTTCACCTCGCCGATTTGTGCCAACCGTGCCCGCACCACCAGCCAAGTTGCGTCGCAGATTCCGGCCAGATACTCGGTGTCGGCGGAAAGTCGGATGGGTGCCGCGTCGATGAGCACCATGTCGTAATCGGCGTCCAGGCGCTCGAGGAATCCCTGCAGATGGCGACACTCGCTCAGTTGACCGTCCACCGACTCTCCGGTCCCGATCCGATCGGGCAAGGTCGCATCTCCCGGCACGATCGCCGCCGAGGGCTTGAGATCGTCTCTGAGGATGTCCAACAAACCGGGCCGTTCCGGTGTTGTTCGGTAGCGCGCGTCGGTGACGAATAGATTCGCCTCGACGACCAGGACGCGCAAACCTTGTCGTTCAAGCTCGCACGCCAAGTCGAGCACGATCGTGGTCGCACCGCAACCATGGCGAACGGCCGTGACAAGCAGTCGGCGCACACCGTTTGCGTCGCGCTCGCGTCTGAGTGCAAGGGCGAGCCGTCGCATCTGATCGGCGAGCAGCGCTCGATGTGCCGGATCCGAGGAGGGCTCGAGAAAGGCCGCCAAGGGCGGAATTCCGACGAGCGATTGGACCTGGCGACTCGTCTGGACACGCCGGTCGAGCAGGTCGACCGCGATTGCCGCCACCAGGCCCAAGATGCCGCCGAGCGCGGCGAAGATCACGGCCAGTTTGGTACGCCCGCCGCTCACCGGCTGGATCGGCGGCATGGCCCAGGTCGAAACGCGGATGAAGCCGGGTGCGCTGGCCTCGAGCTCCAGGAACTCGACGCGATCGTCGATCGCGTCCAACGCCTTGCGCTCGCGTGCGATCTCGTTGTTGACCTCAAGTGCATCGTTGTAGTGGGTTGCGAACCAGGCGGCTTGGTCCTGTTGCTCGCGAAGCTGGGCGCGCAACACCTCCTCTACCGTGGCACGTTCGCGCACGCGCGCCCTGCGCTCATCCAGAAGCATCGCGGATTTTTCGGCGATCAGCTGCGCCGAGGCGCTCCTGACCTCGTTCTCCAGATCATCGAGCTCGCGCTGCGCGATGCGTCTGACCGGGTGGTTCTCCGTGAGTCCGGTGGTCTGCTCGAGGACCTCGCTGCGTCGCTTGTAGAGATTGGCCTTAAGGCTGGTGAGCCCGGGATCCTTCGAGGCCAGCTCGCTCGCCGCCGCGGATAATGCCAGCCGGGCTGAATCGCCGCCCGTTGCAGCGTCGTAGGTCGCCAGCTCGGCATCCGCAGAGATACGCGCACGCTCGGCTTGCAACAGGGCGCTCGTGCTTTCGATCAAGAGGGTATCGTAGGGATTGAGCGCGCCCTCGACGAAGGTGGTGACACCCAGGGTCTGCGCCAGCTCGCCGCGCTGCGCCGTAAGCTCCTGGATCCGCAGGACATGTGCCGCCCGGCGCGCAGAGAGGATCTCGATGCGATCCTCGCCGGCATAGATCTCTTCCTTTTTTGCCTTTTCCAGGTAGACCTTCACGACGCTGTTGACGATCTCGTCGAGGCCGTTAGGATTCTCCGATTCGAGGCTGACCGTGATCAGATAGGTATCTCGGACTTCGCGGACCTGCAGTTGCTGCTGCAGGCGCTCGGCGGCTTGCCGATCGGACTCATCGGGCCCGCGCCAAAGGGCGGCACCGCGCTCGCCGACCCGCTCGAGCGCCTCCAAGACGATGTCGTAGCGGTTGACGGTGCGCGCCTGCTGCTTCATGAACTGCTGGAACTGGGTGAAGGACTGGAACTCCAGCTCCTTGGAGTCTTCCAGGATATTGGCGAACCGAGGCGCGACATAGATCACCGCCGTGGCGCGATAGACCGCGGTGCCCTTGATGTAGGCGACATAGGTCCCGCCGACCGCGACGATGAACGCAATCAGGAAGACTAAGAGCTTGTGATTCCAGATGCTGTCGAGCGGTTGGAAGGCACCGGAGGAGACGGGTTGGGTGGGCGGAGCGCTCACGGACGGGCCTCCGCGTCGTCGCACGGCCAAAGCGGCGCTCGTCTGTGGGCAAGGCGACTCATCAATCGCCGCTCATCAGCTGATTGATGATCAGAATCGAGCTGAACGGATTGAAGTTTTCCAGGACATATCCGATCTGCGAGATGCCGCTGCGCGGCACATAAACAATATCGCCCTCCTTCATGACGACGTTCAGCCCCGGATCCGGTTTCAGAATCTCCATGAAGGAGAAACTGAAATTGACTCGATCCGCCGGACGGATGACATGAATCCGATTAAGGTTCGCATCCCGCGTGGGACCGCCGGCCTGGCTCAGTGCATCCAGGAACGACATCTGGGGCGTCAGGCGATAGACGCCCGGGGTCTCGACCTCGCCGAGGACATAGACCGGTGTGTCCGTGGAATCCGGAATGTAGACGATGTCGTTGCGCTGCAATCGGATGTTCAGCGACAGGTCGCCGGTGAGCAGGCGCGCGACATCGACCCAGAGGATGCTGTCGCCGCGAATCACGGCGCAGCGCGTCAAGAGCTGCTCGGGACGCAGGAGCGGCAGGCCGCCGGCTTGGGCCAGCGTTTCCAGAAGATTCGGCGGGGTGTCGAACTGCAGGACGCCCGGATTCTCGACACGCCCGAGGACGACGATTCGATTCGAGCCGTAGCGTGTCACGCCGACCGTCACCGAGAGATCGAAATAGTAGGGCGCGAGCGCCTCGACCACCCGTGAGGCGGCTTCTTCGCGCGTTAGACCGCCGATGAGGACAGGGCCGGCAAAGGGTACCGTGATGATGCCGTCGGGGCCCACAAGATGCGGCCCCGAAATCTCGGGACGGGCCGCCACCGAGACGACGAGCTCGTCACCGGGACCGAACCGATAAACGGGCTCGCCTGCTTGCTCGAATTGCTTGAGGAGCTCGAAGCTTGATGCCTCGATCCGCCGTTCAGGCACTTCGAAGTCAGATGCCGCAGACGGGGTGGAACCGGGGACGATCTCCCAAGCGCCGCATCCGCTCAGAATGGACGTAAACAGAATGCCGAGCCCGATTTCGATCATGCGATTCGAAAGGGGGCGCAGGCGCCCGAGTCGGCGCGATGCCCCGATCCCGATCACGTGCCTGACCTCGTTCATCCGGACGGGTGTTTGCCCGGCACTGTCGACCTAACCCATTCGCGCGGCGGCGACCTCTGCGTCGTCGAAGATCTCGAAGACCTGCTGCAGGCGGGTCAGCTCGATGAGCGCGCGAACGGAGGGCGTGAGTCCGGCCAAGGAGACGTTGCCGCCGCTGCCGCGTGCCGCCTTGAGTGCGGAGATCAGCACCGAAAGGCCGCTTGAATCGCAGAATGTCATCTCCGAGAGGTCAAGGACGAGGCGCGCGTCACCCCGCTCTACGACTTGGAGGATCTCCTGCCGCACGGCTGGCGCCTCGGCGGCGGTTAAGCGTCCGGCGATGGCGACGCTGTCGACGTGGCCGATCTTTCGATAGGTAACGGTTGCCTTCATCCTCTTGTACTCCAGCGGTCGGGGGGGGTCGTTTCCGCCCGGGGATCCGTGCGTTTGCAGGATCGAGTAGGTCGTCGTGCGCCCGAATCAGGTCGGTGTTCCTATGGTGGCTATCCTTCCTTGATACGCTTCTCCAGGCTCTCCTTGACGCGCACGAACTGGTCGTGGGCTGCGGCCGCTTCTGCCGCTGCGCCGGCGAGGACCCCCGAGCGGCCTAGGGTCTCCAGATGCTTGGCGCGGTCGGAGAGAGCCAGCGCGCCGAGAGCCGCGGCGCTCGACTTGAGCGCATGGGCCGCGCGGTGGACCGAATCGGCATCGCCGCGGGCAATGCCTTGATCCAATTGATCGAGCAGGTCGGCCGAGTCCTGGAGAAAACGCCGCACTAAGTCGGGAAAATCGTCCTCCATCAGATCACGGATGTCTTCGAGGACGTTCGTGTCGATGACCGTCTCGATCCGATCTTCTCCTGAACCTGACATGCTGTCCATCCGATATCTGTTGTGGTCGTAGCGCAAGACCCCGGCGGGGCATGAGGGGTCCGAGGCTCTGAGGTGAACGGACCAGCCCGGCCGCTCGCGGATCCAATCCGTCTTGATGTCGGTGATGCTCGGTTGCGCGGCGAGGTGATCGCACCTAAGGATAGCGCTCTGCACAGGCGTTGGGCAGTGTCCTGGTTCACTTTCCGGGGCAGCGGGTTCACGCCGGCGCCGGATCGTTCATCGCCGCTCGAGCACCAACAGCGAGATGTCGTCCTCGATCTCTCCCGTTCCGCGCCAGCTTCGCAGCGTCTCGTCCACGCGCGTCGTCAAGGTTGCCGGAGGCGTATCGATGCAGTCGCCGGCGAGGCCGATCAAACGCTCGAGCTCAAAGCTCTCACCGTCGGCGTTGCGACAGTCCGTGATGCCGTCCGAGTACAGGATCAGTCGGTCCCCGGACTCGAGCGTGAAGCCGACCGAGTCGTAGGGGACGCCTTCGAGCATCCCGACGGCAAACCCGCCGTGTCCGACCTGCTCGACGCGTCCGTCGCGTCGCGCCAGCAGCGGATGAGGGTGACCCGCCTGACACAGCTCGCCGCGCCCCGAATCGGTGTCGATGTAGCCGTACACCATGGTGAAATAGGGTGCGTTCTCGCCGGATTGGAAACGCCGGTTGAGGTCGGCGACGACGGTATCCGGCGCTTTGACGCGAATTTCGCCTCCGGGCGGAGCGACCAAATGGCCCTCGCCAAGCTCCGCGGACAGGGTTCGACTCAGGGTGACCGACATCATTGCCGAGGGCACGCCATGTCCGGCGACGTCGAGGTGATAAAACCCCAGATCGCGGTCGTTCAAACGGAAAAAGTCGAAGATGTCTCCGCCGATCTCGGTTGCGGGCAGGAACAGCCAGGCCAAGGCCACGGCAGGCGACACGTTCGGATCTTTCGGCAAGAGGCTGGCCTGCAGGGCCGCCGCGGCACGGAGATCCTGCTCGATCCGGTCGAGCGCGGCATGGAGCTTGCCGTTGGTCTCTTCGAGCTTGCTGTTGCGTGCGGCGAGTTGGCTTTCGAGGCTCAAAATGCGCTCGGCGGCACGCAGCCGCACACGCAGCTCTTCGAAATTGAACGATTTGGTTAGAAAATCATCGGCACCCGCGGTCATGCCTTCGATCAGGTCGTCCTTGTCGTCGCGGGCGGTCAGGAGGATGAAGTAGACGTAATGGTCCCAATGCACGGCGCGGATCCGACTGCATAGCTCCAGTCCGTCGATCTCGGGCATCATCCAGTCGCTGATGACCAGACGGATCGTCTCGCGCTCGAGGATCTCCCATGCCTCGCGGCCGTTGCTGGCTGTCACGACCTCATGCCCCCAACGCTTGAGCAGGCGCCCGAGGATCTCCCTCGCGTCGCTTGCGTCATCGGCAATCAGGATACGCATGGTGGCTGGTCGTCCCCTCTGAGGATTGGCTCAGAGCGCCTTATACCATAGGCGCGAAGATCGGGATTGCGGGCCGTTTCACGCCGATGGGATCGGCCTGCGGGTCCGACCTCGGGCGTGCTCGTCGAGCGCGTCCGAGGTCGGTGCGTTCAGCCCCCCAAGGACTCGGGCGTGACCGACGTGAGTTTCCAGATGTCGCGGTTGTACTCCGCGATGGTGCGGTCGGAGGAGAAGTGACCGCTGTGGGCGGTGTTGAGGATGCTCATGCGCAGCCAGCGCTCGCGGTCGCGGTAGGCTGCCGAGACCTGTTCCTGGGCGTCGATGTAGCTGCGGAAGTCTGCCGCGGTCATCCAGGGGTCATGGGCGTTGCGGATCGAGAAGATGATCTGATCGAAGATGCCCGGCTCGAACTGGTTGAAGTGTCCGGACTCGAGCAGACTCATGACCTCGAGGAGCGCGGAGTCGCCGGCGATGATGCCGTTGGGGTCATAGTGCGAGCGGCGTGCCTCGACCCCCGCCGCAGTCAAGCCGAAAAGGAAGAAGTGGTCGTCCCCGACTTGCTCGCGGATCTCGATGTTGGCCCCGTCAAGTGTGCCGATGGTGATGGCGCCGTTCATCATGAATTTCATGTTTCCAGTGCCGGAGGCCTCCTTGCCGGCGGTCGAAATCTGCTCGGAGAGATCCGTCCCGGGTGCGATGACCTCCATCAGCGAGACGCAGTAGTCCGGGATGAAGGCGACCCGCAACAGGCCCTCGGTCTCCGGATCGCCGTTGATCGCGCGGGCGACGTTGTTCACCAGCTTGATGATCTGTTTGGCCATCTGGTAGCCGGGCGCCGCCTTGCCGCCGATCAGAACACAGCGCGGCGTCCAGTCCCGCGTGTCGCCGCGCTTGATGCGGTTGTAGAGATGAATCACGTGAAGGACGTTGAGCAGCTGACGTTTGTACTCGTGGATGCGCTTGACCTGCACGTCGAAGAGCGCATCCACGGGAAAGGAGACCCGGCAGACCTGCTCGACAGTGGCGGCGAGGCAGCGCTTGTTGTCCTGCTTGATCCGATGCCAGCGCTCGCGGAAGTCCGCATTCTCGGCATAAGGCGCAAGACGCTCGAGCTGGCCCAGATCACGCACCCATTCGGTGCCGATGGTCTCGTTGAGCAGCTCGCGCAGCCCGGGATTGCACATGGCCAGCCAGCGGCGAGGGGTCACCCCGTTGGTCTTGTTGTTGAACTTATCGGGCCAAAGCTCGTAGAAGTCGCGGAACAGGCCTTCGACGAGCAACTGCGAGTGCAGACCGGCGACTCCGTTGACCGAGAAGCTCCCGACGATTGCCAGGTAGGCCATCCGGACCTGTGACTCGTACCCCTCTTCGATCAGCGACATGCGTCTTTGGCGGTCGTTGTCGCCCGGCCAGCGGGTCGCCACTTCGGCGAGAAAACGGGCGTTGACCTCGTAGATGATCTGCAGGATACGCGGCAGCAGCCGCTCGAAGAGCCGCACGGGCCAGCGTTCGAGTGCCTCGGGCAGCAGGGTGTGATTGGTGTAGGCCATGGTCTTGCGGGTGATGGACCAAGCTTGCGTCCATTCGAGACCGTGGTCGTCCATGAGCTGACGCATCAGCTCGGCAACCGAAACGGCCGGGTGGGTGTCGTTGAGCTGGAAGCAGTTCTTCTCGGCAAAACCGCTGAAATCCTTTCCGTGCAGACGGATCCAGTCGCGCAACACGTCCTTGATGCTCGCGCTGGCCAGGAAGAACTGCTGGCGCAGGCGCAGCTCCTTGCCGTTTTCGCTTGCATCGTTGGGGTAGAGCACCATGGTGATGTGCTCGGCGGCGTTCTTCTGCGCGACCGACTCGGGATAGCTGCCCGAGTTGAACTCGCCGAGATCGAATTCGTCGGTTGCGGCGGCCTTCCACAGCCGCAGGGTATTGATGGTGCCGTTGCGGTAACCGGGGATCGGAATATCGTAGGGAACGGCGAGCACGTCGTTGGTGTTGACCCAGCGCACGACATCGCGACCGCCGTTGTCTTTGTGGGTCTCGGTATGGCCGCCGAACTGGATGCGTTGGGTGAACTCGGGGCGCTCCAACTCCCAGGGGTTGCCGTCGCGAACCCAGTGATCGGGCTCCTCGATCTGGTTGCCGTTCTCGATCAGCTGGCGAAACATCCCGTACTCGTAGTGCAGTCCGTAGCCCCTGACCGGAAGCTGCAGAGTGGCGCAGGAGTCGAGAAAGCAGGCCGCGAGCCGGCCAAGGCCGCCGTTGCCCAACCCGGCGTCGGGCTCGTTGCCGGCGATCTCCTCCAGCGCGATACCCAGGTCATAGAGCCCCTTGGCGGCCGCATCGCCGACCCCGAGATTGAGCATCGCGTTGGAGAGGGTGCGCCCCATCAGGAACTCGAGCGACAGGTAATAGGTGCGCTTGGAGCCGGCGTCTTCATAGGCGTGTCGAGTGCCTTTCCAGCGCTCCATGAGACGGTCGCGCAGTGCGATCGCGAGCGCCTTGTATGGATAGTAGGCGGACTGGCAGTCGCGATCCCGCCCGAAGGTATAGGCGTAGTAGTGCTGGAAATCGCGTGCGATTCCCTCCGGGGTCATCGGCAGCGGGGGGAGGTCGAAGAATTGCTCGTTCGGTCGGGCACTGATGATGTTTTTGAACGGTGACATGGCGCCGTTGGATCCTTGATCGGTTGTGGTTGAGCTCGAGCCGGGCTGCCGATTCGCATCGGGTGCGAAAGGCTTGAACGGTCCGGTCGAGCGGGATGAGTTGCTGAGTGCAGGTCTCCTTGACGGTCTCGTCTAGTCAAATAAGCAACTATCGAGCCTGCTCGATGGCCTCGTTGACCTCGAGCCATGCCTCCTCTGTGGCCTCCAGGTCGGCGCAGACCTGGCGTTGCTCGTCGAGCAGCGCGAGCAATCTCACCTTGGCCTCCGGGGCGTAAAGGTCCTGATCGGCGAGGGTTTGCTCGAGCGCCGCGCGGCGAGCTGCAAGCGTTTCCATGCGTTTCTCCAGTGCTTTCTCCTGCTTTCGCAACGGCTGCAGGGTCTGACGCGCTTGCGCAGCCTGACGACGCTGTTGTTTGCGCTCGTTGCCGTCGGCCGCGCCGCCCGACCCTGCCCCGGTCGCGCGGGTTGGGTCCGAGTTGCGACTCGGGTCGTTGTTGGCCAGCCAGGTCGGGTAGTCGTCCAGATCTCCCTCGAACGGTTGCACCGCTCCGGCGTCGACCAAGAGCAGCGTGTCGGCGGTGACCCGCAGCAGGTGGCGGTCGTGGGAGACCAGCACCAAGGCCCCATCGAATCCCTGGAGCGCTTCGGTCAAGGCATGCCGCATCTCCAGGTCCAGATGGTTCGTCGGTTCGTCGAGCAGCAGCAGATTGGGCCGCTGGCGGATGAGCAGCGCGAGCACCAGTCGCGCCTTCTCGCCGCCCGAAAGCGGGCCGACCGGGCCGAGTGCGCGATCGCCTTCGAAGCCGAATCCACCCAGATAGCTGCGCAGGGCCTGCTCGGTCGCGCCCGGATCCTGACGCCGCAGATGGCCGAGCGGGCTGTCGTCCAAATGCAGCTGGTGGATCTGATGCTGGGCGAAATAGCCGATCTTCAGGGCCTGTGCGCGTTCGACACGCCCGCTCGACGGGGTCAGCTCGCCGGCCAAGATCTTGATGAATGTGGATTTGCCGGCCCCGTTGCGCCCCAGCAGTCCGATGCGATCACCTGGGTTGAGACTGAGGCCGACCCCCTCGATCACGGGCTTGTCGCCGTAGCCTGCCGCGATGTCGTCCAGGCGCAAAAGCGGACGCGGCAGACTTTCGGCCGGAGCGAATTCGAAGCGAAAGGGGGAGTCGACATGGGCCGGGGCGATCAGCTCCATGCGCTCGAGCGCCTTCAGGCGGCTTTGCGCTTGCCGCGCTTTGGTGGCTTGCGCGCGGAAGCGCTCCACGAAACTGCGCATGTGCGCGATCTCGCGCTGCTGGCGCTCGCTTGCGGCCTGTTGCTGGGCGAGCCGCTCGGCCCGTTGGCGCTCGAAGGCCGAGTAGTTGCCCGCATAGAGGGACAACCGCTGACGCTCGAGATGCAGGATGTGTCCGGTCACGGCATCGAGGAAGTCGCGATCGTGCGAGATCAAGAGGAGTGTTCCGGGATACGCCTTCAACCAGCCTTCGAGCCAGATGACGGCGTCGAGATCCAGGTGGTTGGTCGGCTCGTCGAGCAGCAGGAGGTCAGAGCGGCACATTAGGGTGCGCGCCAAGGCGAGACGCATCCGCCAGCCGCCAGAGTAACTGTTGACCGGGCGGCGCTCGTCGCCGGGCGCGAATCCGAGCCCGTGCAGGAGCCGCGCGGCACGGCTTTCGGCTCCGTAAGCGTCGATCGCCTCCAGCCGCCCCAGCAGCTCGCCCTGATGCAGGCCGTCGCCGGCCGCCTCGGCCTGTGCCAATTCGGCCTGGATGCGGCGCAGCTCCGCGTCGCCGTCGAGCACGAAGTCGATCGCCGCACCCTCGCTGTCAGGGGTGTGCTGGGCGACATGGGCGACCTCCCAGCCGGCCGGGATCGTCGCTTGGCCTGCATCGGCGTGGAGATCCCCGAGCAGCAGCGCGAAGAGGCTCGATTTGCCGCAGCCGTTGTAGCCGACCAAGCCGACCTTTTGCCCCGGATAGACGGTGACGTCGGCACCCTCGATCAAGAGGTGCGGACCGCGGCGCAGGCTGAGTGATTGGAGCTGGAGCATGGTGTCGAGTCTAAACCGCGCCCGGCGCGGTATGTGATGTTTTTGGATGGGACCGGCCCCGGCAGACTTGAGGAATGTTGGAGCTGGCGCGGTTTAGGTTGGTGCCGGATTGCCGCGGTCGAGCCGACGGTAACCGATTGCTTCGCCGAGATGCCGTTGCTCGATCCGGGCGAGACCGTCGAGATCCGCAATCGTCCGAGCCACTTTCAGGATCCGGTGGTAGGCCCGCGCCGATAGCGCGAGACGCGTGATTGCCTGTTGGATCATACGTTGGCCGTCGGGCTCAAGGGCGCAGTCGCGCTCGATCTCAGCGGGTCCGAGGACATGATTGGCCTTGCCCGCCCGCGCGATCTGGCGGGCGCGTGCGCTATCCACTCGACCGCGCACGAGCGCTGTCGTCTCTCGCTTCTCCGAGGCGGATTCGCCCAGCCTTGAAAGATCCAGTCTCGGGACCTCGACGTGCATGTCGATCCGGTCGAGCAGCGGCCCCGAGATGCGTCCGCGATAGCGTCCCACCTGGTCGAGGGTACAACGACAGCGCCCGCTGTTGTCGCCGAGATAGCCGCATGGACAAGGATTCATCGCGGCGATCAACTGAAATCGGGCGGGGAAACGTGCCTGTCGTGCGGCCCGCGAGATGTCGATATGACCCGACTCCAAGGGCTCGCGCAAGACCTCCAGGACCTTGCGGTCGAACTCGGGCAGCTCGTCGAGAAACAAGACCCCTTGGTGCGCGAGCGAGATCTCGCCGGGTCGCGGGTTGCTGCCCCCGCCCACCAGCGCGACGCCCGATGCGGTGTGGTGCGGCGAGCGAAACGGGCGCTCGCGCCAGCGCGCCGGGTCGAACAGGTCGCGGTCGCTCACGGAGCGGATCGCCGCCGCCTCCAGCGCCTCCTCCTCGCTCAGCGACGGCAAGAGTCCGGGGAGTCGGTTGGCCAACATCGACTTTCCGGTGCCGGGCGGACCGATCAACATGAGGCTGTGACCGCCCGCGGCAGCGATTTCGAGGGCCCGTTTCGCATGCTCCTGACCCCTGACCTCCGAGAGGTCAGGATAGGCGGGCTCGACGAAAACCCGTTCGCCCGTCACGAAGGTCGGCAATGCACGCGTCCCGTTGAGATGCTCGCACACCTCCATGAGATGCCGCGCCGGCCTTATATCCAGCCCGGAAACCAGCGATGCCTCGGCAGCATTCTCCGCAGGCAAGATGAGCTCGCGATTCGCCTCGCGTGCCGCCACGGCGACGGGCAGGACGCCATTGACGGGCCGCAAGGCCCCCGAGAGGGCCAGCTCGCCGATCCATTCATACCGTTCGAGCCGTTCGGTGGCGATCTGTCCGGAGGCGCCTAGGATGCCGAGCGCGATCGGAAGATCGAAGCGTCCGCCTTCCTTGGGGAGATCCGCGGGGGCCAGGTTGATGGTGACCCGGCCGATCGGAAACTGGAACCGGCCATTCAGCAAGGCGCCGCGCACGCGGTCCTTACTCTCTTTGACCGCCATCTCCGGGAGGCCGACCATCGAGAGATAGGGCAGCCCTCCCGAGAGATGGACCTCGACCGTTACGGCTGGGGCATGGATACCGACCCGCGCTCGGCTGTGGAGGATGCAGAGGGCCACGACCTTGCTCGGTCTCGAGAGGTCAATCCACCCCTGTTCGTGACGGTGTTTGCGCGCGCTCCAGTTCGGCAATGCGCGCCTCGAGCGCCGCCAGTTTCTCGCGACTGCGCGCCAGGACGGCGCACTGGACATCGAACTCCTCGCGGGTGACCAGGTCGAGCTTGTCCAGGCCGGATTCGAGCGATGCTCGGAGATTGCGGCCGATGTCTTCCTGCAACATCTGAATGCCCTTCGGCATCGCCGATGCAAGGCGCTGGGCGAGATCGTCGAGCTGTTTGGGGTCCAACATGGGGTTCCTCCGTACTGCGGTCTTTGCTTGACCCGTAGGTCCAACGTCAATGCGAGGATGTTTGGGTCGATTCCGCGTCGACTCCATCGTCGAGAAAGACGCCGTGTTCAATTTCGCCGCCATTATATACCGAGCGCACCTGCGTTCTTCGCCGCAATGCACACCTCGCGCACGCCGGGTCGGCGCGACTTGTCCAAGCACGCGGAACGCGCCCTGCTTTCCGAAAACGCACCTGTGCTCGTTATCGGCCGGCTCGCGGTTGAAGTCGGTATTGTTGCACGCTTTTGGTGCGGTCGTTCGGCGTGGCGTTCGCTTGTGCTTCGTTTTGGTGCGGCGTGCTGTGGTGTCTTTGTCACATGATGCCGAAATACCTCTTGCTCGGGGCGTGATCGATTATGGCACGTAGTCTGCTTACCCGACATCACATCGTCACAACCGGTGAGGTCACTCGGGCGCCAGCCGGTCTTTTTCAACCTCGCCAGCAAGCCCGCATTTTCGAGAGGCACACAGCAATGACAACACGACGCATCGGAACCGTCTTGGCGTTTGGAGCGCTGACCATGAGCGCCGGCGCCTTCCAGATCGCCGCAGCCAACGAGACGCATAACTTCAGCGCCAATATCGGCGTCGTCAGCAACTACTTTTTCCGGGGCCTGACGCAGACCGACGACGGTCCGGCTGTTCAAGGCGGGGTCGACTACGAGCACAGCAGCGGTTTCTACGCGGGCGCCTGGATCTCCAACGTCGATTTCGGCGACGGTGTCGAGTACGAGGTCGACTTCGACGAGAAGACGTTCGAGGTCGTGGACACCTTCAATTCGCCCGGTTACGAGCTCGATGGCTACCTCGGCTACGGCATGGCCATCAACGACGATCTCAGCTTCGACGTCAACGCCATCTACTACGCCTACCCCGATGGCGAGGATCTCGACTTCGCTGAGCTCGGCGGCAGCGCGACCTGGAAATGGCTCACGCTCGGTTTGGCTTATACGGTTTACGGTCAGGCCGACGATGCCCCCGGCGTTCCTTCCGGCGAAGCGCTCTTTGTCGAAGGCGACTGGTACTACTACGCCGGTCTCGAGTTCGCGCTGCCCTACGATTTCGGGCTCGGAGTTCGCGGCGGCTATTATGATTTCGATTACAACGACGGCGGCAACGACTACGGACATTGGGGCATCACCATCAGCCGCGAGGCCGGTGATTTCGGCACCTTCAGCTTGAATTACGACCAAGTCGGACGTGACACCTACAACGACGACCCGCAGTTCTGGGTCGGCTGGCTGAAGGAATTCTGAACCACCCCGCCTCGCACTCGCGATTCCAATCCCTCGGCCAAGGGTCCGCCCTTGGCCTCTACAGGAGCTCAATTGCAATGAAACTGGTTGCAGCCATCATCAAGCCGTTCAAGCTGGACGACGTCCGCGAGGCACTCGGGGATATCGGTGTCTCCGGTATCACCGTCATCGAGGTCAAGGGTTTCGGTCGCCAGAAAGGGCACACGGAGCTTTACCGCGGTGCGGAGTATGTCGTCGATTTCCTCCCCAAGATCAAGGTGGAGATCGCAGTGGACGACGCGATGGTCGAAAAGGTGATCGAGGCCATCAGCAGTGCGGCCCGAACCGGCAAGATCGGCGACGGCAAGATTTTCGTCTTCGATCTGCAACAAGTTATCCGCATTCGTACCGGCGAGACCGGATCGGACGCACTCTAAGTCGTCGCCGAGAGGATCGCAACGATGTACACACTGGAACCGCGACGACTGGCCGTGCCGGCCTTGGCGGCTCTCTCGCTGTTGACGCCCGCACTGGCGTTGGCCGAGGAGGTGCCTGTATTGAACAGTGGCGATACCGCCTGGATGCTGACCGCGACTGCACTCGTTCTATTCATGACCATCCCGGGTTTGGCGCTCTTCTATGGCGGAATGGTCCGAGCCAAGAATGTGCTTTCGGTCTTGATGCAGTGTTTTGCCATTGCTGCGCTCATGACGGTCCTCTGGGTGCTCTATGGCTACAGCTTGGCTTTCTCGACGCAGGGCATGGAGCAGGGCGCCATCAATATCAACACCTTCATCGGCGGACTGGATAAGGTTCTGCTCGGCGGGGTGACTCGCGAGAGCCTGACGGCGGCAATCCCCGAGACTGTCTTTGCCACCTTTCAAATGACCTTCGCCATTATTACCCCGGCTCTGATTGTCGGTGCCTTCGCGGAGCGCATGAAGTTCTCCGCATTGCTCTGGTTTATGGGGATCTGGTTCACCGTCGTCTATCTGCCGATTGCCCATATGGTCTGGGGCGGCGACGGGGCGTTGATGTGGGATTGGGGCGTGCTCGACTTCGCGGGCGGCACCGTCGTGCACATCAATGCGGGGGTCGCGGGTCTCGTCACCGCATTGGTCTTGGGTAAGCGCCGGGGATATCCGCACACCGCTATGCCTCCGCACAACCTGGGCTACACCCTGCTGGGCGCCTCGATGCTCTGGGTCGGGTGGTTCGGGTTCAACGCCGGCAGTGCGGTCGCGGCAAACGAGAGCGCCGGAATGGCGATGCTCGTGACCCAGGTTGCGACGGCCGCCGCCGCGCTCGCCTGGATGTTCTCCGAATGGGTGTCGCATGGTAAGCCAAGTGTCTTGGGTATCGCGACCGGTGCTGTCGCGGGTCTCGTCGCGATAACTCCTGCCTCCGGAACGGCCGGTCCGCTCGGTGCACTCGCCATCGGTGTCGCCTCGGGAATCATTTGTTTCCTTGCCTCGACCAAGCTCAAACGTGCCTTGGGCTACGACGACTCGCTCGACGTCTTCGGCGTCCATGCGGTCGGCGGGATCGTCGGCGCTATCCTGACCGGCGTATTCGTTTCCGCCGCGCTGGGCGGGGCCGGTCTAGCCGAGGGCATGAGTATGCTCGGGCAGGTGTGGATCCAGACCAAGGGGGTCCTATTCACCTTGCTTTACACCGTGATCCTGACCTACATCATCCTTAAGCTGGTCGACCTGGTCATCGGGCTGCGTGTCACCGAGGAGCAGGAAACCGAAGGTCTCGATCTTTCCCAGCACGGCGAGCGCGGCTACATCCTTTAAGCCGCTAGCCGAGGCGGATTCGTCCGCCTCGGCCCCTCCCTCGCCTTGAACCTCTTGGAGATTCTTTCGTGGAAGCAATTACAGAGTTGAGCTACGCGCTCGATACCTTTTACTTTCTCATCTCCGGCGCGCTGGTCATGTGGATGGCCGCCGGTTTCGCGATGCTCGAGGCTGGCATGGTCCGTGCCAAGAACACCGCTGAAATCTTGACCAAGAACATCGCTCTCTTCGCGATCGCCTCGATCATGTACATGCTGGTGGGATACGGGATCATGTATCCGGCCGACGGCAACGGCTTTATCCCCGCCATCGATTGGGGATTCATGTTCGGCGGCGACAACAGCGTCGAAGACGTCATGGGCAGTGACGGGGAGACCTACTACTCCTCGATGGCCGACTTCTTCTTCCAGGTCGTCTTCGTGGCGACCGCCATGTCGATCGTTTCCGGTGCCGTGGCCGAGCGCATGAAGCTCTGGGCCTTCCTGCTCTTCGCGGTCGTGATGACCGGGTTCATCTATCCGATGCAAGGCTACTGGAAGTGGGGTGGCGGGTTCCTCGACGAGCTCGGATTCCTTGACTTCGCAGGCTCCGGCATCGTGCACCTGGCCGGCGCCTCGGCCGCGCTCGCCGGTGTTCTTCTGCTGGGCGCGCGCAAGGGCAAGTACGGCAAAGACGGTTCCATCAACGCCATCCCGGGCGCGAATATGCCGATCGCCACACTCGGTACCTTTATCCTCTGGCTTGGTTGGTTCGGCTTCAACGGCGGGTCGCAGCTGGTCATATCGAACATCGAGGATGCCAATGCGGTGGCGGCGGTCTTCGTCAACACCAACATGTCCGCGGCCGGCGGCACCATCTTCGGTCTGATCACGGCGCGGCTGTTGTTCGGCAAGGCCGATCTCACGATGGCCCTCAATGGTGCCCTCGCGGGGCTGGTCGCGATCACGGCCGAGCCGCTTACCCCTTCGCCCTTGCTCGCGACCATGATCGGTGCCATCGGCGGCGTGATCGTCGTCTTTGCCATCGTGACCATGGATAAGCTAAGGGTCGATGATCCGGTCGGCGCCATCTCCGTGCACGGTGTGGTCGGAATGTGGGGTCTGATGGCGGTGCCCATCACCAACAGCGAGGCCAGCTTCGCTGCTCAGGCGATCGGTCTCGGCACCATTCTGGGCTGGGTCTTCGTGACCTCCTTCATCGTCTGGCTGATCCTCAAGCTCGTCATGGGCATCCGAGTCAGCGAGGAAGAGGAGTACGAGGGTGTCGACATCGGGGAGTGCGGCCTGGAGGCCTATCCGGAGTTTGTCGGGGCTCGCGGAGCCGCCTGATCACCTGCTTTGTGCTGTTGTGAATTCTTCGGGGCCCGCTGGGCCCCATTTTTTTGCCCCGACCGCGCGTGGTTTGTTGGTAAGCAGGGTGCGTCCCGTGCCCGGCTTCGCTCCACCTCGGCCCGATATACGACGGGCCGGCAGGACCGAGCAACCGGGCTCAGGCGGCGATTTCGGCCAGCGCGCGGCGGAAGAACTCCGGTTGCGCCAGGGCGGCGCGATGGATCTCGGCGTTGTAGTAGAGGGTGTCGAAGGCTTTGCGAGTGGCGTCTTCGACACGAAAGTCCACGAGCGACAGGTCGGTGCCGGCCATCGTCGCGCTCCACCAGCCGGAGGGATAGATCGGTTGGGGAAACAAAAGTGTGCGGGAGTCGCGGAAGCCGGCGCTGCGCATCGCGGTGTGCATCTCGGTCAGGATGCGCATGTGATACAGCGGGGATTCGCTCTGCTGAACCAGAATGCCGCCCGAGCCCAAGGCACGTCGGCAGTCGGCATAGAAGTCGCTGGTGAAGAGACCGACCGCGGGTCCGACCGGGTCGGTACTGTCGACGATGATGATGTCCAGACTGCCGGCATCCGCCTCCTGGATCCAGCGCACCCCGTCCTCGAACAACAGGTGCGCGCGCGCATCTCCGTTGGAGGCCGTGAGCTGCGGAAAAAACATCTCGGAGAGCCGCGTCACACGCTCGTCGATGTCGATCTGAACCGCCTGCTCGACGCCGGGGTGCTTCAGAACCTCGCGCAAGGTGCCGCAGTCGCCGCCCCCGATGATGCAGACCCGCTTGGGATCCGGATGTGTAAAGAGCGCCGGGTGCGACATCATCTCGTGATAGAGAAAGTTGTCGCGGGTCGAGAGCATGGTGCAGCCGTCGATGACCATGAGATTGCCGAAGCCGTCGGTCTCGTAGATCTCGATGTGCTGATAGGGGCTCTGCTCCTCGTGGAGCTTCGAGGAGATCCGTAGCGAGAAGGCGGCGCCATCCGCGGCGGCGATCTCGGAGAACCAGGTGTTGGGATCGAGCATGTGGGGAGCGTCCTGAGTGGATTGGGCGGACATTATCTTAAACACGGTCGCGGGCCGCGAGTCCCGATTCGGCCGAGCATCCGCGCAGGCACGGTGGCCCCTGGGTCAACGTTGATACGCAGAACGCGCGGCCTATTTGGGAAATCGGTCGTCCAGGTTCGCCGGGCAAAGCACATCGCGCATGATGCCGATGAGATCCAGCAACTGATCGTTGCGGATGCGGTAATAGATGCGATTGGCCTCTTTGCGCGCGACGACGATGTTCTTGTTGCGTAGTTGCTCCAAGTGCTGAGAGATGTTGCTCTGAGAGGTCCCGGTGCGGTCGACGATCTCGCCGACGGAGAGTTCCTTGTCGCCGAGCGAACAGAGGATCTTCCACCGCAGCGGGTGGGCCATCGCCTTCAGGGCGTTGGCGGTCAGGGTCGTGTTTTCATCGTCTTCGGGTATCTCGGGGACCATCTGTTCACTCATTCTCGCTCCTCCCTAGGGGCTTCAATCTTCTCGTGTCGTTGCTTATCCCCCTGTCGGCAGGGCTCTCGCGTTCCCGTTCTCCTCGACCCGCACATAGCCGGTCATATCCTTTGCGATACAGATGATATCGCTGATGCGTCCTTCGGGATCCTTCACCGCGGTACGCGAGAAGAGAATCGGGACTCGCCGCCCGTCGCGGGCGATGAAACGGGCCTCGATCCGGCTCAAGGCCCCGGTGCGGATCAGCGCTTCCAGCCAGGTTCCCATGAAGGCGCCTGCTTCGGCATCGCCTTCCTCTTCGAACACGTCTCCGATGGACATGCCGCGCAGATCGTCGCCGCGATAGCCGAGCATCTTCCACGCCGCCGGGTTGGTGTGCTTGATGGTACCGCTCGGATCCAAGACCAAGAGCGCTTCACCCATATGCGTGATGATGTTCTCCAGGTATTGCCGCGCCTCGGCGAGCTCTGCCGTGCGTTGTGCGACCGTCTGCTCCAGCGTGCGGTTGAGCTCGCGTTCTTTTTCGATCAGTCTGAAGTAGGTGCTGATCTTGTTGATCAGAAGGTTGTCGTCGATCGGCTTGAGTAGATAGTCGACGGCGCCGACGGCGAATCCGCGTTGCTGAAACTCTTCCGATTTGAAGGCGGCGGTCAGGAAGATGATCGGGATATCGCGCGTTCGCTTGCGCAATTTGAGCATGGACGCGGTCTCGAAGCCGTCCATCTCGGGCATCTGTACATCGAGGATGATGAGGTCGATGTCCGGGTGTCGATGGGTCAGGTCGATGGCGTCTTGCCCCGAAGTGGCCTCGAGAACCTCGACATCCATCTCGCTCTCGATCAAGGTCCGGAGCGTGAAGAGATTATGTGCATGGTCGTCGACGATCAGCAGCTTGAAGCCGGCGTAGCGGGTCATGTCGTCTGCCCTTGTGCGCCCCGAACCGTCGCGAGCTGGACTCGGGCGGCTCAAACAATCGGCTCTCGGACCGCTGCGGATGGCTCCGGGACGGGTCTGTCCGGCAGCACCTCGGCAAGCAGCGCCGTGAGTTGATCGGGATCGATGGGTTTCGATAGAAATTCCACGGCACCCGCACCCAAGCAATCGGCAACCCGGGTCTTGGCCGATCGATCGCCAAGCACGGCAACGGCCGGGTGCGGCCCCGCATTACGGCTCAGTAGAGTCCGAATCGTAGCACAGGTCATTTCGTCGGACATCCCGGCGGCCAACAGCACCAGCTCGCAGCCTTCGCCCTCTTCCTGCAGCGTCTCGAGTGCCTCGTCGAGATCCGCTGCGGTTTGAATGCGCAGGTCGCGACGCGACAGCTCGGAGGCGAGTTGCACGAGGGTTTTGACGTCGCGTTCGACGATCAGGACCCAGCCGTCGGTCGCGCCGGTGCCGGAACCCCTGATCGAGGTCGGACTCAACGCGCCGGGCGATTCCGCGGGCGGTAGCGGAGTGACGTGTGCGCTCGCCGGTGCCGCCGGGGAGACGACCCCTTCCGGCTCGACCGCCACGGCCGCGACGGGCATGACGAGGGTGAAGCAGGCCCCGGCCCCCGGCGAGCTCTCGACCTGGATCCCTCCGCCCAGCAACAGCGCGAGCTCGCGGCTGATGGAGAGTCCCAAACCGGTGCCGCCGTAGCGGCGCCGCGTCGATCCGTCCGCCTGCTGGAATGCCTCGAAGATGATCTCCTGTTTGTCGCGCGGGATCCCGATTCCGGTGTCGGCGACGCTGAGTGCGACCAGCCGTTGAGGATCCTCTCCCGCTTCGACCGCCAGGGTGATGCGACCCTGCTCGGTGAACTTCACGGCATTCGAGAGAAAATTCTTGAGGATCTGCCGCAGCTTGTCGCGATCCGTATAGACCCGCGTCGCGGCCCGCGGGTCGACCTCGAGATCGAGCACGACCGGTTTTTCCGCCACCATCGGTTCGACCAACTCGATCAGCTCCTCGAGCA
>NZ_JAABRP010000046.1 GCF_011390875.1 Thiocapsa sp.
CGCGTCCCGCCGAAGCGTCAGGAGACGCGACAGCTTCAGGATGAGCAGGACCCACGGGGTTGCATGCAGAAGCAGGTCGAAGATGTCGATCGGCTTCACCAATGTCCCGTCGGCCAGCATCTTGAGCTTCTCCCAAAGATGCGGCTCCGGGACGAATGGCGATAGGCCCAGGGTCAGGGCGCCGACAACGAAGAGGTAGAGCGGAAAGCGGTCGGTCCAGCTAATCATCGGATCAGTCCTGTGTATGCCCGGGTCGTCCGATCCCGGGGCAGTGGTGTCGGGGCGGCGAGGGCGGAGGGTTGTCTGCCTCGGATGTGAAGGGGCGACTTACGTTAGACGCCCCTTGGGTGGTCGTTCCTTTTCCGGAAATCAGCTAGGGCGGGCTCTCGGCCCAGATCGGATGATGCCAGCCGAAGTAGGCGCCGAAGAGTCGATTCTCCTCGCGGCGTTCGTAGGGTTTCAGATCCTTCGAGTAGAGTACCTTCATGCGCGTGCGCAGCGGCGGCAGTCCCAGGGCGGTCAGTCCGAGCCCCTGAGCCTCGCGGATCAGCGCGTAGCGGGCCAGCTTCTCGGCGTGGAAGGTCTGCAGGCGCGGGATGTCGCGTGCGAGTTTCGGCACATTGGAGATCGCGAGCAGTGCGATCAAGCTGACCGCCGAGGCCAAGCGACCTAGCGAGGCTCGGCTCGGGGACAGGCGATCGCCGAGCGTGTATTGCAGCGCCGCCATCGTCGGAATCAGGACCAGCGTGCCGAGCAGCACGCTGACGCTCTGCACCCGTCCGGGTGCCTCCGCCCCTTTCGCCCAGGCCGCCGGGAAGAAGAGCAGGACGAGCAATCCAATGAATGCCAGCGCAAGCTGGATCCGGTCCGCGGCGGATAAGCCCCCGAGGATGCCTTCGAAGCGCGCGAGGGCCTCGGCCAGGATCGAACGAACGAATCCGATCTGAAGAAAGACCAGGGCAAACAAGAGCAGCTTCAGCGCGGTCACGAGCGCGTGGAAGACCGAGATCATCAGGCTGCGCCCCGGCGATTCGTTCCCGACCTCGCCGATGATGCCCAGGCGCACCTCATGGCCTGGAGCGAATGCGGCGATCGCGCCGAGCACCAAAATGACGATCAATGGAGGCAGACACACGCCGATCCGCGGCCCTCGCAGACGCAACACGACCACGACCATCACTGCCGACAACCCCACCGTCACCAGCATGATCGTCTCGTTCATCCCGGCGATCATCGCCGCAAGTGCGGCCAAGATCAGGCCGAAACGCAGATCGCGGGTCTGCGTCGCTTGACCGCCGAAGTAATCGGCCCAGACCCCGACGAAGAGGAGAAACAAGGCGTTGCCAGCCTGATAGGTTGCAGCTCCGGCCAGCCAGTAAAGCGCGGTGTCGAGTCTCGGGATGAACAGCACGTAGAACAGGACGGCAAGATGACCGAGCATGAGCGGACGGCCGATCTCGAGCAGCCGGCACAGCGCACGGACCGAGTAGAGAAAGGCCGCATAGAGGGTCACGAGGCTCGCCGCGGTGACCATCCAATAGGACTGCGCGAGATCCACCCACCGACCGAACACGAGGGTGATGGCCGCGCTTGCATAGCGACCGCTCCAGTTCTGATAAAAGTGGATCACCCCGCCGAGGATGCCCTGCTCGCGCGCGACGTAGGCATAATCGAAATCGTCGCTTGTGGGGTGGGCGTAGAGCCCCAACGCAAGCAGCAAGACGAGGAGTACGAGACAGGCGAGGACCACGCCGATTCCGACCCATTGGGTCTGTAGCTTGGCTTGGGCGGTCAAAGATCGGACCCCCGAAGGGCGCAGAGCTTACAACTGCGGATCGCGATGGCGAAACGAACAGATCGCTCGGTGTCGCAGGTTCTCGGCAGGCTGGGCAAAGCGGGGCACCGGTGTCTGAGTGGTTGGAGGGGGTCGAGTGATATGCTGGCGCGGCGCAGTATACTCGCCGGGTCGCGAAACACCCGAGGTCGGTGTGCTCCGGGCCCGACGGCTTTTGTCGATTCCTTGAGGTCACCATCATGAGCAACCCAAAGATCATTGCCGTTTTCGGCGCAACGGGCGCACAGGGCGGCGGTTTGGCGCGAGCGATACTCGACGACCCGGACGGCGGTTTTGCCGTGCGGGCCATCACGCGCGATGTCGACTCGGACAAGGCCCGGGCGCTGGCAGAGATGGGTGCGGAGGTCGTTGCGGCCGATGTCGACGACGAGGCAAGTCTGCGCCGGGCCTTGGACGGGGCCTACGGGGCCTACTTCGTCACCTTCTTTTGGGCGCATTTCTCGCCCGAGAAGGAGAAGAAAGAGGTCCTGAACATGGCGACCGCGGCAAAGGCGGTCGGTTTGCATCACGCCATCTGGTCGACGCTCGAGGACACGCGTCTGTGGGTGCCGCTCGAGGACGAGCGGATGCCTACCCTTATGGAGAACTATAAGGTCCCTCACTTCGATGCCAAGGGTGAATCCAATCGGATCTTCACCGATTTGAGCGTGCCTACGACCTTTGTCTTGACCTCCTTTTACTGGGACAACCTCATCCACTTCGGCATGGGGCCGCGGCGCGAGAGCGATGGTCGTCTCGTCTTGACGCTCCCGATGGAGGACAAGAAGCTGCCGGGGATCGCCGCCGAGGACATCGGGCGCTGCGCCTACGGGATCTTCAAGCAGGGCGAGCGCTATATCGGCCAGACGGTCGGCATCGCGGGCGAGCATCTGACCGGCGAGCAGATGGCTTCCGCGCTGTCCGATGCTCTCGGCGAGGAGGTGCACTACCGTGCCATCGCTCCCGAGGTCTACCGCGGCTTGGGGTTCCCCGGAGCGGATGACCTGGGAAATATGTTCCAGTTCAAGTGCGACTTTGAAGCCTATTTCTGCGGCGCGCGCGATCCGGCGGTCGCTCGCACGCTGAATCCGGCGTTGAAGTCGTTCCGAAAGTGGTTGGAGATCAACAAAGACCGCATTCCGCGCGGCGGGTAGAAGGCCCGGCCCGGCTTTCTGCTTGTGGGCGGCGCCGGGTCAATGGCCGTCGCCGGGCCCGGCGAGCCGCTTCACCAGGTAATAGCCCCCGACCAGCGTGCCCAGGAGCGCAGCCAGGCCCAGCATGTACAGGGCCGGATCGCCCTTGCTCTCCAGATCCATGACGACGACCTTGCGCGTCAGCGCCGTGATGGCGATCAACAGCATGATCTCGACGTGGACGGACTTGTCCATCATGTACATGTAAACGCTCGCCATCAGCTCGATCGCGATCAGCACGATCAAGAACATGCCGAAGATTTCGAAGAGTTCTCCGAGGTCCAGGAGAAAAAGACCCTTTTGGCTCGTAATGTCCTTGTACAGTACGAAGCACAGCTCGATGACGGCGATCACGGCGACAACCGAGATCAAGAACAGCAGAACCGCGGCCAGCGCCTTCTCGAAATAGT
Source organism: Thiocapsa sp. (assembly GCF_011390875.1). Classification (GTDB taxonomy): domain Bacteria; phylum Pseudomonadota; class Gammaproteobacteria; order Chromatiales; family Chromatiaceae; genus Thiocapsa. The sequence continues at coordinate 3,438 of NZ_JAABRP010000046.1, forward strand.
GGAACAACCGGTCGATTGCGGATTTCGGCCGAGCGTGGGCCTCACTCTGGCTCTGACCCGACCATCCGAACGGATCGAGAGGCAGGGGCTGCGGCGCACGCTCGCTTGAGGCAGGAACGATCCGAACGAGTGCGCCGGCATCGCGGAAGGCGCTCTGGTACCGCGCCGCGGTCTCGCTGTCGACACCCCGCCTGACCGTCACCGCTTTACCGCCGAAGAGTTGTCCGACGGCGGAGTCGGAGAGGTTGAAGGCGTGCTGAATCTGCCGCCGAGCCGCAAGCAGGTCGGTCCCCGGGACGAGGTCTCCGCTGAATTGGATGTCGAATCGGTTTCTCTCCATGCCGTGCATCTCTTCGGGGAGCAAGCACGGAAGAATAGGCGATCACGGCACCGCGGAGTAGATTCCGCCCCGGTTTCCCGCAATGGGTTCGTTGGAATCCCGCTACGAACCGAATCGCCAGGCGCGATCCGGTGCTGAAAATCAATTATCAACCACGGAAAAATTGCACTCCAATGACATCGAAGCTGTCCACCGCCGAGCAGGCATTGCGCGACGCCGCTCGGGAGTATCACCGCAGCCCCAGCCGCGGCAAGATCACCGTTACCCCCTCCAAGCCACTGTCGAACCAGCGCGATCTCTCGTTGGCCTACTCGCCCGGTGTGGCCTATCCCTGTCTCGATATCCAGGCCGATCCGGCGCTCGCGGCGGAGTACACCTCGCGCGGAAATCTGGTGGGCGTGGTGACCAACGGCACGGCCGTGCTCGGCTTGGGCGACATCGGCCCGTTGGCCGCGAAACCCGTGATGGAGGGCAAGGGCTGCCTGTTCAAGAAATTCGCGGGCATCGATGTGTTCGACATCGAGCTCGCCGAGCGTGACCCGGACAAGCTGGTTGAGATCATCGCCGCGCTCGAACCGACGCTCGGCGGCATCAACCTTGAGGACATCAAGGCGCCCGAATGCTTCTACATCGAGCGCGAGCTCAGCAAGCGCATGAACATCCCGGTATTCCATGACGATCAGCACGGCACGGCCATCATCTCCAGCGCCGCGCTGCTGAACGCCCTGGAGCTGGTCGGTAAGGCCATCGAGACCGTGAAACTGGCTGTTTCGGGAGCCGGTGCGGCGGCGCTCGCCTGCGTCGACGTGATGGTCGGTCTTGGCATAAGGCGCGAGCATGTCTTCATGGTCGATTCCAAAGGCGTGATCTACGAGGGCCGTCCGGGCGGGTTCGACATGTCCAAGGCCCGCTATGCCCAGCAGACTGACGCGCGCACCCTCGCCGATGTGGTCGACGGTGCCGATGTCTTCCTGGGTTGCTCCGCGCCCGGCGTGCTGACCGTGGAGATGGTGAAGACCATGGCCGATCGGCCCATCCTTCTCGCCCTGGCCAATCCCGAGCCGGAGATCCGCCCGGAGCTGGCCAAGCTCGCGCGGCCCGACTGCATCATCGCCACCGGCCGCTCGGACTACCCCAATCAGGTCAACAATGTCCTGTGCTTCCCCTATATCTTTCGGGGTGCACTCGACAGCGGCGCCACCAAGATCACGGCGGAGATGAAGCTTGCCTGTGTTCGCGAGATCGCCGATCTGGCAAAGAGCGAGAGCAGCGCCGAGGTGGCGACGGCGTACGCCGGGCAGGACCTGGTCTTCGGCCCCGATTATCTGATCCCCAAGCCCTTCGACACGCGCCTGATCCTGCGCATTGCGCCCGCCGTGGCCCGGGCTGCCGCCGACTCGGGAGTGGCCACGCGCCCCATTCCCGACATGCAGGCTTACCGCGAGAGCCTGATGCTCTTTGTCTCCCAGACCGGCATCCTGATGCGCCCGGTCATCAATGCCGCCAGGGCCTTGCCCGATTCGAGGAAGCGTGTGGCCTTTGCCGACGGCGAGGACGAACGCGCCCTGCGGGCCGCCCAGATCGCGCTCGACGATCGCCTGGCTCGGCCCATCCTGATCGGACGTCCTGCCGTGATCCAGGCCCACATCGAGAAGGCCGGCCTGCGCATGCGTCTCGGGGAGGATGTCGAGAACGTCAACCCCGAGCAGGACCCGCGCCTCAACCAGTACCGGGAACATTACCAACGACTCATGGGCCGCAACGGCGTCACGCCCGAGGTGGCCGCGGCGGCGGTGCGTCGCTCCAACACCATCATCGGCTCGCTGATGGTCGCCATGGGCCACGCCGACGCCATGATCTGCGGCCTGGCCGGCAGCTACGAGACCCATCTCGAGCGCATCCACAGCATCATCGGCCTGCAGCCCGGCGTGAGCAATTACGCGGCACTCAACGCGCTGATGACGGAGCGTGGCGGGCCGCTGTTCATTGCCGATACCTACGTGAACGAGGACCCCGGCGCGGAACAATTGGCCGAGATTGCCTGGATGGCCGTGCAGGAGATTCAGCGCTTCGGACTGCCGCCGAAGGTGGCCTTTCTGTCGCACTCCAGCTTCGGCTCATCCAAGCGTGCTTCGGCCAAGAAGATGCGTCTGGCGCGTGACCTGTTCGTGGCCAGCCACCCCGACATCGAATGCGACGGCGAATTGCACGGCGATGCGGCGTTGGAAGAAGACATCCGCAGCCGTTACCTGGCCGAGACGACCCTTAGCGGCTCGGCGAACCTGCTGATCTGCCCGAACCTCGATGCCGCCAACATCCTCTACACCGTGCTCAAGACCACCACCAGCGGCGGTGTAACCGTAGGCCCCATCCTCATGGGGGCGGCTGCCACGGCCTGCATCCTCACCCCCGCAGCCACCGTGCGTCGAACCCTGAACATGACCACCCTCGCCGTTGCGAGCGCGGCCGCCGCTCGGCATGGGTCGGACTCCTCGCATGCCGTCGGGTGATCGGACCATCGAGATCTATCGACGCCGCCCGAGACAAAGGTCGCTGCCGTTGCCGCTGCAGATCATGCGGCCGCTCGCATCGTAAGCGGCGTAGGAGACCTGGACGATGCCGCGACCACGACACCCGTAAAAGAGATCCCCGCGCCAGGTGTTGCGGCCGATCTTGCGCAGGGCGCAGTTACGGCATCCGGGGTTGGTGGACGTCACGCGCGCGACGCGCTCGCTGGCCGGCGGGTCGATGGTGACGATGTGTCGCACGCGGTCGCCGTCCCAGCCGGAGGTCGGGTCGATGGTGAGTCGTCCCGTGCAGTCGCCGCGCATGGCGAACGAGCCGCTCCCTTGTGGGGGCGTGGGCTGGGCAGTCGGTTTGGTGCTCGGCCTGGTTGCGGGTGGCGGGGCCTTTGGGGGTGCTTGGACCACGACGGGTTTCGGTGGCGGCGGGCGGCACGGGCCCATGCGCTCGCCGAGATCTCGCCTGACCGGTCGCAACGTCGGGGCGGACTCGCGCTTGAGGTCGCGCTCGAGGGCGACGAGTCGGGTGCAGTCCGTGCCGGCCTCGGCGAGGCGTCGGGTGTATCGGTCGATCCGATCACAGTCGGCGATCGGTGCCTTGAGAGCCTCGCGCGCTTTGGCGAAGCGGGGGTCGCCTTGGTCGGCGAGACGTGCGGCCAGCTCGCGCGCCTTGGTGCAGTCTCCCCCGATGGACGCGATTTGCTCCGCCAGCGCGTCGACCTCGCTGCAGAGCTGTAGTTCGGGTTCCAGGCGGGTTCGAATATCGAGGAAGCGAAGGTTGTTTCGATAGGCATCGAGCCCGTCGGCCAGGGCCCGAAGACGTTCACAGTCGCCGTTGGCATCGGCAAAGCCTTGCTCCAAGTCGCTCAAGTCCGCGCATTGGCGCATCGCAATGGCGAGCCTCCCGGCCACGGCGCCGAGTGGCTCGCGGTCCGGGTCATGGCGCGACAGGGTCTCGTCGAGTCCGGCGAGGGCCAGACAGTCGTCCTGCGAGCGGGCCAACTCGCCTTCCAGATAATCGGCCAGATCGCAGCGCGCGAGGGCGCCCTGGAGCGCGTCCCGGATCTCGATCAAGGGAGGACGGCCTGCATCGAGCTCGACGAAGCCGGGGGCGGTTTCGCGCGCCAGGGTTCGAAGTGCCCTGCAGTCGTCCAACGCGCCGGCCAGCCGTGGGCCGAGCGTCTCGGCGAGACGGCAGGCGGCGAGTGCGCGATCCAGCCCGATTCGCAGTGCGGCGAGCTCCCTTGCAGGCTCTTCGAGCAATTCAATCTCCTGGTGCAGCTCGGCGACGGCGAGACAGTCGCCGACGACCGCATCGAGGCGTTGGGCGAGTCCCTCGACCCGCGTGCAGGCCGAGATCCGCCGTTCCAGGTCGGCCTTCAGGGTGCGGAAGGGTTCACGCTCGAGGTCGTAGACGGCAAGCTCGGCATCCAAGGCCGGGAGATGATCGCAGGGCGGCTCGGTTGCGAGCCTTTCGGTAAAGAGGGACGCCTCCTCGCAGATGCCGATCTCGGTCAGGACGGCCATGCGGACGTCCGCGTAGCGAGCGTCCTCGCGATCGATCCGCTGCAGGCGTGACGCGATCTCCACAAGGGGCGCGACCGGGTCGCATTGATTGGCCAGCGCGAGAGCGAGATCGTCCCGCAGCTCGACCTCGGTCTCCTGCGATTGCCAGAGCCAGACACCTAGGCCGAGAGCGAGTCCCAAAATAGCCAGTGCTGTCAACCCCAGGACCGGCATGATCCACGCCGGACGGTGCGGCGGGGGCGGAAGGGTCGCTGGATCGGCTGCGCCGGCGGCGGGCGGCGGGCGGCCGGGATCGGTCCCGCCCCAGGAGATCAGGACCGGGGCGCCACCGATCACATAGACCGCCTCGTCGCCCGGATAGACGATGGCGCGGCTCAATAGCCGTGCTGGCTCGGGATCGTCCGGCTCGCGCTGGGTCAGCTCGTCGGCCAGGCGGGAAATCGCGTTCAGGTGATCGGCGAGGGCGCGCCGCGCCGCCGTCTGCTCCTCGTCGGGTAGGTCCGACAAGGGCCGCGGTTGTCCGGCCAGCTCGCTGGTCCAGGTGACCGCACCCGAGCCGTCGACGGCGATCTCGGGCCGGGCGAAAACAGCCGCCGTTGTCCCCGGCAGATGGCGTCGCAGGGTCCGGCCGAGCGCATCGAATTGCTGCCAGGGATGATCCGGCGCCAGCCGATCCGCGGGAGGACCGGCGTAAACGAGGGGCAAGATACGAACCGAAGGTGTCATGCGGGCTCCCGAGCAGTCGATGTGACGTCCTGATACGGATTCTAGCCGGTTCGGTACCGAAGGCGGCCTATGCGATAATCCGGGCTTGCCGGCGTCGGGTTGCGGCGCGCACGGACCATGGTAGGGTTCATCAAATTCGTGAAGTGGCGCGCCTAACCCGACCTACGCGGTGTCGGTGTTTGCGGGTCGCCTAGGAACCTGTCGGAGCGTGGGATAACCGGAGCCGGGATGACTGGAATGCACCTGAAGAGACGGTTGATAGGCTGCGTGCTGCTGGCCTCGCTGGTCATGGCTGCGGCGCCGGTATTTGCCGAGCCGCCGACCGATCGCTCGCCCTTGCTGCAGGCCGGTAAGAAGACGCTCTTTCAGCGCGTACTGACCCGTCCGGGGGCGATGCTGACCGAACAACCGGGTGGCGATTCGGGGAGGCTCGTCGATGCCTTCTCGCGCTTCTACGTCTATGCCGAGACCGAGCGGGACGGGCAGCGCTGGCTCGAGGTCGGGGTCGACACCAAGGGCAAGGTCAGCGGCTGGCTGGGGGCCGGGGATACGGTACCTTGGCTTCAGCAGATGGCGCTGGCCTTCACCAATCCGGGCGCCGCTCGCGAGCGCGCCCTGTTCTTCGATTCCTGGGACACGCTCAACGGCCTGCTGGCTCTGCCGGATCCGGCTGCCGAGGTCGGGCCGCTGACCCGCGAGATCGCCGAAGGCGGGCGCGATCCGCGCGTGGTCGCGATCGAGCCGGATCGCTTCATCGACATCAACACACGCTTCTATCTGCTGCCGATCTTGGACTTCGAGGAGGTCTTTACCGACTCGGGTCACCTGATGCGCGGGCTGAAGGTGGCCTCGGTCACCGAGACGGCGGCGCCGACGAGCACGCCGCCTCCGGATGACATCGCCGAGCCGGTGAGCCAGCTCGGCAGCTTCCGCGCGGCGGTGGTCTTCATCATCGACTCGACGATCTCGATGCAGCAGTACATCGACGAGGCGCGCGCGGCGGCGGAGCAGGTCTACAAGCGGATCGAAGGCTCGGGGCTTCTCGACAAGGTCGCCTTCGGTCTCGTCGCCTTCCGTGCGCCGACCGCCGATCCGGCCAAGGCCAAATCGTTGGAGTATGTCGCCCGGATGTTCGTCGACCCCGCGGAGGTCTCCTCGGGGCTCGAGTTCTTGACCCGCGCCTCCAAGGTCACCGAGGCGAAGGTTTCGACCGATCGGTTCGACGAGGATCCTTATGCCGGCGTGATCACGGCCTTGGAGGAGATCCCCTGGAATCGCTTCGGCGCCCGCTATGCCGTGCTGATCACGGATGCCGGCGCGCTCGAAGGCGACGCCTCCACCACCGGTCTGCATGCCGAGCAGGTGCGTTCGGAGGCGGCCGAGAAGGGTGTCGCTCTCATGGTGCTGCATCTCAAGACGGTGCAAGGCAAAACCAACCATGCGGCGGCCGAGGCGCAGTATCGGACCCTGGCGAACAACGCCGCGATTCAGCGCAGCCTCTATTTCTCGGTTCAGGACGGGTCTGCTGCGGCACTGGGCAAGGCGGTCGCAGCGCTGTCCGACACGGTCATCGAGAGCATCGAGGCGTCTGCACGCGGCGATCTCGCGGCGGGCAGTGCACGTGCCGCGACTGAAACCCCAAGTTCTGTGACCCCGCCGTCGAGCCCTGGTGTTGCGCAAGACCCTGAAACCGCCGCGCTGCGCGAAGCAACGCGTGCGCTCGGCCATGCCATGCAGCTCGCCTATCTGGGCCGGGAGGAGGGCACGCGCGCCCCGTCGGTCTTCGAGGGCTGGATCAGCGACAGCGATCTCGCCGACCCCACGGTGCGGACGGTCGACGAGCGGGTGCTGATCACCAAGGACCAGTTGAGCGATCTGCACGGGATCCTCAAGCAGATCGTCGATGCCGCCGATGCCGGGATGTTGAAACCCGACGTCTTCTTCGACAGCCTGCGCTCCATCGCGGCCCAATACGGACGCGATCCGGCGCTCGCCGCGAGCCCGCAGGCGACCAAGCTCGCGGACCTCGGCCTGCTCGGGGAATACCTCGACGGCCTGCCCTACAAGAGCGACGTCATGACGCTGGATCAGGACACCTGGTCGCGCTGGGGCACGCAGCGTCAGTTCGAGTTCGTCAGCCGGCTTAAGGGCAAGATCAAGCTCTACGAGCGCTACAACGCCGACACGGATCGCTGGGTGAGTCTGGCCGAGGGCAGCCCGGCGGGGGAATGGGTCTATCCGGTGCCGCTGCGCGATCTGCCCTGATGGGTTCGCGGATGGCGCCTCTCGACAAGGCATCCGCTCGGGCGATATCGCCTGATGTTCCCGATTCGCCGACCGCCGGTCCGCTGATCGAGGCGACCCGACTGGGCTATCGCTATGGCACCGGGAGCGGGTCTTTCGAGGTCAGTGTGCCGCGCTTGAGCATCGTCCGCGGCGAGACGCTGGCCCTCACCGGTGAGAGCGGCAGCGGCAAGAGTACGGTGCTCGAGCTGCTCGGGCTCGCCGCGCCGCCGTTGCCGGGGGCGCACTTTCTCTGGCATACGACGGCGCCGGTGGATGTGGCTGCGTTGTGGCGCGCCCGCGCCGAAGGCGCACTCGCGCGGATGCGCGCCCGTTCGATCGGTTTCGTGATGCAGACCGGCGGACTCCTGCCCTTTCTCACCGTGCGCGAGAACATCGGAATCAACCGCCGCCTACTCGGGCTTCCGGCCGAGGACGCGCGGATCGCACACCTGGTGGCGGTGCTTGAGATCGGTTCGCTGCTGGACCGGCGTCCGGCGCAGCTCTCGGTCGGCCAGCAGCAGCGGGTGGCGATCGGGCGCGCACTGGCGCACGGACCGGCGCTGGTGTTGGCCGACGAGCCCTCTTCGGCGCTCGACCCGCGGCTTGCCGACCGGGTGCTCGGTCTGCTGCGTGATCTGGCGGTCGAGAGCGGGGCGGCAGTGGTGATCGCGACCCATGAGCAGGGTCGTGTGCGCGCGCTCGGCCTGCGGGAGATTCGGGCGCGTCCGCTCGATGCGCCGGACCGGCTCGGCTCCTGCTTTGAGGACGCGCCCTGAAAGGTACGGATTGCCCGGGACACGGCTTAAACCGCGCCCGGTGCGGTATGCGTCATTTGGTGGATGGCTTGGCCGCGCCGGCTCCGACGACTGTCGGAGCCGGCGCGGTTTAAAGTATCAAAAATCTTAAATTCTAAACCGCGTCTCACTGGGATCAAGGATATCTCCGAAGCCAAACGAACAATGAAAACGACGCATGTCGCTCTGGACGCGGTTTAGTAACGGTTCAGAAACAACTGAGCCATTCCGTTTCATTCTCCCCCTCTCCCCAACCCCTCTCCCGCGAGGGGAGAGGGGCTACGATGGATCACTTGTAATTGAACGGTTGCTTACTCAGTCGATCTTTCCCGCGGTCGTCCTTCGGCCCCGTCGCCGCGGAGGTCTGGGCCTTGGCCTGGAAGGATCTGCGCCACGACCGGCACACCACATTGGTGTTCGTGCTGACGGTTGCCGCGATCCTGGCCCCGTTGCTCCTGCTGCTCGGACTCAAGAACGGTGTCGTCGAGACCCTGCGCGAGACCCTGCTCCGCGACCCGCGCAACCTGGAAGTAGTCATTTACGGCAGCGCCCGGCTGGACCGCGACTGGCTCGCCGAGATTGCGGCGCGGCCCGACGTGGCCTTCCTCATCCCCAAGACCCGGACCATCAATGCCAGTGTCGATCTGCTGGACCCGGCGCGGCGCCTGCTGCCGGCGATCGAGGTGATCCCGACGGCGCTCGGCGATCCCCTCCTTCCGCCGGGCACCGCGCTGCCGAGCCATCCTGGCGAGGTCCTGGTCACCGCGACCCTGGCGCGTCGGCTGGGTCTGATGTCCGCCGAAACAGGGCCGGGGGCGCCGGCCTCGGGAGCGGAGGAGGGTGTTCCGACCCGCTCCGATCCGGCTGCACTGGTCGCCGTCGTCAAGCGCACCCGCGACGGCGTCTCCGAGCACCTGCGGCTGCCGCTCTCGGTCATCGGCATCGTGCCCGAGGCGCGGTTCTCGCGTGACGCCCTTTTCACCAGCCTGGATCTTTTGGTCGCCGCCGAGGACTACCGCGACGGCACATTGGATCTGCCGTCCGCCGGCGTCGTCCCGATCGGTTATGCGGAGCGCCAGACACGCTTCGCCAACGCCCGGCTCTACGCGACCGGGCTGGACCAGGTCGGCCCGCTGGCCGCCGCAGTCAGCGCCGAGGGGATCGAGGTCCGCACCCAAGCCGAGCGGATCGCCTCCGTGCAGGCCGTGGATCGGACCCTGTCGTTCCTGTTTCGAGTCATCGCGCTGATCGGCGGGGCGGGCTGTGCGCTCGCCTTGGGCGGAGCGCTCTGGGTGGGCGTGGAGCGCAAGCGCCGTCAGCTGGCGCTGCTGCGGCTGTTCGGATTCGGACCCGGCGCGGTCGCGGCGCTGCCGGTGATCCAAGGGTCGCTGATCGCCGGTCTCGGTCTGCTCTTTGCCGGTGCAGGCTATCTCGCGGGCGCACATGCGTTCGACGCCGTCATGGGCGAGAATCTCGCCGGCGGGGGTTACTTGACCCGACTCGGCATCGCGGACCTGGGTGTGTCGGCCGCGTTGGTCATGCTGGTGGCCCTGGTCGCATCGACGGCCGGGGCGATTCGGGCCGGGCGCGTGAGTCCGGCGGAGGGTTTGCGTGAAGCCATACGATGAGGCGGGACGAATGGGTCGGGTCGGACGCGTTGGACTGACGGGGCAAGGCTGCTCGGAGCTTTCGAATCTCTCACGGGGACACGGAGATCACGGAGCGACGGTAAGCGATCCCGCTGCAGCCCTGCTCTTGCGACTCCTCCGTGATCTCCGTGTTTCCGTGAGAGCCGTATTCTTGGACCGACAAGGACTCCGCGGAAGACGTCATGCCTGTCGCTCGGGCATGGTCCTCACGTTCGCGGTTATCCTGTGCACCTTCGCCGCACACGGCGTCGCCGAGGTCGCGGTGACCTGGCCCGAGGCGCTCTACAACCCCAAGCCTGCCCCGGAGGACGTCATCGTCCCGCTGCCGTGCGGCGGCGCCATGGCCTTCCGCCCGGTCGGCACGGCAGGCACCGACCCGCTCGCCGATACCGAGGTGGAGCTCGGCAGCGAGACCGAGAGCCAAGGCTATGCCGAGCATCGCTATCTCGACCATCTCGCCGGCAGCTTCCAGACGCCCGAGGGCGAGCGGCGCCGACTTCTGATCGGCAAGTACGAGGTGACCGCGCTGCAGTACGACGCGGTCCTCGCCGCCGCGTCGGACGCGGCCTGTCCGGAACCGGGCAAGGGCGCGACGGCGCGACTCCCCAAGGGCGGTGTCGGCTGGCACGATGCGCTCGACTTTGCACATCGTTACTCCCTTTGGCTGCGCGCGCAGGCCGAGGCGATCGCGGACTGCGACGCAACCGCAATGCCCTGTCTGCCGCGCGCCGACGGCGTGCCGGCATTCGTGCGTCTGCCGACCGAGGCGGAGTGGGAATATGCGACGCGCGGGGGCGATCGGGTCAGCCCGGCGGTGTTCCGCGAGATGCTCTACCCGATGCCGGACGGACCCGAACGCCATGCCTGGTTCAACGAAAACGCGCAGGGTCAGGTGCGCCCGATCGGCGTGCTCGAGCCGAACCCGCTCGGTCTTCACGATGTGATGGGCAATCTCGAGGAGTATGTCCTCGACCCCTTTCGGCTGCACCGTGTAGAGCGTCGCCACGGCCAGCCCGGTGCGGCGGTGGTGCGTGGCGGCAGTCTCCATTCCAGCGCTCAGGATCTGCGCAGCTCGCTGCGGCGCGAGGTCCCCTTCTACGACGATCGCGGTGCCGTGGAGACGTCTGACACGGGTTTTCGTGTCCTGCTCGCAGCACCTGTCTTGACCTCCAACCAGCGCATCGACGCCGTGCGCGCCGCCTGGGAGCGGCTCGGCAGCGATGTGGCCCGGCCGCAAGAGACGCCGCCGCCGCGTCCGGCGCTGTCCGATCGACCCTTCGAGGACCCGGTGCTCGAGCTGACCGCACTCGCCCGGGCGAGCGGCGAGCCCGAGATGAAGCAGCGCCTCGAGCGGCTGCGCAGCGTCGTCGCCGGCACGAATCAGCGGCTTTACGAGCAGCGTGCGCGCAGTGCCCGCGAGGCCCTGCGCTTCGGTGGATTGCTCTGCGAGAAGCTCTCGGTCGAGGGCTTCAACATCGACCTGCTTCGCCAGCGCTACGACCTCTGCAAAGAGAACGAGGACGCCGAGCATCCGCGCTGTCGCCGGCTCGCCGAGGATTTGGCGCGCGACGATGCGGTGCTGGATGCGAACATCGGCGTGTATGCCGATTCCATCGTACGCACCGCTCAGACCTATCCGGACGACCTAGCGGTTCTGGACACGGAGCTGGGCGGACTGCGCACGGAGCTGACCGCACGCGGCTACGGGGATCTGGGGATCTATCCGGAGCGCTTCCATCGGCAGGTCTTGGACTATGCGCGAACGGGCGCCGTCGCACGCGACGCCTGGTTCAAGGGGTGTCGGGAGTTGCGTTGAGCCGACATTTTTCGGCGCTCGATCGGAGTCTGATCGGCTAAACTCAGACGACGGACGTGCACGGTTGCACACCCGCGGAACCATCCGAGCGGAACCATCCAACAAGGAGCATTGAGATGTCGATCGAGCGTCGAACGGGCAAGAGCATCGTCGTCGTCAGCGTGTCGTTGGCCCTTCTCCAGGCCGGTTGTGCCGGTAACCCGAACCTGGGCGGCGGGAATGCCTCGGGCATGCCGCTGACACCGGCCGAGCAGCGCATGCGCCAGCAATCCTCCGGGCTCGACGCCAAGACCTCGCTCCAAGGCTGTGCCGCCGGTGCGGTTGCGGGCGCCCTGCTCGGGATGTTGTCCGACGGCAAACGCAGCAACAACATGATGATCGGTGCCGCCGCCGGTTGTGCGGTCGGCTTGGCCGCCAATGCCTATGTGCAATCCAAGCGTCAGCAGTATCAGAACGACGAGCAGCGCATCGCGGCCATGACCGCGGACGTGCGGGCGGAGAACGCGCGCATCTCGAGTCTGATCGCGACCAGCGAGGAGGTCATCGCCGCCGACCGCAAACGTCTTGCGCAGGTCAACGCGGCCTATCGCAACAAGGTCATCTCGAGCGAGCAGGCAAGGCGCGATCTCGCCGGGGTCAAGGCCAATCGCGATCAGCTGCGCAGCACGGTCAATTCGCTCAAGACCAAGCAACAGGACTGGGTGGACATCTCCAATCTCGAGCGACAATCGGGGACCAATACCGCGCAGTTGGACCAGGAGATCGGCTCACTGAAGAAGCGCATTTCAGGCCTGGAGCAGGAGGTCGCGCTCATGGACAAACAGATCAACGCATCCCCTGTGGCCGGGTAAGTCATCATGGCTAACGAGACGATTGGAATTGCCGGCGTGTCGCGCGCGCACCCCGTCCTTCTCGCCGGCGCGGTCGCCTTGGCCGCGAGCATCGCCGGCTGTGCCACGACGCCGGGCGAGTGCGACCCGACCGCGCGTGATTTCTTCAAGAACACCGGGTGCCTGGCGTCCGGCTCCTACGGCGAACGTCAGCGCGCGATGCAGGCGACGCTCGCCCAAGAGCAAAGTCTGAACGCCTCGTTCCGCTCCGTGCTCTCCGAACTCCAGGCCGAGCAGTCCAAGGTGAAGGGCGATCTGAGCAGCCGACAGGCCGACTACGCCCGGCTCGACGCCGCTTGGGGCGATCTTAAGCGAAGCCTCGCCGCCGAGACCAAGGCCAACCGCGAGCTTGCCGACCGGGTGTCCGCCATCGACAGCAGCGTGCAGTCCCGCAAGACGGCCGACGCCGGCACCGATGTTGCCGCAAAACAGGCGGCCCGAGACGACCTCAAGCTCAAGGTTTCCATGCTGGAGAAGGAGTTGGCGGCCGGGGTTTACGAAAGGTAAACACCTTGCTTAAGGCCGCGGTACTCCTCCTGCATCTCGCGCATCAGGCGTAGGATGGGTAGAGCGTCAGCGAAACCCATCCTCCAAACCGCCGCATTGCCGGATTTCGGTCTCTTGCAATTGGCGCGGGTCGGATGGGTTTCGCTGCGCTCTACCCATCCTACGTTCTACGTTAACGAACGACCGCTGTGCTCTTCCTGCATCTCGCGCATCAGGAAATAGTTCAGCGCCGTGCGGATGACCACGATGGCGCCGAGCTTGCCGATCTGATCCCAACTCGGCGCAACTGCGGTGGACAGGATGTCGGCACCGACCTGGAACTCGAGCGCCAACGCCAGGTAGCGCGCCAACGTGAGCCGGATCGGGTTGTAGTCCCTGATGCCGGATGAGAACAGGGCGCGGATGAACTGGTAGATCGCGACGAGGACGCCGATGCCGATGATCAGCGCGCCCATGGCCTCCACACCTAGCTTGAGCCATAAGACCGCCGTCAGCACCCACTCCTCGATGCCGAGCGTAGCCGGATCGGGAAGCCAGATGCCCGAACCGGTCGACTCCGAGAGACTGTCGAGGCTCTCGCTCATTCCTCGACCGGGAACCCGTAGGGCGGCGCCTCAAGCCGCACCGGCGGCCCGTCTTCGCTGAGTCTGACCTCGCCTGCTTCGGCCGCCTTGATCTCCACGACGGCGAGCAGCGCATAGCGCCCGGTGTCGATCGGGCTGGCCGCGACGACCGTTCCGCTGCCTTGTTGCGAGGTACTGTCGGGTGAGAAGAGCGCGTCGCCGGGTTGCGGCGGCGTCGCGCTCTCGACCTCGCCGATGTACATGCGGCGTTTGAGCTTGCCGAGATACTGCATCCGGGCCACGACCTCCTGGCCGGTGTAGCAGCCCTTGTGGAAGCTGACGCCGTCGACGAGCTGCATGTTGGCCATCTGGGGAACGAAGGTGTCTGCTGTTGCGTTGTAGACGCTCGGGATGCCGGCGCGGATGTCGAGGAGCGTCCAAGCGTCGGTGTTTTCCGGAGTGGCTTGCGCTCGCAGTGCGTTCCAATGCGCGCGAAGCGGCTCGGGCGGGCCGATGATCTCGATGCGCGGCGTCGGGCCCGGCAGGCGAATCACGGCGATCTCGTCGGCGACGGCGAGGCCGTTCTCGGACTCGGGCACCGGGAGGCCGCAGGCGCTCACGGCACCGGCGGCGCAGTCGCCGGCAATCGCGATGCGGACCAGGTCGTCGCCTGCATCCTCGATGCTCACCCGACTGCGCAGCACGAACATCCGCAGCCGCTTCAGGAGATCCGGGACGCGCTCCGCCGGCAGTTGGAGAAAAAAGGTGTCGCCGACCCGCATCACCAGGAAGTTGGCCAACATGCGCCCCTTCTGGCTGCAGTGACTGCTCCACTGCACATGGCTCTGTGAGAGCTCGCGCAGATCGTTGCTGAGCTGGCCCTGGAGGAAGCCGAACGCGTCCTCGCCCCCTACGGCGAGGAGTCCGAGATGCGAGAGATCGAAAAGGCGACAGCCCTCGGCGGCGTCCGGACCGGAGTCGGGGAAGCGGGGGAGGCCGTCCTCGCCGAACCGAGCGGAGCTTGCGGTAAGATGGTCTCGCCAAACTGGATGCATGCTGATTTTCCTCGGGCTGGGTTCCGTGAGGCCGCACGATGCTGCGTCGAGAGGCGGCCGGTTCCGGTATCATAACCAACAGGTGCCGCGAAAACCGCGCTCGAGAGGGATCGATCGCGCAATGGTGTAGGGGAGATCACAGCAGCTTGTCGACATATCAATGTAGTCCGCCGGTCAACAGCCTGGTGCTTTATAAGGTTCGCCCCGCGCGCGTGGTCAGCGTGGGGGAGAAGATCGAGATTGAGCTCGACGGCGGGCACAAACGTGTTCGACCCAAGGATGTCGCGCTGTTGCATCCAGGTCCACTGCATCGTCTCGCCGATCTTGCGCCCCAGCAGGGCGAGCTGCATGCGGCTTGGGAGTTGCTGGAGGGGTCGGAGACGAACCTTAAGGATCTCGCCGAGCTGGCGTTCGATGCCTTCACGCCGGCGACCGCTTGGGCAGCCTGGCAGTTGGTTTCCGAGGGCCTGACCTTCAGCGGTACCCCGGAGCAGATCCAGGCGCGGCCCCGCGAGGCCGTCGAGCGGGATCGTGCGGAACGCAAGGCCAAGGCGGCGGAGGAGCGCGATTGGCAAACATTCCTCGAGCGCATGGCCGCGGCTGCGCCGGCCCCCGAGGATCGCGATCGACTCGGCGAGATCGAGCGCTTGGCGCACGGGCAGTCCGAGCACAGTCGTATCCTCGCCGCACTGGGTCATCAGCAAACCCCCGAGAACGCCCATCGCGCACTGGTACAGGTCGGATATTGGCGCGCCAGCCACAATCCGTATCCGGCGCGCTGCGCGGTCGCGACCCGAGATCCCGACTTGCCGGTCCCCGCCCTGGTCGAGGAGGATCGGCTCGACCTGACGCACCTTGCGGCCTACGCCATCGACGATGAAGGCAATCAGGACCCGGACGACGCCATCAGCGTCGACGGCGATCGGCTCTGGGTCCATGTGGCGGACGTCGCCGCGCTGATCAATGCCGAGTCCGAGATCGAGCGCGAGGCGAGGGCGCGCGGGGCGAACCTCTATCTCCCCGAGGGCGTGGTCAACATGTTGCCCGCGAACGTTACGGATCAGCTCGGGCTCGGGTTACAGCCGATCTCCCCGGCGCTCTCCTTCGGCATGCTCTGCAACGCTCATGGCGAGATCGAGGACATTCGCGTCCACCGCACCTGGGTGCGGGTCGAGCGCCTGAGCTACGACTGGGTCGAGGAGCGCCTCGGGGAAGGCCCCTTTGCGGCGATTAGCGCATTGGTCGAGCCCTTCCGCGCCCGTCGTCATGCCGATGGCGCGACCGGCCTCGACCTCCCCGAGGTGAGCATCCGGGTGGACGAGGGTCGAGTGCGGATTCGTCCGCTCCTTCGGCTCGGCAGCCGCGCCATGGTGACGGATGCCATGCTGATGGCCGGTGTGGCCGCGGGGCGGTTTTGTCTGGAGCGCGGGATCCCGATCCCCTACGCGAGTCAGGCGCTTCCGGACGGACTGGATACCGCCACCGATCTCGCATCCATGTACGCGCGGCGCCGCCGCTTCAAGCCAACCCGGCTGACGGGTACGCCGGATCTGCACGCCGGACTCGGACTCCCGATCTATACCAGGGCAACGAGTCCGCTTCGCCGTTATTCGGATCTTTTGGTGCATCAGCAAATCCGGGCCGAGCTGATCGGGGGGGGCGGTCTGTCGGAAGAGGAGGTCACCGCGCGCGTTGCGCAGGCTGAGCTTGCCGCGGCGTCCGTTCGACGCGGAGAGCGGCTTTCCAATCAGCACTGGAAACACGTCTTCCTGCGCGAGAATCAGGAGTGGCGAGGCGAGGGAGTTGTCGTCGATCTCGACGAGCGGCGGACGACGTTGCTGATCCCGGAGTTGGCGCTCGAGGCGCGGGTGCGCACGCGCGATGCACCGGCGTTGAACGATCGAGTGCGAATCACGGTCACGGAAGTGGACGTTCCCGGGCTCACGTCGGGATTTCGTGTTCTTGGATGATTTTTACCTCGGGGCTGATCGGTTACCCGGGGAAAAGCGGTGACGGTCGGGTTCGAAGGACCAGACATTGTGCTGTCCGCGAACGGCGATTCGCAGCTCGCGGACAGCACAAGGGTCGGCCCCTGTCAGGCGCCCCAGCGCCGGACGGTACCTGTATCGAGGTGGACGAAGTCGGATCGACGATAATAGCCGACACCGCCACGCCCGAGCGCGATGGCCGCGTCTCGGATGGATCGGGTCGGAAGGTCGGGGAAGCGAACATCGATGGCCTGGCCGGTCAGGTGCAGGCTATTTTTTGCGACGCCGCCGGAGGTCTCCCGGAGCATCTTGTTCGTGCGCGGCGAGCGGTATCCGCTGAGGACGTCGAAGCGGGCGTCGACATCGCCGAGGTGGATCTTGACGTCGTAAAGGAGATCGAGCAGTTGCGGATCGATCGCGACTTGATCGCCGGTGCGGAAATCACGGAAGAAGTGATTGACCTCATGCAGCGCGCTGCGCTGGTAGCGATCCCCGACGCGGTAGGTGACCGCAATGCGCTCGTCGGTATGGAGATGGCGGAATGCGAGAACGCGTGGACGTTCAGCCGGTTTTTTTGCAAAAGCAGGTGCGGCGACAGCAGACAAGGCAACGCCTAGAAAATAACGTCGATTCATGTTCCCCCCGGTACATTGGACGTTCTAGCCTGTAGGCAAGGCGAGAGTATAGGAAGTGATCGCGGAAAAGCAATCAAAATTTTCCATCGGATCGGCTCGTTGCATCGCTTAA
Source organism: Thiocapsa sp. (assembly GCF_011390875.1). Taxonomy (GTDB): domain Bacteria; phylum Pseudomonadota; class Gammaproteobacteria; order Chromatiales; family Chromatiaceae; genus Thiocapsa. The sequence continues at coordinate 20,848 of NZ_JAABRP010000046.1, forward strand.
ACTTCTGCAAAAGATAACAATGATAAGAGACTGTTGAAAATGTTTATTTTTTTATGAGTTGACAGATTACCTGATTCGGCATGAAAGCCGTCTTTTGAACGGATTCGCGGTCTCTTCGAGCTCTGTTTCAGGCCCGGTCCATCGATTCTCCGGGCTCGTGTGCATTGGCCTTTAATTGGTCTATGCTCATGCTGCGAAGTCCGATTTCGGGTGCAGCGATACTGCGAATCGCGGGTGCGCTCTTCTGCCGTCGAGCAGGACAGGGCTGACGTGCACAGCCATCCTGCACTAGGATTAGCCCGGTCTGGCTGGAGGGCAGGGCGTGCCGATCGGGCCGAGACCGTTGCTTCGTCACCAGGGGTTGTCCCTGTGTGCGTCGCGATGTTCGCGCAGATCGGATCAAATCGGGCCGTAGGGACTTCCGAGGTAGGCGCGGTCGGTCCGCCGCAGGCAGCCTAGACGGCGTGCTGTCATGTCCGGCTATTCGAGGGGGGGAAGATGCGAGGACACTTGGTGACCTTTTTGGCCGTTCTGGCCTGCTGCGCGGCAAGCGCCGCTCAGGCCGATGTTTACAAGTATGTCGATGCCGCGGGAAAGGTGTACTTCACCGACGCCCCGATGAAGGGCAGTCAATATCGGCTCGAGTGGCAACGCGCGTCGAAAAAGCTGGTTCGCGAGAATCAGGCTAAATCGGCCGGAATCGAACAACGCAAGACGCCGTTGAAAAAAGCTGCGCCGATTACCGGTTCGCTTGCGACGCGCCGCGCGGCATACGAGACGCTGATCGCTGCGAACGCCCGTCGCTACGGTCTATCGCCCGCGTTGATTCACGCCGTCGTGCGGGCCGAGTCGGCCTACAACCCTACGGCGGTGTCGCGTGCCGGTGCGCAAGGGCTGATGCAGTTGATGCCCGGAACCGCGGCCCGCTACGGCGTGACGGACAGCTTCAATCCGGTCGAAAATATTCGCGGCGGGACGGCCTATTTGCGCGATCTGATGGACATGTTCGATTGGGACCTCGAACTGGCTCTGGCCGGCTACAACGCGGGCGAGGGGGCCGTGATCAAGCACGGGCGCAAGATTCCGCCTTACGCGGAGACACAGTCTTACGTGCGCAAGGTGCGTCAGTTTCTCTGGGCGGAGAAGGACGTCGGCACGGGAGTGGTCATGTCGGTGCGCTGATGTGCGGGGGAGTTTGCCGGGTGCATGCCCGAGATGGCCTCCGGCGCTCCAGGCTAGTCCTCCCCGATGACGCGATTGTCGCGCGGGGTCGAGAGCAGCTTCTCCGCTTCGCCTTGTTGGCGTGCGAAGACGAGTCGGTACTGGATGTCGCTCCCGGCACCTTCCTCCTCGCGGCGGCGACGCACCAATGCGCGGGCGTCTTGATAGCGTTCGATGGTGTCGACGTATTCCAGTTGCAGCGGCGGTGAGATCTTGTAAACGAAGTAGGGCATGGTCGGGATATCCTTCGCGGCGTCAGTGTTCCGAGTTCCGGTCAATTGCTCGAGGCGGAAGATGGGCCCGCCCGCGCGGGGCGCAAGTCTAGCGTACTCGACGCCTCCCGGGGTCGCCATGAGAACGCGATGACGCCAAGTGAAATTGTTCGTTGCATAAAGATCCTCTGGGCAAGGGGTTTCAAGGTCCGTGGTATGGTTTTAACCTAGATCCGGCAGTTGAACAGGGGTCGTCGCGGCCATCACCCGGCAGATGAGCCATCGGATGAACGCGATCGTCAATGCCTTCAGCTTCCCTTGCCCGAACCCCGATGTCACGCCCGACAAGAACGCATTTCCCTCAGCCGTCTCATCGTCCTCCTCGGTCGAGCATCGACAGGCGCGCGATGGGCCCCACCACGAGAGGCAGCAGAAGATGATCAAACCCGTCGGTTCCGAGGCTTTGAAGCCCTTGTTCGTCTACGACCCGGATTCCCATCATGCCTTGATGCGCGAGGCCGAGACCCTGCCATCCGTCATCATCAGCTCTCAGGCGGCCGCCAATGCCGTGATGTTGGGTGGCGGGTACTTCACGCCGCTGCCCGGCTTCATGAACGTCGCCGACGCCATCGGCGTAGCGGAGGGGATGCGGACCACCGACGGGCTCTTCTTCCCGGTCCCGATCCTCTGCTTGCTCGAGAGCGCCAACGGGATCGACGGTGCCAAGCGGATCGCCTTGCGCGACCCCAATGTCGAGGGCAATCCGGTGCTTGCCGTCATGGATGTCGAGACGATCGAGCAGGTGACCGACGCCCAGATGGCGTTGATGACCGAGAAGGTCTACCGCACGGCGGACCCGGAGCACCCCGGTGTCCAGACGTTCAACAGCCAGGGCCGGTTTGCGGTCTCGGGTCCGATTCAGGTCCTGCATTTTTCGTATTTCCAGGACGATTTCCCGGATACCTTCCGTACCGCGGTGGAGATCCGCAACGAGATCGCCGAGCGTGGCTGGAAGCGCGTTGTCGCCTTCCAGACCCGCAATCCCATGCACCTCGCCCATGAGGAGCTGTGTCATATGGCCATGAAGCGGCTCGACTGCGACGGCCTGGTGATCCACATGCTGCTTGGCAAGCTCAAGCCCGGCGATATCCCGGCCCCGGTGCGGGACGCGGCGATTCGCAAGATGGTCGAGCTCTATTTCGCGCCCAACAGCGCCATGGTGACGGGCTACGGCTTCGACATGCTTTACGCCGGGCCACGCGAGGCGGTGCTGCATGCCTATTTCAGGCAAAACATGGGTGCGACCCACTTCATCATCGGCCGCGATCATGCCGGTGTCGGTGATTATTACGGTGCCTTCGATGCCCAGACGATCTTTGACGAAGAGGTTCCGGACGACGCCTTGCAGATCGAAATTTTCAAGGCAGACCATACTGCTTACTCGAAAAAGCTAAACCGGGTTGTTATGATGTGCGAGGCCCCGGATCACAGCAAGGAAGACTTCGTGCTGCTCTCCGGCACGAAGGTCCGCGAGATGCTCGGCAACGGGATCGCCCCGCCGCCCGAGTTCTCCCGACCCGAGGTCGCTCAAATCCTGATGGATTACTATCGCTCGCTCGACTGAGCTGCGTTCTCGGCGCTCCGCGTTGCCCGCAGGTTGCTCGTGTCCTCGCGCGGACAACGCACTTGGGCGCCGACAGGGTTCAGGCGGCGGGTTTTTCTAAAGACGACGAGACGGTGTCGACGCAGGGGTGGTCGATTCCTGCGAGACCGAGAGACCAATGTCCACCAATCTTCCGCATGAGATAGGATCCCTCGATTCGATGTCGAGGCGCGAGTCCGTACTGACACTTGTCTTGCTGACCCTCGCGACGCTCGGGATCGGGCTGCTCTTCGCGCTCGATCCGCGCTGGGGCTACGACGAGGCGTGGCACCTCTATCTGAGCACTGTCTCGCCCTGGACCAAGGCGCTGGAGGAGGGCCTGGTCGACGCCCACCCGCCGCTGCATCATCTCCTGCTCATGCCGATGGCCCAGTTCGGCCCGGATCCCTTCTGGTTCCGGCTGCCTTCGATCTTGGCTGCCGTTGCGACCGTTCCGCTCTGGTATCTGTTGCTGCGGCGTCTGCGTGTTGTCCCGGAGATGGCGTTGCTCGGGGTGGTCTTGCTGATCACGAGCTTCGCCTTCCTCGAGCTTGCGGTCTCGGTGCGCTCCTACAGCTTCGGACTGCTGTTCTTGGTCATCGGACTGCTCGCGGCGACGACGCTCGTCCCGCGGACCGCCTCGGGTGCGATCGGTCCCGGGTCCACGCCTAATCCGCAGCCGCTGACGACCGCGTTGGGGCTCGCCATCGCGTTCGCCTTCATCTACTCGGCGCTCTTCGTCACCCTCGGCTTAATTCTGGGCTTGGCGCTGATGTGGGCGGTTCGGGCCGGACGCCGCTTTGCACGGCCGCTTGCGTGGCTGCGGACTTGGCGCTTCCGGGATTGGACCGCGTTTGTTGTTCTGGTGATCGGCGCCCTCTCGGTGCTGCTGTGGTTTGCACTCGGGTACGGACGCGGACGCGGGGCCGTGGCGCCGATGCATCTGGAGTCCTTCACGCTGTGCGAAGGCGATTCGATCTTCCAATTTGCCTGGTGCGGTCTGGTCGGCAACGCCGGCTGGCTGACCCCGCAGTTTTCGGCGACGGATCTGGGGCAGGCAGTCGCGGTCGCCTTGTTCTGGGCGGCTGCCGCCCTGGTGCTGGCGGTCGGGCTCTGGCGGCGGCAAAGCGCGCGGGTTCTAATGGTTCTGGCGACCGTGATCGCGACCGCATTGGTGTTTGCGGCAGGGGTCGCAGGCGCTTATCCGTTCGGCGGACTGATGCGACATCAATCGATGTTGTTGCCGCTGTATCTGGTGATCATCGTCTTGATGCTCGATCTCGTCTGGTCGCGTCTGCACTCTCGTCGCCTGCAGCAGGTGTTTAGCCTTGCGGTTGTCGCGTTTGCCTTGTTCGGGCTCTTCCGTGCCCACGCGACCGACCCCGTCGGCGAGGCCCACACCGGGGGGATGCGTCCCGAGATTGCGGCCGCGTTCGCGTGCGATTCGGGGCAGCAGGCCGTCTACATCGAGGGACGCGCATTCTATCCGCTCTATGCCGCTGCCTATGCCAAGGGGATCGCATTCCGCACGACCCTGACCGAGCGAGACGGCGTGCCCGTCGAGGTGCCCTACGGAACGGGTTGGTTCAACGGCTTGATCCATCCGCGGGATTGGGACGTCTTTACGATGAAGGACGATTGCGGATCGGAGCGCATTCTCATCCGAGACCGCCGGCGTTGGGTGTTGCCCGAGGGACCCGAGACGCGGCTCGAGTCGCAACTGGAGGCATTGAAGACAGCACTCGGGGTTGGGTCCGTACAGTTGATCCGTCTTCCTCCCGAACCGGAGGAGGGTGCGCCCGAGACCGATGGGAGCTCGGCGGACGAGCCACACACGGCGCGCTGCCCGATTCGCCGATAGGTGGTTTCCGAGAGAGGAAATACCGGCCTGTCTGTGCAAATTTATTCGCACGCACAGCCCTTTAGGTCTTCCGGACATGCGCAGTCGGGATGCTTAAGCTCCGGAAATCACCTTGTCTTCGGAAATCACCCTAGGCGATCTCCGAATCCTCGCTCAGCGATGCCGCCTCCCGCCGGATCTGACGATACGAATAATGCCGCGAGACAAAGTAGATGGCGCCCGTCAAGGTCACCGGCACCCAGTGGCCGACAAGGAAGAGGATGCTGGCGGCGAGTGCGACCTCTTGGCTGATGCCGAATGGCGTCAAAGCGAAGACGAAGGCGGCCTGAACGGGCCCTACGAATCCGGGCACGCTCGGCAGCGATACGGCCGCTGCGGTGACCCCAACCACCAACATCGCGACGCCGGGGGGTACGGACACACCGTAGCTCGCAAGACTCAGCCACACCAAGGCCGCTGCGACATACCAGCGCAACAGTGACTGCAGGAACAACGCAAAGCCCGTCGAGGCTGTCGCAAGTGCCCCCAATCCGCGCGACAACTCGGTGAGGTAGGTCTGCCCCCGCTCCGCGACAAGGGTGGGAAGGGACGGACTCAAACGTTTCCAGAGACCCAGCGAGAGGTTCGGGAAGCGTCCGAGCAGCACCAGTACCGTCAACAGCGACAGGATCCCGGCGAGCGCGACGGCGAGACCATAGCTCCAGCCGGGCGGGAGCTCTCCGACCAGGAGTGCGCCCGTGACGAAGACAAGCAGGATCCCCACCAGATCGAGCGCCCGCTCGACCACCAGCGTCATCAGGACACCGCTGCGCGAGCATCCCGATTCCTTCGCAAAGATGACGGTGCGGATCAGCTCGCCGATGCGCAGCGGAAGCAGATTGTTCCCGGCGAAGCCGATCATCATCGAGGGCGCGACCTGCCGCACCGAGAAGTGACCGAATGGCCTGAGGATCAGCGTCCAACGCAGCGCATTGTTGAAGAAAAAGAACGCCAGCAGGATCAGAAACGGCGGGATCACCCAGAGCTCGCCTTCGAGCAGCGTGCTGCGCAGCGTGCTCAGGTCGACGCCACTCAGTGCATAGACGAGCAGCCCGACCGTAACAAGGATCGGGAGCAGCAGTGCGAGGAGCCGTTTCATGCGTCGGGCCGTCCTTCGGCCATGGTCTCGGGCATCGATTCCGGATAGAGACGACGCACGGTCGCCAGCGCGGATTCCAGATCCTCGTCGACCTCGATATGACGGAACTCGGCGTTGCGGCCGACCGAATGGAGGTTCTCGTACCGGCCCAGAACGGTCTCCGCACGCGTCTTCACGGCCTCGAATCCGCGGTCGTAGACCGGATAGCCGAAGCCCTCGGGCAGGACCAGCACATCGTCCACCGCAGCCCGGTCGATCAAGCGATAACGCTCCAGCGCGCTCAGCACATCCTCGACCGGCCGATCGGTCTCGGCGGTCACCTCGGCGCAGAGCACCGTGTTGTCGACCCGCGCCTCCGGATCGTGGAAGTTGCGGAACTCGGCCATCCGGTTGATCACGACATCGCCGTCGCCGAAATAGACCCACTGATAGGGCATCACACGCGGCTGCTTTACATGCAGATAGACCAGCTCGATGCCGCGATACCTGAGCTTGAATTCCTCCCCGAGCATCCGCCCGAGCAGTGTCGCGGGTAGGGTGCTGAAGACACGGTCGCACTCGAAGCGGTGCGGCTCGCCGTGCCGGCGGTATTGGATCGCCGTCACCCGATTTTCGGTGCGTTCGAGCCCCGTCACCTTGGATTCGAGCATCACCTCGCCGCGGATGTGCGCATGCATGGCGTCGGCAATCTGTCCGTAACCGCCATCGGCCGGGTAATGGAAGGTGCTGAAGAAGGTCTTGGAGCTGCGGCGGATAGTGTCGAGGAGTCCGGACGAGCGCAGTTTCTCGCGTCCCCAGGTCACCGAGATCTCGCTGGGCGGGACGCCGAACATCTTTTTCGTATAGGGCTCGAAAAAGAAATCGTAAAGTCCTCTCCCATAGCGATTTAAAGCCAGCGCCTCGAAGGAGTCTTCGGGGAGCTTCGGACGTGCGAGAAAACCCAGGATCAAGCTGGCGGCGGTTTTTGGATCGAACTTCAGGATCAGCTCGATCGGATTGATCGGGTCCGCAATCACCTTGTCCTTCATCAGGATGCGGCTGTTGCGGCGATGCTCGCGCAGCGGCACCAACGACTCGATCATCTCCACGAGCGTGCGATCCTGCGTGTAGAGCCGATGGGGTGCGATATCGCAGGGCACGCCGTGCCAGTCGAAGGTGCGCGCCAGTCCGCCGATCCGATCGGTAGACTCGAAGAGCGTGACCCGCTTACCCATCCGTGAGAGCAGCCAGCCCAGACTCAGCCCGGAGATCCCGGCACCGAGGATGGCAATCCGTTCCTCACGACTTCCTTCTTTAACCATAATTTACCTAAGATTTTTCTTGTAAGACGGATAGACGGCGTTGCGCGCCTTGGAAAAATTCGCGAACTCCATCGTGACGCTTGCGAGCTCGACGCCCGAGAAATCCGTGTTGGTGACGTCGGCGCGGCGCAGGATAGCCCCTCCGAGCACGGCGTTGGTCAGGTCGACGTCCGTCAGGTTGGCGTTGCGGAAATTGGTCTCTTGGGCCGACACGCTGCGCAGCTTGGATCCACGCAGATCGGCGCCCTCGAAGTTGGCCAGGTTGATGACCGTGAAGCCGCCGGGCAGGGCACTGGTCAGGTCGGCCTCGTGCATGCTTGCGCCCGCGAGATTGGCGTCGTTGAGATGACAGTCGCGAAGGTCGGCACCACAGAGATTGGCCTCGCGCAGATTGGCGCGGATAAAGAGCGCCTTGGGTGCGACCACGTGACAGAGATTGCTGCCCTGAAAGTCGGTGCCGCGCATGTCCGCATGCCCGAGGTTGGCGCCTTGCAGATTGGCGCGCCGAACATCCGCATGGCGCAGGTCGGCGCGCTCGAGCGTGGCATGAGACAGGTTTGCGCTGTTGAGGGTTGCTGCGCGCGAGGGCCGCTCCGCGCCCAAATGGGCCTGCGTGAGATCGGCGGAGCTGAGATCGGCGTCGGTCAGGTCGGTCGCGACCAGGACGGCATCGACCAGCCGTGCACCACTGAGCAGCGCGCCGACGAGGTCGCTCGACTCCAGGTTCGCGCCGGTCAGATCGGCGTTGCGCAAGTCGGCTCCGTTCAGTTGCATGTCGCGCAGGTCCGCGCCCGCAAGGGTGTCCGCGTCGATCCGTTCAAGAACCTGCCCAGTCTCGCGATGCTTGATCTCGACCATCTTGTCCATCCTCCGCCGTTGTTGTGTTTTTTTGTGACCGAATCGTCCCGGCCGACCCCTTAAACCGCGTCCAGAGCGACATGCGTCATTTTCATTTTGCGTTTAAACCGCGTCCAGAGCGGCATGCGTTACTTTCATGTTGTGTCGGGCTCAAGGATTTTTCCGACCTTTTTGGAGAGGCGGTTTAAAATTTAATATTTTTAATACTTTAAACCACGCCGACTCCAGCGTTCGTCAAAACCGCCGGGGCCGATCCCATCCAAAAGCATCGCATACCGCACAGGGCGCAGTTTAAATCTAACAGAAGCCGCTGAATCGCGGGATGACATTGATCGACAGCTTCGGACCTGATGGATACCATCGGCGGGCATTACGCTGACCGCGGCAGGGCGTGCGGGATTTGCGCCGCGTCGATCCTGATGTCCGAATCCGCGCGACGGCATGGCGAAGGATTCAACAACGCAACGACAACAACGATTTCACGCAAGCGCAAGGCGCTCCTCACCAGGGCGGCCATCGCAACGACACCACCATCAGGAGCGACCATGAAGATCGAGACCCTCGCGATTCACGCCGGTTTTGCGCCCGACCCGACCACCAAGGCGGTGGCGACGCCGATCTATCAGACCACCAGCTACGCCTTCGACGATACCCAGCATGGCGCCGATCTGTTCGACCTGAAGGTCGCCGGCAACATTTACACCCGCATCATGAATCCCACCAGCGACGTGCTCGAGCAACGCGTCGCCGCGATGGAAGGCGGGGTCGGGGCCTTGGCGCTCGCCTCGGGCATGGCCGCGGTGACCGACGCCATCTTCACCATCGCCCAGGCCGGGGACAACATCGTTGCGGTCTCGACCCTCTACGGCGGGAGCTACAACCTCTTCGCGCACACCTTGCCCAGACTCGGGATCCAGGTGCGCTTCGCCGCGCCCAACGACATCGAGGGCATGGATGCACTGATCGACGAGAAGACCAAGGCGGTCTTCTGCGAATCCATCGGCAATCCCGCCGGGAATGTGGCGGACCTACGCGCGATCTCGGACATGGCCCATGCCCGGGGCGTGCCGGTCATCGTCGACAACACGGTGCCCACCCCCTATCTGTGCCGCCCATTCGAGCACGGGTGCGACATCGTCGTCCACGCTGCAACCAAATATATGGGCGGACACGGGACCACGATCGGCGGGGTCCTGGTCGACTCGGGCAAATTCCCCTGGGCCGAGCACGCGAGCCGTTTTCCAATGCTCAACGAGCCGGATGTCTCCTATCACGGCGTGGTCTACACCGAGGCCCTGGGTGCTGCGGCCTACATCGCCCGCGC
>NZ_JAABRP010000358.1 GCF_011390875.1 Thiocapsa sp.
CGTGGCTGGGGCAGAGGCGGGCAGTCCCGGGGCGTCGTCAAAGAAGCCAAAGTCGGCGCCTTCCTGCGCCTTGAGGGCCGCAGGTGCCTGTGGTGCGGCGGCTGCCAGTGCGGTCTCGGCGGTGGCGTCCAGGTCCGTGATCAGAATGATGTCTTTGCTCACATGGAACGTGAACAGGTCCATCAGGTCGGTGTCGCTGGATGTGGTTTTGACGCGAAAGACGCGTTTGTCAGCTTGGTCACAGACCTGAATCTCCAATTCGCCCAGGCCGGGAATATCGCGGAACAGTTCCGCGATGCCATCGGCCTGAGCCGGGTGCTCCATGGGGCCAATGTGGATGTCGAGCGTGCGCTGGCTGGAGCTGGTGCGTGCGGGCGCAAAAGCAAACGGTGTGCTGCTGGGTGCCTGCACGGCTTCGAGTGGGGCGGCAGCAGGAGCTGGCGAGGTTGCTGCTGGCGTTGCTGGCGCGAATTCACCTTGGGCCAGTGCGCTGATGCGGCTCACCAGGTCGGCGGTGGCTGGCGATTCGACGCTCTTGCCCTGGTGTTGGCCCAGCAGCAGCTTGAGGGCGTCGGACGATTCCAGCAACACGTCCACCATGGCCGAGGTGGGCTGCAGTTCGTGGCGGCGCAGTTTGTCCAGCAACGACTCCATCTGGTGCGTGAGCTCGGCCACGTCGGCAAAACCAAAGGTGGCGGCGCCACCCTTGATGGAGTGGGCGCAGCGGAAGATCGCATTGAGCTCTTCGTCGTCGGCCTGCTCCAGATCCAGTGCAAGCAGCATCTGTTCCATCTGCTCCAGGTTTTCGCCCGCCTCTTCAAAGAAGATTTGGTAGAACTGCGTCAGGTCAAAATTGCCGCTGGCAGTTGCGCTGTCGTTCATTGTTTCACCCATGGGGGGACTCCTTGGCTGTGGGGCTCGCTCGGTGCCGCTCGTTCAGCGGATAACTTTTTGGATGACTTCAATCAGGCGACCCGGATCAAACGGTTTGACCAGCCACCCGGTTGCGCCTGCGCTGCGACCCGCCTGTTTCATCTGGTCGCTCGATTCGGTGGTCAGGATCAGGATGGGGGTGGTCTTAAACTTGGGGTTCTCACGCAGCTTGCGGGTCAGGCCCAGGCCGTCTAGGCGCGGCATGTTCTGGTCGGTCAGTACCAGGTCGATAGTGTGGGTCAGTGCCTTTTCGTAGGCGTCCTGGCCGTCTACCGCTTCCACCACGTGAAAGCCTGCGCCGGTGAGCGTGAAGGACACCATTTTTCGCATGGAGGCCGAGTCGTCTACGGCAAGAATCGATTGCATGGGGTACTCCGTGTTTCCAACAGATATCGACAGAAAAAGGTTCGGCTTGAGCAGTGCGCGCTCAGCTCAGAAGAGTTCAACGGAGCCCGCGTCCATTTCGCTTTGCGTCACGGGGCTTGGGCGGTCGGGCATGGGGTCCACGCCCAGCGGAATTTCGTCCTCGTCGGGCTCAATGACCTCTTCGGCCAGGCGCCAGGAGCATCCCTGCAGCACCTTGCTGGTGTGTACGATCAGCTGGGTGGCCATGTCGTGGAACTGCAGCTCGGTCACCGCCTGGTGCAGGCTGTGGCGGATGCTGATCAGGTCGTCGTTGTCTTTGCCTGCCAAGTTGCCCAGGGCGTGGTTGGCGGTGCTGAAGCGTTCCAGCAGGTTTCCGGTGGCATGGTCCAGAAGGCCTTCGAGGCGCTCCAGATCCGTCATCGCCATGAGCAACGAGTCCTGCAGGTCGGCCACCAGGTGCAGGGGCAGCGAGACGGAGGGGGGATTCTGCGGCATCATCTTGGGATCCAGGGTGAACGGTTTGGCGGTGCTGGGCAGTTCATGGGGTGGTGGGCGGTACAATTTTCACGGTCTGTGTGTTTCTGTATCGGCAGATAACCGGCCAAATTCAGTTCCACTTCGCTGCCTTGCCCACCAAGACCGCTGAACGCGGTGGTTCGTGCCACATTCATCACAACATGAGCGGAATGCCTGAGACGACTACCACCCCCGGGGTCCGAATCCTCCACTTGGAAGATTCCCGCGTTGACCACGCGCTGGTGAAGTTCGCCCTGCAGCGCAGCCAGATGGCCTGTGAGCTGATGCTGGTGGACACACTGGAAGATTTCCGCCGCGAGCTGGTGTCGGACCGGTTCGATGTGGTGCTGGCCGACTACCACCTGCCCGGCTTTACCGGCCTGGACGCCTGGGACGTGGCCCTGGAAGTGCGCCCTGACCTGCCGTTTGTGATTCTGTCGGGTGCGATTGGCGAAGCGGCTGCGGTCGAAGCCATGCACCGGGGCGTGAGCGACTACCTGCTCAAAGACAGCATGCACCGGCTGTCCCATGTGATCCAGCGGGCCATTGAGGTGAGCGAAACCCGCCGGGCCAAAGCCCATTCCGACGCTGAGCTGGCCGATTCGCGCAAGCGTCTGGCCGAACTGGCCGAGCACCTGCAGGTGAGCATTGAGCAGGAGCGTGCCGACATTGCCCGCGAAATTCACGACGACATTGGCGGCTCGCTCGCCGCCGTGAAGCTTGACCTGGCCTGGGTGGGCCGCCACGCCGAAGGTGAGGCCCTGCGCGAACATGTGGCCACTGCCATGGAAATGCTGCAGCACGCTCTGGGTGCGAGCCAGCGCATCATGATGAACCTGCGCCCGCCCATTCTGGACCAGGGCCTCGTGGCCGCTGTGCAGTGGCTGGCCACGGCTTTTGAGCGCCGCAACAACATGCGCGTGGTGGTGCGTCGGTCATCGGACACCATCGCAGTGCCCCACGAAGTGCAGCTGGTGGCCTATCGCACGGCACAAGAAGCGCTCACCAATGTGGCCAAGCACGCCAATGCCCGGGCGGTCACCATCGACCTGAGCGACCGCGAAGGCGTATTGACGCTGGAAGTGAACGACAACGGCCAGGGCATGGACAGCGAGGCCTTGCGCAAAGCCAAGTCGTTTGGCCTGCTGGGGCTCAAGGAACGTGCTGCCAAGGTGGGAGGCTGGCTCGACGTCAGTTCTTC
>NZ_JAABRP010000359.1 GCF_011390875.1 Thiocapsa sp.
CGCATACAGCGAGGTGCTTCCGAGCGAGACGGACGTCTCTTCCCGTCTGACGAGGCGCCGGCGGATCCACATCCCGATCCTGTCTGCGGCCATGGATACGGTCACCGAGAGCCGGGCCGCCATCATCATGGCGCAGGAGGGCGGACTCGGCGTTCTGCACAAGAACATGTCCATCGCCGATCAGGTGCGCGAGGTGCAGTCGGTCAAGAAATTCGAGAGCGGGATCATCCGGGATCCGGTGACCATCGAACCGGATCGTCTCCTCAGCCAGGCCGTAGAGCTGATGCAGGCCCATGGCATCTCGGGCATTCCGGTGGTTCGAGGCGAGAAACTGGTCGGCATTCTGACCCATCGCGACCTGCGTTTCGAGCGCAAGCTCGATCAGAAGGTGGGTGAGGTGATGACCCGGGACTTGATCACCGCCTCGGAGAACACCAGCGCCGAGCAGGCCAAGGATTTGCTGCACGCGCATCGGGTCGAGAAACTGCCGGTGGTCGATGCCGAGGGGCGGCTCAAGGGCTTGATCACCATCAAGGACCTGCAGAAGGCCGAGCATTTTCCTCACGCCAGCAAGGACGTCAGGGGCTCGCTCCTGGTCGGCGCCGCGGTGGGCGTCGGCGGAGCGGCCAGGGACAGGGCGCGGGCGCTTCTGGAGGTCGGCTGCGATCTGCTGGTGGTGGACACGGCTCACGGACATTCCAAGGCCGTGCTCGACACCATCCGCGATCTGAAGAAGAGTTTCTCGGAATGCGATCTCATGGCGGGCAATGTGGCCACGGCCGAGGGTTGCCGGGCCCTGATCGAGGCCGGCGCCGACGCGGTCAAGGTGGGCATCGGTCCGGGCTCCATCTGCACGACACGGGTGGTGGCCGGGGTGGGGGTGCCGCAGATCACCGCGATCCGCGAATGCGCCCGGGTGGCCGAGGCCCTCGGGGTGCCGGTCATCGCGGACGGTGGGCTCAAGTTTTCCGGTGACGTCACCAAGGCGCTGGCGGCGGGCGCCTCGGCGGTCATGGTCGGCAGCTTGTTCGCCGGCACCGAGGAGAGCCCCGGTGAGGTCGTCTTGTTTCAGGGGCGAGCCTACAAGGTCTATCGCGGCATGGGCAGCCTGGGCGCCATGAAGGCGGGCAGCAAGGACCGGTATTTTCAGGCGGGGGTGAGCGAGAGCGACAAGCTGGTCCCCGAGGGGATCGAGGGTCGCGTGCCTTACCGCGGCAATCTGTCCACGGTGCTCTATCAGTTGGTCGGTGGTCTGCGATCGGGCATGGGTTACTGCGGCTGCCACAGCATCGACGAGCTGCGCCAGACGGCTCGCTTCGTGCGCATCTCGGCTGCCGGTCTGCGCGAGAGCCACGTTCATGACGTGATCATCACCAAGGAAGCTCCCAATTACCGGCTGGAGTCCTGAGCATGGACAAAATTCTGATCCTGGATTTCGGATCCCAGACCACCCAACTCATCGCCCGGCGCATCCGTGAACAGCGGGTCTACTGCGAGATCCATCCCTTCGACACGGATGAGGCGCGCATTCGCGCGTTCGGCGCCAAGGGGATCATCTTGTCCGGCGGGCCCACCGGGGTCTATCAGCTAGACGCGCCGGATTGCGCCGATCTGGTCTTCGAGCTGGGGGTGCCCGTCTTGGGGATCTGTTACGGTCAACAGTTGATGGTCAAGCGCCTGGGCGGCCAGGTCCAGGCCTCCGAGCAGCGCGAGTACGGTCGGGCGAAGCTCGAGATGCTCCATCCTGACGGTCTGTTCTCGGGTCTTGAGCAAGACGCCGGTGAAGTCTGGATGAGCCATGGCGATCGCGTGGAGAGACTGCCGGAGGGCTTTGAGGTGCTCGCCAAGAGCTCCAGTTCGCCTTTTGCGGCGGTGGCGGACCCGAAGCGCAAATTGTATGGGGTGCAGTTCCATCCGGAGGTCGTTCACACGATTCGCGGCGTCGAGATGCTGGCCAATTTCGCATTCGAACTCTGCGGCTGCCAACCAGGCTGGACCATGGCCTCCTTCGTGGATCGGGCGGTCGAAGCCATCCGGGCCAAGGTCGGACGAGAGCAGGTGCTCTGCGCTCTGTCCGGCGGAGTGGATTCCTCGGTGGTGGCCGCCTTGCTTCACCGCGCCATCGGCGAACAGTTGCATTGCATCTTCGTCGACAACGGTCTTTTACGGCATGGCGAGCGGGCGGGTGTCGAGGAGGTGTTCGGGCGGCATTTCGGCATGGATCTGGTCGTGGTGGACGCCGCGGAGCGTTTTGTTTCGGCTCTCGAAGAGGTGGCGGACCCTGAGCGCAAGCGCAAGATCATCGGCGAGACCTTCATCCGCGTGTTCGAAGAAGAGGCGCGCCGCAGGCAGGGGGTGCGTTTTTTGGCTCAGGGCACCTTGTATCCCGACGTCATCGAGTCGGTCAATGTGCGCGGTCCCTCGGCGGTCATCAAGAGTCACCACAACGTAGGCGGTTTGCCGGCGCAGATGGACCTGGAGCTGATCGAGCCCCTGCGCGAATTGTTCAAGGACGAAGTGCGCACCCTGGGCGAGGCGCTGGGCCTGCCGGCGGGTCTCGTCGGCCGACAGCCTTTTCCCGGGCCCGGCCTGGGGATCCGGGTCATCGGAGCCGTGAGCGCCTCGCGGCTCGAGGTTTTGCGGCGCGCCGATCACATTCTGCAAGAGGAGCTGCGCACTTCCGGCTGCCTGGAGCAAACCTGGCAGGCCTTCGTCGTCCTGTTGCCGGTTCGTTCGGTGGGGGTCATGGGCGATGAGCGCACTTATGACGAGACCGCGGTCGTCCGGGCGGTCACCAGCCTGGATGGGATGACGGCCGACTGGGCCCGCCTGCCGAGCGAGGTGCTGGCGCGCGTCTCCAACCGGATCATCAATGAAGTCCGCGGAATCAATCGAGTTCTCTACGACATTTCGCGCAAGCCGCCCGCGACCATCGAGTGGGAATAAGTCGTCAAAATGCTGTGAATATCGGACTTGGAGCCTGCGTCCGATACTGTTGCTT
>NZ_JAABRP010000360.1 GCF_011390875.1 Thiocapsa sp.
CCATCGGTTCACCGGCTGCTTTCCCAGCTTGTCCTTTCGTTCAAACCCACGCTTCACAGGAAAAAAACCATGTCCAACATCACCACCGTGTCTTCTTCCCTCATCGCAACGCCCGCATCGCGCCGCAGTTTCATGCGCAGTGGCGGCGCGCTGTCAGCCGTGGCCGTGGCTCTGCTCGCCGGCAAAGACGTGCTCGCCCAAGGCATGAACGCCGACACGTCCAAAGACGTGGCCATCCTCAACGTGGCGCTGGGCCTGGAGCACGAAGCCATCAACGCCTACCAGCTCGGTGCCGGCAGCGGCCTGCTGCAAAAGCCGGTGCTCGACATCGCCGTGCAGTTCCAGGGCCACCACAAAACCCACCGCGACGCCCTGGTGGCCACCATCCAGAAACTGGGTGGCAAGCCGGTGGCCGAGATGACGCTCGACGCCTACGCCAAAGCGCTGAATGCCGGCGCGCTGAAAAGCCAGGCCGATGTGCTCGACCTGGCCGCCCGCCTGGAGCTGGGCGCCACCAACGCCTACCTGAGCGTCATCCCGTCGCTGGGCAACCGCGATCTGGCCAAAGTGGCTGCGCGCCTGGCTGCCGACGAAACCATGCACTTCACCATCTTGAACAACGCGCTCGGCCGTCCGCTGCCTGCCGGTGCCCTGTCGTTCGGCGCCTGACACCGCGCCTTTTTTGCTGTCACTTTTCTTCATCACAACCTGAACCGAGGAGCAACCCATGTTCATCAAACTTTCCCTGGCCGCTGCGGCCACCCTGGCGCTCAGCGCCTGTGCTTCCAACATGAGCGCGCCCCCCGCGGCGTTTTCGCAGGCGAGCCTGCCGGCTGCTGTGCAGGTGCCTGCGGGCCACAAGGTGGCCATGGAAACCGTGGGCGTGGGCCAGATCACCTACGAATGCCGCGCCAAAAAAGACCTGCCGGGCCAGCACGAGTGGGTGTTTGTGGGGCCTGATGCCAAGCTGCTGGACCGCATGGGCAAGCAAGTGGGTACCTACTACGGCCCGCCCGCCACCTGGGAAAGCGCGGACGGCTCCAAGCTCACCGCCACCCAGATCGCTGTGGCGCCCGCCATGGCCGGCAGCATTCCGCTGCAACTGGTGAAGGCCAGCCCGGCGATGGGCATGGGCGCGATGCAAGGCGTGAGCTACATCCAGCGCGTGGCCACCCAGGGCGGCGTGGCGCCGGCCCTGGTCTGCGGCATGGGCAACCTGGGCAACAAGCAGATCGTCAACTACCAGGCCGACTACATCTTCTGGAAAGCTGTTTGAAAAGGGCGCATTCAGGGATTTCCCTGACGCAGCGGACAGCGGACTGACAGGCCCGCTCACGATCATGGTTGAGGCGGATACCGGCATGCGAACGTGCCAGTGACGCCTTCCACCCGACCCGTCCCCGAGCCCGGGGACAGGTCGTATTCCATGTTCCCTTTGGAGTTTCCAATGAAGCCTTTCACCGCCCTGTCTGCCCTGACCTTGCTCGTCGGTGGCGCCCATGCCCAATCTTCCGTCACGCTTTATGGCGTGGCCGATGCCGCTGTTGAGCGCATCAAGGGAGCCACCTCGTTGACCCGCTTGGCTTCTGGTCAGCAGCAAGGTTCGCGCTGGGGCGTTCGCGGCAGCGAAGACCTTGGGGGCGGGCTCAGGGCTGTCTTCCAGCTGGAGGCTGGCATCAACATCACCAACGGTGCGCTCGGTCAAGGGGGACTCGGTTTCGGTCGTCAGTCTTATGTGGGGCTTGTGGGCGGTTGGGGCGGTCTCCGCATGGGTCGGCAGTACTCACCCATGGACGACATTGCCGGGGTGATTGGCACCAAGACCTACGATGTGCTGAGTGTGGTGCCCGTGATCGGCAACGGCGATTACAACCGCGTCAACAACGCCATTACCTACCTGTCACCCAACCTGGGCGGCACATCGTTCCAGGTGCAGTACAGCCAGGGCGAAAACCGTCCATCCACCGACGCCAGCAAAGACTTCGCCAAGCAGTTCAGCATGCACGCACTGCACGCCAGCGGTCCACTGACGGCGGGCGTTGGCCTGATGCGGGTGATGGACGCCGATGGCACGGCAGCCGGTCGTCAACCCATCAACGCGGTCATGCTGGTCGGTGCTTACGATTTTGGCGCCTTCAGGCTCTCCGCTTACGTGAACCGCGAAGACAAAGGCGCGAAAGACCTGACCGTGTACGGTGTGGCCGGCGCCAGAACGTTTGGGGAAACCACCGTTTCATTGGGCTTGGCGCAGGCTCGTGACGTCACCGGATCGGCGTCCGCCGCGGACGACGATGCCACCATCGTGACGCTCCAGGCCAGCCACAATTTGTCCAAGCGCACAGCGATTTACAGCCACCTGACCGCCGTTTCCAACGGTGACAACGCGGCTTTGGGCTTCAACAAGCCTGCGTTGGGTGGCAGTTCCAACGGCATTCAGGTCGGCGTGCGTCACCGCTTCTGACGCCTGGCGCCCAGCGGTTGTGCGCTCACACAGCGCGGTTGAACCCTTCCAGCAGGTTCACCGCGTTGGTGCCCACTGCGTCCACCGCGTAGCCGCCTTCAAACGTGAACACCGTGGGCAGGCCGGCGCTGGCCAGGGCCTCGCCCACGGCCAGGTAGTCAGCACTTTGCAGCGTGAAGCCTGAAATGGGGTCGCCTTCAAACGTGTCCAGGCCCATGGGCACCACCATCGCGTCGGCCTTGAACGCCGCCACCGCGTCCAGCGCCTGGCGCAGCGCAGCGCTCCAGGTGGCAAAGTTCGTTCCGCGCGGCAGCGGCAAGTTGAGGTTGAAACCCTCGCCGGCGCCCGCACCGCGTTCGTCTGCATGGCCCAGGAAAAACGGGTATTCGGTGGCCGGGTCGCCGTGTATCGACACTGTGAGCACGTCGGCGCGCTCGTAAAAAATGGCTTGCGTGCCGTTGCCATGGTGGTAGTCCACGTCCAGCACCGCCACGCGCTGCTTGCCGCCGTCGCGCAGGGCTT
>NZ_JAABRP010000361.1 GCF_011390875.1 Thiocapsa sp.
CCGTGCCGAATGCCAAAGAGGCACGCAAGTCGGTCTTCTACGCCACCGGCTTCATCGGCTACTTCTACATCCTGACCTTCATCATCGGCTTCGCCGCGATCGTGTTGCTGTCGCAGAATCCGCAGTTCTTCAAGCCCGAGGCGCTTGCGGCAGACGGCTCCGTCATTCGGGATCAGTTGATCACCGGGCTGTCGGGCGGCACCAATATGGTGGCCATCAATCTGGCCGAAGCGGTCGGCGGAAACCTTTTCCTGGGCTTCATCTCGGCAGTCGCCTTCGCGACCATCCTCGCCGTGGTCGCGGGTCTGACACTGGCCGGAGCATCGGCGATCTCGCACGATCTCTACGCCAATGTCATCGCGCGCGGTCGCAGCAACGAGACCACCGAGATCCGCGTCTCGCGCATCGCGACCCTCGTGCTCGGTCTGGTCGCAATCGGTTTGGGCATCGCGTTCGAATCCCAGAACGTCGCCTTTATGGTCGGTCTAGCCTTCGCGATCGCAGCGAGTGCTAACTTCCCCGTCCTGGTGGCATCGATCTTCTGGGGCAAGATGACGACGCGCGGGGCGATGATCGGCGGTTTCGCCGGGCTCTTCAGTGCGGTCGGCCTCACGATCGTCTCCAAGGCGGTGTGGGGCGACGTGCTCGGCTTCACGGCGGTCAATGCAGACGGCGTCGCGGTCCCGGTCGGGCTGATCCCGCTCGACAACCCGGCGATCATCTCGATCCCGATCGCCTTCTTCTGCATCTGGATCTTCTCGATCCTCGACAACTCCGAGCGCGCCAAGATCGATCGGGCGGCCTACTTCGCCCAGCGGATCCGTTGCGAAACCGGCATCGGCGCAGAGGGTGCAGCAAGCCACTAAGCGGCGATGAAAACGTAGGATGGGTAGAGCAAAGCGAAACCCATCCTCCCCGCGCTGCGGGGCATTCACAAGACGCCGGGTGTCCGTTGACTTGCCGATGGCAGATCAACGGACACCCGGCGCCTTGCCTATCGACCCCACCTAAGGCCTACTTGGCTGCTCCGAACATTGCCCCGTCGATGTCGACACCCAGCACGCCATCAGCCAAACACCATGCAGCCGCTCTATTTCGATACCGCCGCGACCACCGCGGTTGACCCCAACGTTATCGAGGACATGATCGATGTCCTGCGCAACGTCCCCGGTAACCCCTCTTCGACAAGCCACCCGCAAGGCCGAGATGCGGCACAACGCGTGGAGGCCGCACGCAGCGCGGTTGCCGCGGAGCTCGGCTGCAACGCCGACGAGATCCTCTTCACGGCCGGCGCGACCGAGGCGAACAACCTCGCGCTGCGCGGCATCGCCCTGGCCTATCGCGATCAGGGGCGACACCTGGTCACCTCCGCGATCGAGCACAAGGCCGTGCTCGCCTGCTGCCGAGGTCTGGAGTCCGATGGTGTGGAAACCGCCTACGTGAGGCCGGGTCGCGGCGGATGGGTAACGCCCGAGTCCATCGTCGCGGCCCTGCGTCCGGATACGCTGCTGGTCTCGCTGATGCACACCAACAACGAGACCGGCGTCATGCAGCCGATCGCGGAGGTCGCCGCCGCGGTTGCGCAGGCCGGCGTTCTCTTCCACGTGGATGCGGCCCAAGGCGCGGGGAAATTCGCGATCGACCTCACGCAGACGCCGATCGACCTCCTGTCGCTCTCCGCGCACAAGTTCTACGGTCCAAAAGGCGTCGGCTGTCTCGTCGTGCGCGACCGCCGGCATGTCCGGATTCGCCCGCTCATGGACGGCGGAAGCCAAGAGTATGGACTACGCCCCGGGACACTCGCGACCCATCAGATCATCGGCCTGAGCAGCGCGCTCACCCGCGTTGCGGCACGTCGCGATCAGGATCTCCGACACGTGGCCGCACTCAAACAGCGGTTTCTGCAGCGCCTCGGGGAGGATCTTCGCGTTCACATCAACGGCGACCCGGACCGGACATCGCCCTACATCCTCAACATCTCCTTCGAGGGCGTGCCGAGCGACGCACTCATCAATCAGCTCGCCGAGGAGATCGCGATCGGCTCCGGATCCGCCTGCTCCTCCGGCGCCGTCGAGCCCTCTCACGTCTTACGTGCGATGGGGGTCGAGGAGGGGACGCTTTACGGAGCCGTCCGGATCAGCTTCGGCCGCGACCACACAGAGGCCGAGATCGACCAGGCCGCCGCAGCGGTTCGCCAGGCCATCGCCCGTATTCGCGCCATGGAAGATTAGCCGGCGTCCTCGGGACCGATCTGCGTCCGGACTCTCTCGCGCATCGCCCTGCCGGTATGAGCGAATGAATTCACCCCTACAGGCCTTCCCGGCATCCGCAGGCGGGACGCCTATTCACGGAAATCGCCTCAATCCTCGCCATGGGGGGAAGGCGCCGCAAAGATCGTCAGTTTGAGCTCGGCATCATCGATCAGCCTGAATTCCGGTTTTTTTCCGGACAACCTCTCGCTCTCGATCAGAATGATCGGCACGCCCTCGCCACGCTTATCCATGATGAAGCTCCGCTGACTGCCGGTGGCGTTGACATTCATCGGGCAACGCGCCAGCAAGGAGCTGATCAACTCGTTCCTTGTCGATTGTCGTTCCGAGATGCTCTCGATGGTCATCGTGTTGGGGATCGCACCGGGCGAGAAGATCTCCAGTCGATCCGAAAACAGGTGCAGGCGAATCTTGGAGCCGTAGATGGAGTAATCCCGGTGGGCGACTGCGTTGACCACCGCCTCGAAAACCGCATTCATGGAAAACTGGGGTGTCTCAATTCGATTGGGCGCTTTGATGGCAAAGATTCGCATGTTTCGCTCGACAAACCTGCATGCGCCCAGAATCTGAGTATCCAAGGGTCCGGTGATATCCTGGGTATCCAGTTGATAGGCTGCGTTGCGCTCGGTTCCTCGATAGCACACCGCCTGAATGAATGCGCTGGATAGAAAAGATTCCGGGGCATCCGACGCCATCAAAATGCCGCTGACT
>NZ_JAABRP010000362.1 GCF_011390875.1 Thiocapsa sp.
CGGGCAGCGGCAAATCGACCTTGCTGAACATCCTGGGTGGACTGGATGCGCCCACCCAGGGCCAGGTGGTGTGCCAGGGCCACACGCTCACTGGTGCTGGCGAAGACGCCCTGACCCGGTTTCGCCGAGCGTCGGTCGGCTTTGTTTTTCAGTTCTACAACCTCATACCCAGCCTGACGGCACTGGAAAACGTGGCGCTGGTCACCGACATTGCCGAAAACCCCATGCCCGCGCTGGACGCGCTCGCGCTGGTGGGGCTGGCCGACCGCCGGCACCATTTCCCGGCCCAGCTTTCGGGCGGCGAGCAGCAGCGCGTGGCCATTGCTCGCGCCATCGCCAAACGCCCGGCGGTGCTGCTGTGCGACGAGCCCACCGGTGCCCTGGACTCGGCCACCGGTGTGCTGGTGTTGCAGGCGCTGGAGCACATCCACCTAGAAACCGGTGCACTCACGGTCATCATCACCCACAACGTGGGCATCGCGGCCATGGCCAACCGGGTGATTTACCTGAGCGACGGCGCGATTGCGCGCGAGGAACGCAATGCGCAGCCCAGACCGGCATCGGAGTTGCACTGGTGAAAGCCTTGCACCACAAACTCTGGCGCGACTTCTGGCAACTGCGTGGACAGTCGCTGGCCATTGCACTGGTGGTGGTCGGCGGCATCGCCACCATGGTGATGGCGGTCACCAACCACCAGGCGCTGTCGGACACCCGCGCGCGGTTTTACGAAACCTACCGCTTCGCCGATGTGTTTGTGCAGGTCAAGCGTGCGCCTTTGTCGGTGCTGCATGAGGTGCGCGCCCTCCCCGGTGTGGCGCAGGCGCAGGCGCGCATCGTGGCGGGCGTGAACCTGGAGCTGGACGGCTACAACCAGGCGGTCACCGCGCAGGTGGTGTCCTTGGCGGAGCCGGGTGACGACGACTTGAACCAGGTTTATTTGCGTGAAGGCCGGTTGCCCGAGCGCGCCTGGGAGGTGGTGGCGGGTGAGGCCTTTGCGCAGGCCCATGGGCTGCACCCCGGCGATGGCTTCACAGCCATCGTGAACGGGCGCCGCCAGCGGCTCACGTTGAGCGGGGTGGGTTTGTCGCCCGAATTCATTTACCAGATACGCGCCGGCGATGTGTTTCCCGACTTCGAGCGCTTCGCCATTTTGTGGATGCGGCGCGAGGCACTGGCCAGCGCGTTTGATCTGGACGGTGCTTTCAACCAGCTGAGCATTCGCCTGCAGCCTGACGCAGCGACGCACACGGTCATTGACCCGCTGGACCGGCTGCTGAAGCCCTATGGGAGCCTGGGGGCCCACGGACGCGATCTGCAAATGTCGCACCGATTCCTGGACGAGGAGCTCGCGCAGCTCGAAACCATGACCCGGCTCTTCAGCGGCATCTTTCTGGGCGTTTCGGCTTTTTTGCTCAGTGTCGTGATCAGCCGCCTGATCGGCACCCAGCGCGAGCAAATCGCGGTGCTCAAGGCATTTGGCTACAGCCGCTGGGAGGTGGGACGGCACTACGCCCAGCTGGTGCTGCTGATGGTGGGCGTGGGCGTGTTGCCCGGCGTGGCGCTGGGCGCCTGGATGGGGCGCGGCATGGCCGACTTGTACATGCGTTTCTACCGATTCCCCTTTCTGGAGTGGTCGGTGGAACCGGTGGTTTGGGCCATGGCGATGGGCTTTGCCGTGGCGGCCGCCGCGCTGGGCACGGCGCAGGGGCTGCTGCGGGCCTTTCGGCTCTCACCGGCCGAGGCCATGCGCCCCGAAGCGCCTGCGGTGTACCGGCGCACGCTCACCGAACGCCTGGGCGCTGGCCAATTGCTGGACGCCGCCGCCCGCATGGTGGTGCGCAACCTGGAGCGGCGCCCGCTGCGCTCGCTGATGTCGATTGTCGGCATGGGGATGGCCTGCGGCATTCTGGTGATGTCCAACCTGCAGGGCGACGCCATTGAAGAGATGATTGCCGTGCAGTTTGGCCTGGCCCAGCGCGATGACCTCACCGTGACCTTGGCCGAGCCCGCCGGCGCGCGCGCCATCAGCGAGTTGCGGTCCATTCCCGGCGTGCAAGCCGTCGAAGGTTTTCGGACCAGCGCCGTGAAACTGCGCAGTGGCCACCGCAGCTACACCACCGCCCTGCAAGGCATGAGCGACACTGCCGACCTGAAACGGGTGCTCGACGCGTCGCTGCAAAGCGTGCCCATGCCCGCCGAAGGCCTGCTGCTGACCGACTACCTGGCTGAGTTGTTGGCCGTGCGCCCGGGCGACCTGCTGGAAGTGGAGTTTCTGGACGGCCGCCGCGAAACGCTGCAACTGCCCCTGGCGGCCACCGTCACCGAATACCTGGGTGTGGGCGCCTATGCCGATCGCGGTTGGCTCAACCGGCTGCGCCAAGATGGCGATCTGGTGTCGGGTGCGTGGCTCAAAGTGCCGCCTGAATCGCGCCCGGCGGTGGTGTCAGCGCTGCGAGAGCGCCCACGCATCGTGGCCGTGAGCGACCGCAACGCCAGCATTGCCAGCTTTCGCGACACCATGGCCGAAAACATTCTGACTTTCACG
>NZ_JAABRP010000363.1 GCF_011390875.1 Thiocapsa sp.
TGGCCGAGCGTTCACGCGACCTGGCCAGCCTGCGCATTTTGGGCTATACCAAGCGCGAAGTGCGGGCCCTGCTGATGGGGGAGCTGGGCACGCTCACCCTGCTGGCGCTGGTGCCGGGTTTCGCCATGGGTTATGGCATGAGCGCCATGTTGGTCTGGGGCATGCAGTCGGACCTGTACCGCATTCCTTTGGTGCTGCTCCCGTCCGGGTTTGCCATGGCGGGAGCGGTGTTGCTGGTGGCGGCAGGCCTTTCGGCTTGGCTGGTGCTGCGCCGGCTGGACCAGCTCGATCTGGTGGCCGTTTTGAAAACACGCGAATGAAGATGAAAAACACCCATA
>NZ_JAABRP010000364.1 GCF_011390875.1 Thiocapsa sp.
GACCTTCAGCGCCTCGAATCCATCGCGGTCGCCCAGGGCGATGTCGAGCAGGATCACATCGACCGGGGTCGTTCGCAGTATTCGCAGCGCCCCGGGGCCATCGGACGCCTCCTGGATCGACCCGATCCGGGCCTCCTCCGACAGGATCTGAATGAGACCCCGGCGGATGATCATGTGATCGTCGACCACGAGGAGACTGATCACGCGAGCACACCCCGCAGCCTCAAAGACACCCGGGTGCCCTCGCCGAGGGTACTGGCAATGGTGAGCTCGCCGCCGATGGCACGCGCGCGTTCATGCATCCCGAGCAGTCCGAAACTGATGGGCTGAGCCGGCAGCCGCATCCCGCGGCCGTCGTCGGCCATTGCGATCAACAGATCCCGGTCCTGTGCGTCGGTCGAGAGACAGACCCGGCGTGCGTCGGCATGACGCTGGGTGTTGGTCAGCACCTCCTGGACGATGCGGTACACGGCGATCTCCGCGTCCCGCCCCAGGCGGCAGCGCTCGACCTCGGCGGGGCAGATGAAGCTGCAGCGAAGGCCCGAGCGGGCCTCCGTCTCTTCCAGCAAGGACTCCAGGGCCGCCCAGAGACCCAGGTGATCGAGGACGCCGGGGCGCAGGTCGTTGAGGATGCGGCGCAGGGCGTCCATAGCGCCGCCGCCGATCTCGAGCGCCGCGTCGATATGGCGGCGCATCAGCGGGTCGTCGGTCAGGCGTTGGCGCAACCAATTGAGCTCAAGCTGCATGGCGGTCAACGAGGCGCCCAGATCGTCGTGAATCTCGCGTGCGATGTGTGCCCGCTCCTCTTCCCGGACCGAGTTGAGATGGGCCGAGAGGCGCAGAAGTCCGTCGTGCGCCTGACTCAGTTGCAGGTGCGCGGCGGACAGCTCCGCGGTCCGCTCGACGACACGTCGCTCCAATTCGGCGCGGGCGGCATGGAGCGCCGCCTCGGTACGCTTGCGCTCGGTGATGTCGGTGAAGGTGACGACCGCGCCGACCACCTCATCGCCGTTGCGGATGGGGTAGGAGGCATACTCGGCCGGGAAGGGGCTGCCGTCGCGCCGCCACAGGACCTCGTCCTCGACCCGGCAACTGCAGCCCTCCTTGAACGCCTTGAAGATCCGGCAGTCCTCCACCGGCATCCGTGCACCGTTTCCGTGCGAGTGATGGATGAGATAGTGCATCTGGCGCCCGAGCACCTCATCGGGCTCGTAACCCAGCAGCTCGGCGCCGACCCGGTTGATGAAGATGCAGCGCCCGGCAAGGTCGATGCCGTAGATGCCTTCACCGGCGGACTCGAGCAGCATCTCGAGTTGGCGCCGCCAGGCCGCGTGGTGGGAGAGGTGGTGGAGATTCGCGAACATGCGGAGACAGGATGGCCCGGCGATGGGTGTCGTCCATGCAAAAAAGGGACCTGTCCGAGCCGATGGCGACTCCCTGCCGCCCGGAAACGAGCGACATGCCACCGGCCGGGAGCCGCAGCGGGTCCGTTATGGTAACGGCCGGACCTTGATGCTTCCAAAGCAGGCGGGACAATCGCGGGTCGCGGATCGTGCCGACCGGGGCATGATCGGAACCGTCGGGACCTCTTTGGCTCGGGGCGGGTGTCCGGCTCCACCTCGGACAGTTCAACCTTCGGATGCGCTCGTTACCGTCACGGTCGGGGCCTTGAGTGTTGAAAGTTGAGTGTTGACGTTCGCCTTATCCAACCAGTCTTTCTCAGAATGATCTCCGCTGATTTGCCAATTTACGCCATCGCTGTTGTCGAGGACTGTGAGCTACGACTATGTGAGTCTTGGGACTCCGTTGTGGCAACAACCCCCAAAGAAGATGCAGGTCAACCCGAACTTGTCGAGTGGCGGCTCGACGCGCTTATGGAAAGCTTTCCATAAGCGCGTCCTACTGTCTGTCGCGTCCCCGGGATCGGCGACGGTTCGGCCCCAGGATCGGTCAGTCGCGGCCGCTCGGGTTACATATACCGTCCCCGCAACTCCCGCTTGATTCTCCTCCGGGTGCGACTGATGAGACCTTGACTGACTACGAGCGCGTCAAGGTGGACAAGATCGAAATCCCCGGGGATGAGCGCCATGTCCGGCGCTGAGTACGTCAACAGCACTATCTGGATCGATGCCCATCGGGACAGCCCGGAAGATGCATTGGGGGCCGGCATACATAAACCCATCCACCACGAATCGCAGCACCGCACGATGTATTGCAGACAGCCAATGCCTCTTCCAGCACCTCAGAGAAACTCGACCTCACCCGTGCTGAGATTGTGCATCGCCGGCACCACCTTGATCTCGCCTTGATCGACTAAAGCCTTGAGGATCGGGCTCTGGCGCAGGATCTCGGCGACCTGTAGCTTGGTGTTGGCCGCCGTGACGGCCTCGACGAAGTCGGCATTGCTCGCGTTGCGTTGCGCATCAGCGGAGACCGGTGTCGCATCCACGGCAGGCATGATCTTGGCCAACAACCCGGTGAGATGGCCCAGCTCGACGCCATCGCAGGCACCCATCACGGCCCCGCAAGCGCTGTGACCCATCACCACGATCACCTTGGAACCCGAGACCTTGGTCGCAAACTCGAAACTTCCGAGCATGTCGTCGCTGATCACGTTGCCGGCCACCCGCGCGACAAAGAGATCGCCAACCCCTTGATCGAAGATGATCTCCGGCGCCGAACGCGAGTCGAGGCACGAGAGGATCACGGCAAACGGATACTGAGCAGACGCCGTGCGCTGCGCTTGGGCGGAGAGATCTCGGTTGTGCATGGTTCCGTCAACGAATCGGCGATTACCTGCCTTGAGCTTGTCGATCGCCATCTCCGGCGTCATCGCATCTTGCTTCGCTGCATTAAAGGTCACGTAGGGGCGATCAGA
>NZ_JAABRP010000365.1 GCF_011390875.1 Thiocapsa sp.
CTCCAGGCCCAGCCAGGCGATGTCGGCGATGTCGCCGGACTTGATGAGACTGGGGTTGTCGATCTCGAAGCCGGCGGGGAGCGGATCGTCGACGATGAGTCGCGCTTGGCGCTGGCCGTCTGCGCTGACGGTGATGACGGCGACCATGCGATCGCCTTGGGTGACGGCGGAGGGGTCGATACGGCGGCCCTCCAGGTCGTAGTAGGCGCGCTCGATCCGGTAGCCGTCGCCGCCGGCGGGCTCGGGTGTCAGCGGGATGCCGCCGACGCTGACGAGCGCCTCCAGCGGGCGTTGGCCCGCGTTCCCGACGATCAGGGGCAACGCGGCGGCGGTGTCGGCACCGAGTCGGCTGAACCAGGGGCCGCTCCAGGGCTCGCCCGCGAGCGTCAGTTGCGGTTTGTCGGCGCCCTGCATGAGGGCACGGGCGGCGAGCAGCAGCCAGGCGTCGTCCTGCGTGCTGGTGTCGGTCGCGTTGACCCAGCCCTGTTCCAGACGTCGGGCGAGGGCCTGCAGGTCGACCGCACCGGTCGCGCTCTCGGCGGCGAGGGTCAGGACGGCCGCGCCGTCGCGCAGGTCGGAGCCGAAGTCGGATCGCCAGGCGCCCTCGTCGTCGCCCTCCTCCAGCATCGCGACCGCGGCGCGGAAGACCGTATCGGCACGCGGGCGATCGCCCATGAGGGCCAGCGCCGCACCGAGCTGGGCCTTGGCCATGGGTGTGGAGAAGGCGTCGAGCTTGGTCTCGGCGTAATAGCGCAGGTCGCCGATGGCGGCGCGACCGTTGCGGGCGAGGACGTAGAGCGCATAGGCGATGTCCTCGCCGCCGCTGCTGAAGTCCGGCACATAGGCGAGTCGGTTGCGCAGGTTGTCGAGGGCCATGTCGAAGGCGCGATCCGGCACGCTGTAGCCTTGCTCGCGTGCACGGGTGAGGAAGTCCCCGACATAGGCGTCGAGCCAGCCGTCGTCGCCGCCCGTACCCCAGAGGCCGAAGCTCCCGTTCGACGCCTGATTGGCCAGCACCTCGCCGATCGCCTCGCGCACCCGTTCTCGGATCTCGGCGTCGGTCCCGAGACCGATGGCGGTCGCGACCTCGTTGAGATAAAGCATGGGCAGTGCGCGGCTGGTGAGCTGCTCGGTGCAGCCGTAGGGGTAGCGATCCAGGCCCGTCACCAGGCCGGCGACGTCGAGCGGTCCGGCGCCCGTGATGGAGACCGCGAGCGCTCCGGTGCCGGGGAGCATCTCGGACCAGGCCGAGTCGTCCAGGCGCAGCTCCCCGCCCGGGGCCAGATCCACGACCGAGTTGCGCGAGACCAAGGGGGCATTGGAGCGGACCGGGATCCGCAGGGTCTTGGTCAATGCCTGACCGTCGGGCGTGCGCAGGACCAGACTCAGGGTCTCGTCGCCGACCGAGACCGCTTCGATGGGGATCTGAACGGCGGCGCGTCCGCCCTGCGCCAAGCTCAGTGTCCGTTCGGTCTGGTCGGCGGGAATACGCACATGCTCACCGCCGGTGGCGACCGTCAGGGTGATCTCGCCCGCCGGACCGTCGACGTGAGTCAGCTCCAGCAGCAGGCGCGAGCGGTCCTCGGGCGCGAGGAAGCGCGGCAGGCTCGCCATCATGACGACAGGATCGCGCACCAGCAGGTCCTCAACCGCGTGACCGACGCCTTGTTTGGACCAGGCCATCGCCATGACCCGCAGGGTTCCGTTGAAGTCCGGGATCTCGAAGGCGACGGTCGCCCTGCCTTGTACGTCGAGACGGATGATCTCGGACTGGAAGGCGACCAGATCCTCGGTGGGCGGCGGGCCTTCGAGCCGGATCATGGCGCCGTCGCCGCCGGAGCGCACCACGCCGGGCACGCCCTGCATGCGGTCGATGAGCTGGCCGTAGAGGTCGCGGACCTCCATCCCGAGCCGTCGCTGACCGAAATACCAGTGATCCGGCGCCGGCGATTGATAACGTGTGAGGTTCAGGATCCCTAGATCGACCGCAGCCAGGGTCACGTAGACCGGCTCGCCGGTCGGGGCATTGGCGACCTGGATCGGGATTTCGAGACGTTGGCGCGGGCGGATCACGCCTGCGGCCGGATCAAGGCCGAGCTTGACATCAAGTCGGCGATCACCCGGATCCACCCCGGCCCAGGTCAGCCCGATCGCGCGTCCGGGCATGCGCCGGGCATCCAGATCCATGGGGCGGTAGAGCGCGGCCGTCACATAGGCGCCCGGACCCCAGGCGCGGGTGACGGGCAGCTCGACCGTCGTACCATCCTCGGGGACCTCGACGGTGCGCATGTCGATCAGCCGGTCGTCGATGACCATCACCAGGGCGACGCCCGGGAAGCGCGGCTCGATGCGCGCCTTGAGCGTCTCGCCGACCCGATACTCGGCCTTATCGAGCGAGACCTTGAGCAGATCCGGGGTGTCGACGGCGCGCGGTGCGACATACCAGCCGGCCTCGAAGTCGAGATCCGCGGGCAGGGCCGTCGCGTCCGGGCCTTCGACACGCAGACGATAGCCGCCCCACTCCACACGCGCCTCGATCCGCGCAACACCGGTCGCGGCGTCGATCTGGCCCGGCTCCAAGGTGCCGGAGGCGACGCGTTGGGTCGAGACGATCGGCTCGTACTTCCAGCTCCCGTCGGACTCGTACCATTGGAAGTCGGTGGTCAGACGCGAGAGTGTCCAGCGTAATCCCTCGGTCGGCCGGCGCTGGCCGCCGGAATCGCCGGCGGCATCGATCAGGATGATCTCGAAACCGGCGTTGCCGCCCTCCTCCACCGCGTCCTCGAACAGGGGCTTCACACCGATGCGGGGCTGTCGGGTCGCGATCGG
>NZ_JAABRP010000366.1 GCF_011390875.1 Thiocapsa sp.
AGACAGACCACTGTTGGAGGTCTCCGGATTGGTTTGACCGTAGCGAAATTGGCCCTCGCCGGAGCGTTTGAAGATCTCCGCCCATCCGACCTGGTCGATCGGCCCGAGTGTCGCAAGCACCGGCTCCCAGACCGCGATCACCACCGGCGAGGAGACGAGAAAGCCCTCGACCTTGAGCAGATCGCCCCCCTGCTGCTCGCCGGCCTCGTAGTTGATAAGGTTGACGTAAAGATCCGAAGCCGGGCTCGTCGCGTGGACCTCGTCGGGTCCCGCTCGGCCGTCCTTGATCTCGTTCACGCTCTCGCCGGATCCCTTCGGAATTGCCTGGACGCAGATCCGCTTTCCGGAGGTCGTGGTCTGTCCCTGGCGGTTGAAACCGTCGGTGACGGCGTCGATCCAGGATTCCTTTTCAGAGCCGTAGGTGAAACGCACCGAGA
>NZ_JAABRP010000367.1 GCF_011390875.1 Thiocapsa sp.
GACCTGATTCGCTGCGGGAGCACAGGCATTCTCCGAAGCCGCGGCCCAAGCGGCACCGGAAGTCGGAGCGAGGGAAAAGACCGCGAGAGCGGCAAGCAGAAGGTTGCGCGATGGATTCCCGATCATAAGTCCTCCAAAGGCATTGTGCGGGAGCCGAGGAAGGCGACAGGATCCGGAGAGGCCGGCGCAGATCCGGATCTACAACCTTAAGAAGCAACCTTGAGCAACGGCGTCCCATGCCGCGGCTGGGGTAAGGCGTCGCAGTGTCGATGCTTGCCTCATAGCATGGCAGAGAAAAGCGACCGAATGGTGACAAGTCCTCGGGCGGAATGCGCCTGATGACCGCCGGCGCCGTTGCGCAATGACACTTAGGCCAGAAGCGTCTGACGAGTGCGCCGTTGCCTTCATGTCGCAGATCCCGATGGGGCAGGGGAGATGCGACCCGTACACGACGGCTACTTCAGCTGCGCGACCGAGAGCTTGCGCAGCGTGGCTCGCCGTTTGACGTAGTGCTCGTCCATGCGTCCGATGATCCCGTCGAGGAAACGCACGGTCTCGACGATGTTCGGCCCCTTGTTGAGCATGGCGCATTCTGCCTGGATACTCATGGCGGCATCGGAGACCTCCGCGCGTGACGGTGCTCCCTTTTTGGCCATGCCCTCGAGGATCTGGGTCGCCCAGATTACCGGCACGTGCGCCGCCTCGCAGAGCCACAGGATCTCCTGCTGGACTTCGGAGAGGCGATCGAAGCCCACTTCGACCGCCAGATCACCCCGCGCGATCATGATCCCGACGGGAGGCGAGTTGAGCGCGGCGAGCAGGATGCGGGGGAGATTCTCGAAGGCCTGACGGTTTTCGATCTTGAGCACGATCCCGAGATGATTGGCCCCGAGCCGATAGAGCTCGTCGTGGAGACGCTCGACATCCTCGGGTCCTCGGACGAAAGAAAGCGCGACCATGTCGGCGAGCTTGACGACTGCCGGCAGGTCGTCGAGGTCTTTTTCGGTCAGGGCAGACATCTCGAGGGCGGTGTCGGGGAAGTTGATGCCCTTCTCGGCGCGCAGCTTCGCGCCGTGTGGTCCGGTATGGGTGATTCTGACCCGGATGCGCTGGCCGTCGTTCTCCTCGACGAGCCCGCCGATCTTGCCGTCGTCGAACCAGACACGGTGCCCATGCGCGACCTGTTCGAATGCCGCATCGAGGGTGCAGTGGATCTGTGCCGGAGCGACGATGCGACCGGATGCGTCGCGCTCGGCCTCTGTACCGGGTTCGTCATGACGGGTCAACATCAGGGTGTCGCCCGGCAGGAGGCAGATGGGGTTGATCACGTCGGGGATCCCGACGATGCGTCCTTCCCCGATCGACTTGCCCTCGCGCAGGCCCGTCACCGGGGTCTCGTCCTGAATATAGGCGGTCCGCTCGCTTTCGGCGATGAACGATTGACCGACCGCCTCGACGATCTTCAGCTCATGGTGTTGACCGCGCGTGTCGGTCAGACCAATGCTGTCGCCGACATCGAGTCGTGCGAGCAGACCGCACTGGATCCGGAAGATGAAGCGAACATCGTCGGGAGTCGGCTCGGCCGCGGCCGCCGTCGTCAGCCAAATGCGAGCGGGTCTGGCGATGCGACCGAAGACATCCCGATCGGGCGCCAGTCGTTTTACCCGCCCGCTCGCCCGAATCGCGCCCGTGCGGAGCTTCGGACCCGCCAGGTCGGCCTGCACGCGGCAGTTGCGCCCGACGATCCGCTCCGCACGGCGCAGGTTTTCCACCATCGCGAACCAGGCATCCGGACCGTCGTGGGCGCAGTTGATGCGCATGACATCCATCCCGGCGATGAGGAGATCCTGCACCAGTTGCGCATCCGAGGCGGCTTCGCTCGGCATGGTCACCATGATGCGGACGAATCGGTCGCGGGGCTCGGGACCCAGAAGCGCTCGGGTGTGATCCCGAAGCAACAAAGGCCCGGTACGGAAATCCACCGGCGGCTCCGGCGCAGGGCCGAAATCCTTGCCGCTGAGCTGCTCCAGAATGGCCATCACCGAGTTCAGGCTGGCCAAGGCATGGGGCTCCAGCACGCCGAGCGACGACAGTCCCAGAGCACCGAGATCCTGCTGCAGACTGCGGATGTCGTGCTGCCGAATGCTGAGGTAGTGAAGGAAGTTGCGTGCGCTGTTGCGGTGGCTGGGCTCGACCTTCTCGATCTCGGAGCCGTAGGCTCGCTCGAATTCGACCGCACCTTCCCGGAGGGCGGCGAGTTGTGCGATCGGCCTTTCCAGTTGGCGAGAAGTCGGCGTCGTGGTCATGGGGAGAGTGCCTGCGAGGTTGGAATCCGCCGGACAGCGCCGGCCCAAATGGAAAACATACGACGGTTGTGTT
>NZ_JAABRP010000368.1 GCF_011390875.1 Thiocapsa sp.
GGGCGGCCTCGAAACGAAAGCGGCGCCAGACATGCGCCTGCTCGCGGCCGTCCAGATCGACACCCTGATCGCGGGTGCTCTGGACACCGACCGAAACGACTCCGGGAACGCCGAGATGCGCCCGCACCCAGCGAGCGAGATTCTCGTCGGTCGGGATCGGCAGATGCTCGTTGAGGTCGCTGTAATCCAGCGGTGCGATCGCATCTGCAAGCGCCCGAGCGAGCGCGTCCGTCTCCCCGCCGGGAAAGGGCGCCCAATCGATCGGAAGCTCCGCGCGCACCTTGGCGACGAAGCCGTGCCCGTGCAGACGGCGCGACCGGTGTCCGGCAGGCAGGATGGAGACGCGCCGCGCAGCCTCGAACGGGACGGCGGCGACGTGAAACAGCTGTTCACTCATGGGGCGACGAGACCGAAACGAAGGCTGAGCGGATCGGGGTAACCTGCATCCGCGAAGCCCTTGGCGCGAAGCAAGCAGGAATCACAGAGACCACAGGGACGACCGTCCGTTCCGGGATCGTAGCAACTACTGGTGAGGCCGTAGTCGACACCGAGCGACAGACCTCGGGTGATGATCTCGGCCTTGGTCATCTGCATCAGAGGGGCGTGAATCTTGAGCCGTTGGCGCCCTTCGACGCCGGCCGCGGTCGCCAGATTGGCCATCTGCTCGAATGCCTCGATGAAGGCCGGTCGACAGTCGGGATAACCGGAGTAATCCTGCACGTTCACGCCGATGAAGATGTCTTCGGACCCGAGGGTCTCCGCCCACGCCAGCGCGAAGGACAGAAAGACGGTGTTGCGGGCCGGGACATAGGTGACCGGAATCCCCTCGCCGATCGCCCCGGCGCAACGCCCCTTGGGCACCGGGATATCTGCCGTGAGCGCCGATCCGCCGAAACGCCGCAGATCGATCTCCACGATCGCATGCTCCACGACCCCCAGTGCCCTGGCGACTCGGGCGGCGGACTCGAGCTCGATGCCGTGGCGCTGGCCGTACCGAAACGACAATGCATGTAGTGCAAACCCTTCGGATGTCGCGATCGCCGATGCGGTTGCGGAGTCCAACCCTCCGCTCAAAAGAACGA
This sequence comes from Thiocapsa sp., assembly GCF_011390875.1. GTDB lineage: Bacteria > Pseudomonadota > Gammaproteobacteria > Chromatiales > Chromatiaceae > Thiocapsa. The sequence continues at coordinate 1,083 of NZ_JAABRP010000368.1, forward strand.
CTGCCGGTTTCATGGTCTCGGAAAGCGGAGTATGGCGGGAGGGCGCATCGAGCCGAGTCTGACCCGGCGCTTGACGCTCAGTTGCGTTCGTCCGTCGGCAGGACAAGCGAGCGGATTCGCGCAAGTGCAGTGTCGCCGACATCGGAGAACTCGATCCCGAGCACCCAGCGCTCTTCGGAGGTACTCGGCGACACCCATACCACCGAGCCGACAGCTTGAATCCCTTCCGGGATGTCGGGTGCCTCCATCTCGACGAGCAGTCGAGAACGCACGGCGAACATGCGATCGGCCCACACTTGCAGCCCGCCCTCGCTGATGTTGCGCCCGAGCACCGGGTGCATCCCCGGGACACCGCCGCCCACATCGGTGCCGAGCTGCATAAGGCGGGCGTGGCAATCCCAGGACACCCGCTCGTAACTCCGACGATCCGCATCCCCTTCGCTGTCCGCCATACGCACCTCAAACCATCGAATTGATCGAAACGCCTCGCGGCACCCACTGCTCTCGGCAAACGGGACGCCGGTCGCATGCCGAGTGGAACGAATTGCTTAAACGCAGCGCTTCGCTAAGGATAGCGCTCGTTCAGGAGGCTGTCGACCGACCTTGCGGAGGATCGCAAACGACAGCAGGGCTCGAAACTTGCTTGGCGAGCGGATCAGAGCGGGGTGGGGAAGGTTCGTCGAAACGGAGACAGGAGGACTACGGCGCTGAAAAGCCAGCCGGGTGTTCGGGGCAGGTACTATCGGTTTCGGCCATGCTCAACGGTGCGAAACCGGTAAGCATGGCAGGATCCGAGAACGCGATAGGCGGGGTTGGCCGCGAATTCGATCCACGGATGGACACGAATTCGCGTTTCCTCGGTTCGCTTCCAGGGGTCGGCTTAGGGGATCGGGTCAGGCCCAACCAAAGCCCATTTGGAACACGACAGCGTGGAGCGCCAGGGCAATGATCAACAGGAGAAAGAAGATCGGCATCAGCCATGTCGCGGGGTTGAGAACCAGCCACACCTTCCAATCGTCTTCCGGGTTCTTCGGCTTTGCAATCTGGACGTCACTCATAATCTTGATCTCGTCGAAGTCGGATTAAACCGCGCCCGGCGCGGTATGCGATGTTTTTGGAGGGGATCGGGCCCGACAGACCTAACGGCCGCTGGAGCCGGCGCGGTTTAACAGATTAAAAATATATTGTTTTAAACCGCGTCCCCACCAAAGGCTATGGATACACCAAACGTCGAGCTCACTCGAAAACGAGCATCTCGCTCTGGACGCGGTTTAGAACCAGGGATTGGCAGCGATCACGAAGAGGTGAACCAATGCCGCGATACCGACGTATGCGGTATAGGTCACCTTGAACTGCTCATGAAACTCTTTTGCTTGTTGGTCGGTAAGACCGGAAAGAGATTGTGCCATGATTTAACTCCTCTACTGGATTTTCATCGCGCACCACACGCCAAACTGACGCCGGGCGAGCGAAGAGGCTTAGGCTGCCTCGGGAACTACGATCACCTCGACCGGAACCGGCACGACGGCGGGAGCACCTTCTTCGACCGGAGCTTCTTCGGCAGCAGGCGCGGCTTCAACCGGAGCGGCTTCGGCGGCAGGTGCGGCTTCGACCGGAGCAGCCTCGGCGGCGGGCGCGGCTTCAACCGGAGCGGCCTCGGCGGCAGGCGCGGCTTCAACCGGAGCGGCCTCGGCGGCAGGCGCGGCTTCAACCGGAGCGGCCTCGGCGGCAGGCGCGGCTTC
>NZ_JAABRP010000369.1 GCF_011390875.1 Thiocapsa sp.
GCTCGCCCGCCTGTCGAACGAAGACGAGTCCTACCACCCGCGTCCGTCGTATTCCCCGGCCCTGTGCGCCGGCGCCCCGAATTTTCGCGACCCCCTTGGAGAACATTTCGCATGGCCAGAATTACCGTTGAGGACTGCCTCAATCATGTCGACAACCGTTTCGACCTAGTGCTGCTCGCAACCAAGCGGGCCCGCCAGTTGGCGAACGGCGTCGAGCCGATCTTGCCTTGGGCCAACGACAAGCCCACTGTCATGGCGTTGCGCGAGATCGCCGCGGGCCATATTTCGACCGCGATGGTCCAGGCCGCGCAGCGCGAGATCGACGAGACCACGGCCGCCTTGGAGCAGGCGCTCGCCGAAGAGCTTGCCTCCGAGCTCGGCGAGGCGGAGCCTAAGGGCGATCCGCGCGAGTAGGACCCCGATGCGTACGGACGAGAAGCGGCGACAGACCGGCGGGCGCGGCCATTGTGCGGTCGACGCCCGGGTTGCGTGCGCGTCGTCATGAGCCCGTTCGATGCCGGATCCATGCAAACCGCCCTCCTCCCCGTCGTCGCCCCGGCCTCCGTTCACCCGGTTAAGCCCCCCGCGGAGGATGCAGACCGCGCGCCCGTGGCCCGTTATTTGATCAGCGACCTCTGCGCCTATCTCGAGACCTATCTCCCGCCCGAGCAGGTCAGCGAGTTCTATCGCGCCTATCTGTTCGGGGCCGAGGCGCACGAGGGGCAGAGCCGTAAATCCGGCGAGCCGTATATCTACCATCCCGTGGCGGTCGCGCGCATCCTGGCCGAGATGCACATGGACTATAAGTGCCTGATCGCGGCCCTGCTGCACGACGTGATCGAGGACACCCCGGTGACCAAGGATGACGTCGCGGAGGTCTTCGACGAGGAGATCGCGGATCTCGTCGACGGGGTGAGCAAGCTCTCGCAGATCGAGTTCGAGTCCCGTGCGGAGGCTCAGGCGGCCAGTCTGCAGAAGATGTTGCTCGCGATGACGCGCGACATACGGGTCATCCTGATCAAGCTCGCCGATCGTCTGCACAACATGCGTACACTCGGCTCCATGGAGCCCGAGAAGTGTCGGCGAATCTCGCGCGAGACGCTCGACATCTTCGCCCCGATCGCCAACCGCCTCGGCATCAACCGCGTGCGGGTCGAGTTGGAAGATCTCGGCTTTCTGCACCATTGGCCATGGCGTCGCCATGTCATCCAGCGCGCCTTGCAGAAGACCTGCGGGGCGCGTGTCGAGATGGTCGGTACGGTGGAGACGGCACTCAAACGGGCCCTGCATCAGGAGGACATCCACGGGGAGGTCGAGGGCCGACGCAAGCATCTCTACGGCATCTATCGCAAGATGCGCGAGAAGCGACGGGCCTTCTCGGAGGTAGTTGACGTCTTCGCCTTCCGGGTGACGGTGGACCGGGTCGACACCTGTTATCGGGTACTCGGGCTTGTCCACAATCTCTACAAGCCGGTGCCGGGGCGTTTCAAGGACTACATCGCCATCCCCAAGGCAAACGGCTATCAGTCGCTCCATACCGTGCTTATCGGACCTCAGGGCATGCACATCGAGATCCAGATCCGCACCGAGGACATGCAGCGTATGGCCGAGTCCGGTATCGCCGCGCACTGGCTCTACAAGAGCGGCGAGCAGTCCACGTCCAATGTCACGACACTGGCTTCGGAGTGGTTGCAGAACCTGCTCGTGATGCAGCGCGCGGCCGGCAATTCGGTGGAGTTCCTCGATCACGTGAAGATCGACCTCTTCCCCGACGAGGTATACGTCTTTACGCCCAAGGGCCGGATCCTGACCCTCAAGCGGGGTGCTACGGTCATCGACTTCGCTTACGCGATCCATTCGGATGTCGGCAACACCTGTGTCGCTGCGCGGATCGACCGGCGCATGGTCTCGCTCAGCACGCATCTGCGCAGCGGCCAGACGGTGGAGATCATCAACGCACCCGGCGCCAAGCCGAATGCGGCCTGGCTGAATTTCGTCGTGACCGGCAAGGCCCGCGCAAGCATTCGGGGCTATCTGAAGAACCTCAAGCAGCGCGAGGCCCAGGTGCTGGGGCGGCGCCTGCTGAGTGCGGAGCTCGGCGCATTCGGTATCGAGATGGACAAACTCGACCCGGGCCGCGTTTCGGCCTACCTCGAAGAGGCGAATCAGCGCACGCTCGACGATCTGCTCGGGGATATCGGGCTCGGCAATCGGTTGGCCGCATTGGTGGCGCGTCGCCTGGCCGCGAGCGACGACGAGGAGGCGGCACAAGCGACGCCGACCGACAAGGATCAGCATCCTCACCGCTTGGCGATTCGCGGCACCGAGGGGATGGTGGTGAGCTTCGCACGCTGCTGTCGGCCCATCCCGGGCGATACCATCGCCGCGCTTTTCAGCCCTGGCCGAGGAATCGTGGTCCATCGCAGCGAATGCCGCAACCTCGGCAGCCTCGAGACCAAGCGCGACAAACGTTTGGATGTCGAGTGGGCCAATGAGCCGGACGGCGAGTTTCCGACCGAGATCCGGGTGGAGATCGGCAATCGACGCGGTGCGCTTGCGGTGGTCGCCGGGGCAATCGCCGAGCTGGGCTCGAACATCGAGAATGTCCACTCGCGCGAGAAGGACGGTATGACCACGGCGTTGGAGTTTCTCATCCTCGTGAAGGGGCGCGTGCATCTCGCGCGCATCATGCGCCGCTTGAGACAGATCCCGCTGGTCCTGCGGATCACCCGCATTCCGCGCTGACCCTAAACCGCGCCCGGTGCGATATGCGTGATTTGTTGGAATGGCTTGGCCGCGCCAGCCCTGACGACTGTCGGAGCT
>NZ_JAABRP010000047.1 GCF_011390875.1 Thiocapsa sp.
AGCGCGTCCTCGACCGCACGAACCGAGGTCAGGGCATGGGTCCCCGTGCAGACACCGCAGATCCGCTCCGTGAAGGCCCAGGCGTCGCGCGGATCGCGACCGCGCAGGATGACCTCGAGCCCGCGCCACATGGTGCCGGTGCTGACCGCGTTGCGGATCACGTTGTTCTCGTCGAGATTCACCTCGCAGCGCAGGTGTCCCTCGATGCGGGTGACCGGGTCGACGACGAGGCGTCGCCCGGCGGTATCGAGCTCGAAGCCGTTGGCCGTCGTGACGCTCATGCTTGGTCATCTCCCTTCTTGTCTTGTGCGTGTTTGTAGACGCTGACGGCAGCATGGGCGGCGATGGCCGCGCCGACACCGGTGGCGACGGCGATGCCGGTGCGATCCGCATTCGCCTCGATGCCGAAGGCGTGGGTGTCGGTGACGTGCTGATAGAAGCTGCCCTTGTCCCAGAAACCGTCCTCGGAGCAGCCGATACAGCCGTGTCCGGACTGGATCGGGAAGGAGACCCCGCCGTTCCAGCGGATCGTCGAGCAGGCGTTGTAGGTGGTCGGTCCCTTGCAGCCGACCTTGTAGAGACAGTAGCCGCGGCGCGCGCCCTCGTCGTCCCAGGACTCGACGAACTGGCCGGCGTCGAAGTGCGGCCGTCGATAGCACTTGTCGTGGATGCGCTGGCCGTAGAACATCAGCGGGCGACCCTGGCGGTCGAGCTCCGGCAGCCGATCGAAGGTCAGGATATAGGTCAGAACCCCGGTCATGACCTCGGCGATCGGCGGGCAACCCGGGACCTTGATCACGGGCTTGTCGCGGATGACCTCGTGGACCGGGGTGGCACGCGTCGGGTTGGGTCGGGCTGCCTGCACACAGCCCCATGAGGCGCAGGAGCCCCAGGAGATGACGGCCTTGCAGCTGTCGGCCATCTCCAGGAGCTGCTCGACGAAGGGACGACCGCCGACAATACAGCTCATGCCGTCCTGATTGAGCGGCGGGTTGCCCTCGACCGCGAGGATGTAGTTCCCGGCGTGCTTGTGGCGCACCTCCTCCAGGATCGCCTCGGCCTGATGTCCGGCCGCCGCCATGATGAGATCGTCGTAATCCAGCGAGATCATCGAAAGGATTACGTCCGAGACCAGCGGATGCGCGGAGCGGATAAAGGACTCCGAGCAGCAGGTGCATTCGAGCCCATGCAGCCAGACGACCGGGATCCGCGGCTTGGTCTCCATCGCGTGCGCGATCTTCCCGGCGAAGGTCGGCGCGAGCCCGAGCGCGGTAGCCGTCAGGCTGCAGAACTTGAGGAAACTGCGGCGCGTGATCCCCTGGCGCCGCATGACCTCGTAATAGGTTTCGGTGGTTGGCATCTGGTTGTCTTCCCCGCTGTGCGTCGTCGGCGCCTGGATGGGGCCGGACGGTCGAGGTGAAATAAGCACACGCCGTGCCAAATGCTATTTGTATTGGGAAACATGATGTTGGGTTCAAGGGAGACCAGGGACTCAAGGTGAGCTGGCAAGCAAGTAGACGCCGGGCCGGGTTAGGTGCAAAGCTGGTTAGCAGTTCCGGTAAAGCTCCTAGGCATTCATGGCGTTTCGCGTTCGTCGCTTTTCCGCGTCGTACCGGATACAGTATTTTTTCGGATACGGTCCCGGCCTGATCCGGCATGCCCGATCACGGCAACCATTCCCTGGCCCTCCCCATTCTTTCCCCACTTTCTCGCTAGCCTGGATGTCACCTCGTCGGCCGCTTGAGCAGCCGACTCGATCCCTTCGGACTGCCTGAGCCATGACCCGAGAATCTACTGCACCCGCCGAGCCGATCGGCCTTCCAAGCGACTCGGATCGGGCCGCCCCTCCTCGCCGACGCCTGCTTCGGGTCGCGCTGATGGCCTTGGTGCTGCTCGGTCTGGCGGCCGGGACGAGCTTTTGGCTGACGAGTCGTCCGGAGAACGGGATAAGCTTTGAGACGGCCGAGGTCGAGCGCGGTGATTTGAGGATCAAGGTCACCGCGACCGGGTCGCTGCAGCCGGTCAATCAGGTGGATGTCGGCACGGAGGTGTCCGGCACGATCGTCCGGGTGGCGGTCGATTTCAACGATCGCGTGGAGACCGGCCAAGTCCTCGCCGAGTTGGACCCCGACCAGTCCCGGGCGAAGACGCGCCAGTCCGAGGCGGCTTTGGCGTTGGCGGAGGCCAGTGTGCTGGAGGCTCAGGCGACGGTGACCGAGACCGCGAATAAGCTGCGGCGTACACGGGATATGATCGAGAAGCGTCTGGCTTCGCCCGAGGAGTTGGACAGTGCGGTTGCGAACGCCGAGCGTGCGCTTGCGTCTCTTGCCGTCGCGCGGGCACAGGTCGCCCAGGCACAGGCTGAGCTCGACGCCAATCGCCGCACCCTCGAGAAGACCCTGATTCGCTCGCCCATCGACGGTATCGTCCTGCTGCGCCAGGTCGAGCCCGGACAGACGGTCGCCGCGTCGCTTCAGACCCCGGTCCTCTTCAACCTGGCCGAGAACCTGGCGCAGATGGAGCTCAAGGTGGCCATCGACGAGGCGGACGTGGGCCAGGTGGCCGTCGGCCAGTCCGCCGAGTTCGTCGTCGATGCCTATCCGGACCGCCGGTTTCCGGCGACCATCGCGCAAGTGCGTTTTGCACCCGAGACCGTGAGCGGCGTGGTGACCTATGCTGCGCTCCTGGACCTGGACAACTCGGACCTCGCACTGCGTCCGGGCATGACGGCCACGGCCGAGATCCTGGTTCAGGCATCGGATGACGTGGTCCTGGTCCCGAATGCCGCCTTGCGCTTCAATCCGCCGCAGGGCGCCGTTCCCAAACGCGGCGCATCCAACCTGCTCGGCATGCTCATGCCGCGACCGCCCGCGACGGCGAAGCGTCCCCGCGTACCCGAGGAGCGCTCGGGAAAGGATGCGCAGGCCTGGATCTCGACCGACGGGGAGCCGACACGCGTTCCGGTCGAGGTCGGGGCGAGCGACGGGATCATGACGCAGGTCCTGGACGACAGCCTGGCTCCCGGGACACGGGTGCTGGTCGACGTCGAGCGCAAGAAGCCCTAACCATGGCCGACGCGATCGACGATAATGCGAGCCCCTTGATCGAGCTCCGCCGTGTGACCAAGGTCTACGGGCGCGGCGACGCCGCCGTCCATGCCTTGGCCGGGGTCGACCTGCGCATCGAGCAGGGCGAGTTCGTCGCCGTGATGGGGCCGAGCGGATCGGGCAAATCGACCGCGATGAACATCCTGGGCTGCTTGGACACACCCACCTCCGGGTCCTACCGCTTCCGGGGCGTCGCCGTCGAAACGCTCGGTCGGGATCAACGCGCACTCTTGCGTCGTCGTGACCTGGGTTTCGTCTTCCAGGGCTTCAATCTGCTCAACCGGACCTCGGCCCTGGAGAATGTCGAGCTGCCCTTGATCTATCGGCGCACCCCGCGCGCGGAGCGCCATGCCTTAGCGCAGCGCGCTCTGGCGCTGGTCGGCCTAAACGGTCGGGAGGGACACACACCTGGCGAGCTCTCCGGCGGTCAGCAGCAGCGCGTCGCCATCGCACGTGCCATCGTCACGGACCCGCATCTGCTCCTCGCGGACGAGCCGACCGGGAACCTGGACTCGGTGCGCAGTCACGAGATCATGACCCTTTTGGACGGACTGAACCGCGATCGCGGCATTACGATCCTGATGGTCACGCACGAGCCCGAGATGGCGGCCTATGCGCATCGCGTCGTCCATTTTCTCGACGGACGCGTGGTCGACGAGAACGCATCGGAGCACAGGTCCTGATGCTCTGGAACACCCTCCTGTTGGCCCTGCGCGAGATCCGCCGAAACGTCCTGCGCTCGGTTCTGACCATGCTGGGCATCGTCATCGGCGTGGCAGCGGTCATCGTCATGGTGACCCTCGGCGACGGTGCGACACGCCAGGTCACGGCCCAGATCGAAAGCCTCGGGACCAACCTACTCATGATCACCATGGGCCAACGCATGGGGCCGGGATCCAGCTCCAACGCCCCGCCCTTCACCTTGGACGACGTGGTCGCGGTGCAGCGCGAGATCGGTGCCGCGAGTGCCGTGGCCGGCTCGGCGAGCCAGATTATGACGGCCGTCTTGGGAAACAACAACTGGTCGACCACGGTGACCGGCAGCGACAACCGCTTCTTCGCGGTGCGCAATTGGACGTTGGACGACGGGCGACTCTTCACGGATCCCGAGCTGCGCGCCGGGCGGGCGGTGTGCGTGATCGGGGCGACCGTGCGTCGGGAGCTGTTCGGGTACCAGGATCCCATCGGTCAAAAGATCCGACTCAAGCAGATCGCCTGCGAGGTGATCGGGCTCCTGGCAAGCAAAGGTCAGAGCGCTATGGGCTCGGATCAGGACGATCTGGTGGTCATGCCGCTGCGCACCTTCCAGCGGCGTGTCGCGGGGAATCAGGACGTCAACCTGATTCAGCTTTCGGTCCGGGACGGCGACTCCACCGAGCAGGTCAAATCCGACATCGAGCGGATGATGCGCGAGCGTCGCCATGTCCACCCGGCCGATCAGGACAACTTCTCGGTGCGCGACATGAAGGAGATTGCGACCATGCTGACCGGGACCACGCGGGTGCTGACGGCCCTGCTCAGCGCCGTGGCCGCGGTCAGCCTCCTGGTCGGGGGCATCGGCATCATGAACATCATGCTGGTCTCGGTCACCGAGCGCACCCGCGAGATCGGCATCCGTCTAGCCATCGGGGCGCTGGAGCGCGAGGTTTTGATGCAGTTTCTGGTGGAGGCCGTGGTCCTGTCGTCCCTGGGCGGGTTGCTCGGTATCCTGCTTGCGTTGGTCGCCTCCATTGGACTGGCGAGCCTGCTGCAGGTGCCTTTCGTGCTCAACGGCCCCATCATCCTGATCGCCTTCCTGTTCTCGGCCGCGGTGGGGGTCGTCTTCGGTTATTTTCCCGCGCGCCGAGCGGCCCGGCTGGATCCGATCGAGGCGTTGCGGCATGAGTGACCGGCCGAGCGTGCCGCGGCGTTCCCGTCTCGGCGCGGCGGCGAATGAACAGATCCAACGGCGGGAATGAGCGAAACTGATGGTTGTTGAAACCGAGCAGGTCATCGAGTGCACCAAAAAATGGATCTCCGAGGTCGTGATCGGATGTCGTATGTGTCCCTTCGCGGCAAAAGAGTTCAATCGCGGATCAATACACTATCGAGTCGAAATCGACTCCGACATGGAAGCCTGTCTTCGGGCATTTCTCGAGGAGTGCCGTCGCCTCGATGAAAACCCGTCGATCGAGACAACGCTGCTGATCCTGCCCGTTGCCTTCCCGGATTTCGACGATTATCTCGAATTGGTCGAAATGGCGGAGGCACTTCTGGATGCGGAAGGCTACGAAGGCTGCTATCAGGTCGCCGGTTTTCATCCCGAGTATCGGTTTGCAGATGCGCCCGAAAATGACCCTGCAAACTATACGAACAGATCGCTCTATCCGATGTTGCACCTGCTCCGCGAAGAGAGCATCGAACATGTGCTGGACCGATACCCTGATGCGGATGCTATCCCTGAAAGAAACATCGCATTCGCCCGCGAGAAGGGGCTTGAGTCTATGAAGGCGCTGAGGGACGCCTGTTTGTAGTTCGTTCACGGCATGACCCGACGGGAGATCCGAATGAAAAACAACGAGCAAGACAGCCTTCGCCAAGCGGTGCGCGATCGCTACGGCGCAACGGCACGAGCGGCGACGGCGGGCGAGGGGGCCGATTGCTGCGCACCGTCCTTTGCGGGCGGGTGTTGCGCGCCCGTGCCGATCCAATCGACCCTGCTCGGGTACAGCGAGGCCGAGACCGCCGCCGTACCCGAGGGTGCGAATCTCGGCTTGGGTTGCGGCAATCCCCAAGCGATCGCTGCGTTGAAGCCGGGTGAAACGGTGCTGGACCTGGGCAGCGGCGCCGGATTCGATTGTTTTCTCGCCTCCCGCCAAGTCGGCGAGACCGGTCGCGTCATCGGCGTCGACATGACACCGGAGATGCTGACCAAGGCGCGCAACAACGCCGAGGCGCACGCCGAGGCGGTCGGGCATCGCAACGTGGAGTTTCGACTCGGCGAGATCGAGAACCTGCCGCTGGCGGATGGCTCGGTCGACGTCATCATCTCGAACTGCGTCATCAACCTGTCTCCGGAAAAAGCCCGCGTCTTCGCGGAGGCATTTCGGGTGCTCAAACCGGGCGGGCGACTGGCTATCTCGGACATCGTCGCGACCGCCGAGCTGCCGGACGACCTGCGGTCGGACCTGTCGCTCTTCACCGGGTGCATGGCGGGGGCGGCCCGGATCGAGGTGCTCGAGCAGATGCTCAAGGGTGCGGGATTCGATCAGGTGAGCGTGTCGCCGAAGGACGAGAGCCGAGACTTTATTCGGGACTGGGCCCCGGGAACGCCGGTCACGGATTATCTGGTCTCGGCGAGCATCGAGGCGATCAAACCGGGCTAAACCGCGTCCGGAGCGACATGGATCGTTTTCATTGTGCGTTTGGCTTCTGAGATATCCTCGACCCCAGGGACACGCGGTTTAGAATTTAAGAGTTATTAATACCTTAAACCGCGAAGATTCCCACAGTCGTCGGTGCCGTCACGGTCAAGCCACTCCGAAAAATGACGCATACCGCAACGGGCGCGGTTTAATTGCGATCGGCGCGAGCGCGGCGAGCTCGCGCAGTCTCTTCAAAGGAGCTTGACCAAGGCCGCAAGCGCGGCAACTTGGCCCAGCATCAGCGGGACGATCCACTTCAGCAGATCGACCTTGGTGCGCTCGATGGCGGCATGGAGGTTGGCAATATCCTTCTGGACCTCGCTCCGTAACTCGGCGATGTCCTTCTGAACCTCGCCCCGTAGCTTGGCGATCTCCTTGTGCATGTCCGCACGAAGCTCGGCGATGTCTTTCTTGAGCTCGCTTCTGACCTGCTCGATTTCCTTTTGGAGACGCAGCTCGGATTCGCGGACATCCGACCGAAGGGCCACATCGCCGTCTCGCGGCCACTGTTGCTCCAAGGCATCGATGGTATCGACGATGAGGCGGAAGCGCGTCGTGTCGTCGGGCGCCTCGGTGAGGCGTTCATACAGTCTGAGGGCGAGTCCCATGCGGTGCTCCTGATGTCCAGTTCCCCTGCCGGCGCGGTTTAAAGTATTAAAAAATATTAAATTCTAAACCGCGTCTCGCTGAGATCGAGGATATCTCCGAAGCCAAGCGCACAATGAAAACGACGCATGTCGCTCTGGACGCGGTTTAGCCGCCGTCCCTCGCGGAGAGGCTTTCCGCGGGGCGGAGATTCTCGACGATGTCGAGGTTCTCGAGCTCCGTCGCACGCTCCTGCGAATAGCCCAAGGCACGATAATTCAGGATGCCGCTCGGCGAATGACATTCGACGCAGTCGCGGCCCACGGGCTGAATGCCGTGATTGACCATGAGCGAGCCCATCTGTCGCATCCACTTAGGCTCGACGTTCTCGAGCTTGCCGTCGACAAGCGGATAATCGGTCTTCCATCCGCCGCTGACACCGAAATAGGCCATGAACTCGTCCATCATGTAGAGCTTGAACGGCTCCTGGTACATGCGCTGTACGATGGGATCGCGGATCGCCTGTTTGACGGAGGCGGCCGTGTCTCCCGTCTCGTAGTAGGTCGCGTAATCGAACGGCAGGATCATGGCGCCGAACGGGCCTTGATTCCCCATGTCTTCGTACATCATGGCGTTGAAGAGCTTGAAGGGATAGATGCGGCTTTCACCGTCGTTCATCTGCGCACGTAGGTTTTGATCGAGCATCCGGCGCCGCTCCTCCACCTGCTCGGGCGTGAGCTGCGAGAGCGGGTCGGTCGCGGCTTCGATATAGGCGTCCACGTCGATATCCGGATAGGTCTTTTTCAGCTCGACCGCCTTCTCGCGCACGGCGGCAACGATTTCAGGATCATCGATCCGGGCCAGTTGCTGCATCAGCGGGTCGTATTCGGTCGAACCGTTCGGATTATTGCCCAAGGCGTTCGCGAGGAAGGTTCCGTTGCCGTTGAACCACAGGAAGGTGAAACCCTTGTTGACCTCCCCGGAGCGATAGATGTCGGTCGGTGTGAAGATGCCTTCCTCCGCATCCCAGGTCGGGTGCACCCAATCGCGGAGCACGACATTGTTGTCCTGTAGCTCCCTGATATGACAGGTCTCGCAGGCGATCCGATCCAGATGCCCGTTGAGCAATGCCTTGTGCTCGGAGCGGTTGTGCGGTGCGATGCTGTGACAGGTGACACAAGAGACCTCGACATCCGGCAGGTCGTTGGCGACAAGATCGACGCCCATCCGACCGCGCGGGATCTTGTGTCCTTCCGGGACATGACAGTCGGTGCATTGCAGACCGGCCGCGGCATGCACGTCGTCGTGCGGGCTGAAGGGGTTGCCGCGCTTGGCGCCCGTATGGAGGAGGCGCTGGTGCTTGTCGCCGAGCGCTTTTGCGGCCTCGTTGTGTAGATAGGCATCCCCGCCCATGTTGTGCTGATGGCAGTTCAGACAGTTCTTGGTCGTCGAGCGTCCCACGGTGAGAGCGGCGCGCATCGTACGATCCTGATTCCAGCGCAGTCCGACGTCATCGCGGATCACGTACCGCTGGTTCATGTCGTATTCGGTGGAATGACAGATCAAACAGTCGATGCCTTCCTTGGCGACACCGGGGACATCGCCGATCGGCATCATCTTTTCGGTCGCCGGCTGATAGTTGCCGCCGATATGGCATTGGCCGCAGCCTTCGCTGCGTAAGGCGACCTCGCCATGCGCCGATTCGGGTCGACTCTCCACCAGCGCTGCCCAGCCGGTCCAGGAGAAGCTACCGGGGATGCCGCAGGCCCGGTTGATCTTGCCGACCGGGATCGGACGGCTGCCCTCGGCGTTCACCTGGCGTCCGTCGTAGCCGTAGGTCGAGAAGCCGCCTCCGGCATCGCTCTGGAATTTGAAATGGACCGAGTTGACGATGTCGTCGAGTGTGTCGACCTCGGAGGTACGCCCGTCGTGATGCCGGACGTTGATGGTGGCGTGACACTGCAGGCAGGTCTTGGGTCCTTCGTATTGCAGGATATTCGCATCACGAAAATACTTGATATGCGTCGGCTCATGCTCGCGCATGAAGGACTGCGTGCCCATGAGCATCTCGACCTTGACCCGGCGGGCGAAGGCATTCTCGTCTTGTCCGACGATCGCCTCGGCGGCCGCGCGGCGCGCGCTCAGCGAGAGCTCGGTCGCCATCGCTTCGAGCTCGTCCTCGGTGATCGGCTGACTGTTGGCGTAGGTCAAAGGCGCGTTTGCTTTTCCCACATAAGCGTCGAAAACGATCGGATACACCACCTTGTAGAATACGAACAGGACGAGCAGTACCACCGCGGCCGCGATGAAGAGCCGACGCGCGTTCTTGGGTGTCAGCAGGGTGTTGGCATTTGCGTTCATGGTGTCTCACGCGGGGCCGGAGCCGTGGTCTCGGTACGGGGCAGGTCGGTTTCGCGATGCCAACCGGTGATCATGGCGCGGAGATTCGAAAAGACCGTATCGCCGGTGGTGATGATGTACATGTGCACCAGAAGGAATAGAGCCAGCAGATAGCTGACGACGACATGCGTCATGGCGACGACCCAAACGCTGCCGAGGCCGAAGAGGGTCTCCGGCAGATAGACCGAATACAGGAAGGCCCAGCCGCTGAGGATGAGGATCGGCATCAGGCCGTACATCACGCCCAAATAACTGAGTTGTTGAAGTGTGTTGAACTTCATGGCCTCGGTGACGTGGAATGGATGCGGCTCGAGCCGAAAGATTCCGATCATGTAGTAACGCGTTTGGGCGATCAAATCGCCAATGAGTGTGCGAAACCGGACACGATAGTGGCGCGCATTCTCGCTCCTGGCATTGGCGACCACGAAGATGATCCAAGCCATGGTCAGTAGAATGCCGGCTGTATTGTGTACCACCCGCGCAGTGGCGAAGGGCATCAGCCAATCGGCACCGGCGTAATGCATGCTGACCCCGGAGGCGATCAAAGTCAGGAACAAGAGCGCGTTTATCCAGTGCCAAAGCCGCAGCCAAACCGGATAGAGATACAGCGATTTCATCATGCCCTCCTGTTTGCCCGACGGACGAGATAGCGACCGACGCCGTGCGCAGCGAGCAGCAGGACCATCAGACCGATGATGGCCAGGCTGAGGCGGTCGAGCGCCGGGCTCTTACTCATCCCGACCACATAGGCCTCGTTGAAGACGGCTTTGGCCAGCAAACCGCGGCGAGCAATATCTTCCTCCGATCGGAACTGATAGAGCCGCGCGAGGAGCTGCGGATCGGCGGAGTGGCAGCTCACGCAATTCTTCTCGCTTTTCTCGGCGGGCAGAACTTCATGATTCGCAAAGACCGCGACGGGCGTGTGACAGTCGACACAACGAACCGACGTCCAGTGGGCGTCTCGGTTAGGCAGCCAGCCATGGCTCGTGCTCGATGGCGCGATCAGCTTCTCATGGCAAGACAGGCAGACCTCGTTGTGGTTCCGCACGATTTGGACGATTGGCTCTCCGACTGCGGCCGGGCGGAAGCGATGCGGGTCGTGACAGGAATGGCAGCTGAAGCCCTCGACCCTCGGGGAGTCCGAGACCGCGTGGACGCTGCGCTTGAACTCGGCATCGATGTCGACCCACCCTCGACTCAGGTTTTGGTTTTCGTCTTCGTGACAGCCGATACAGTCGAGATCGCCCGGAGCAGGCCGGTCCGGATGCGGGTAGCGTCGATAGCTGCGCCGATGACAGTCGATGCAGGCCAGCTCGCCGTGGACGGAGTGCGCGAGCCCCTCGCGATCGATCGACAGATCGACGATCTCGCCGTCGTCGGGATCGCGGTATCCAAGGGTCGACATGGCATGGCAGCGCAGGCAGGCGTGTCGATCCGCAGCGGCTTCGGCGAGCTCCTTGTCCACGGCGCCGCCAACCGGTTCGGCGATCGCCGCGACGGACTGGTCGACGCTCGCCCCGAGCGCGAAGAAACAGAGCCAGAGCGCAAGCGATCGGCCGAGGTGGAGGGCTCTGGCTTTTGTCGATCCGGGGCTACCTGTCGGGGCCTGGAGCGGGTTATCGGTGTGAAGCTGGGCGCCCTGTCGGGTCGCCCGGTCGCGTGAGGTGATCATGTCGCATCCTGATCGCCGTGATGAGCATGGATTCATCATGGTCTCGAGGTGAATTCTGCGCCGTTTTGGTTAAGTCCGTCATTGTCGACGATGATCTCGTATCGTCGACTCCGGCGATCCCGCCGCGGGACCTTCAGACGCAGGGTCGAGCAGGTTCGGTTTCAACCGTGGATTGTCGCTGATATTTATGGTTTATCACGGGTCTGACCCTGGGGAACCAGGTCGGGAGATCACCGCAATCGACCTCGATATTACGCGTGCTCGTCACCGGGTTCCAGCCTCCGCGCCGAGCATAGGCAGATATCGGAGAATGGACCACCACCAAATCCGCGGGACCGCGGGGACAGGAATCAGGCCGAATCGGTGCTGAGCGCGGCAAACCATACCTGCGAGCACTCGACGATGCGCGGTGACCGTCCCGAATGTATCCTCTTCCGTTCTACACCCGTTCAGCGCATCTTCCAACGAAGAGGAGTCCGGCATGACCACCAGGCACGACGGGGAGACCCGTACTCAGAACCGTCATCTCCTGGACTGGGTGACGGAATTGGCCGAGCTGTGCCAACCCGATCGCGTCTATTGGTGCGACGGCTCTCAAGAGGAGTACGACCGACTCTGCGCCGAAATGGTCGATGCCGGTACCTTCGTTCGGCTGAACCCCGAAAAGCATCCCAACAGCTTTCTCGCTCGCTCCCATCCGAGCGACGTCGCCCGTGTCGAGGACCGAACCTTCATCTGCGCGCTGCGCGAGGAAGACGCGGGTCCCACCAATAACTGGCTCGAGCCGCGCAAGGCGAAGGCCCTGCTCAAGGGTCTGTTCAAGGACTGCATGCGCGGGCGCACGCTTTACGTGATCCCCTTCAGCATGGGTCCGATCGGCTCGCCGATCGCGCATATCGGCGTGCAGATCACCGACTCGCCCTATGTGGTGGTGAATCAGCGGATCATGACCCGCATGGGCCAGCGGGTGTTGGATACCCTGGGCGATCACGGCGACTTCGTTCCCTGCGTACACTCGGTCGGTGCGCCCTTGCAACCCGGCGAGCAGGACGTGCCTTGGCCCTGTGCGAACAGCATCGAGGACAAATACATCGCCCATTTCCCCGAGACCCGCGAGATCTGGTCTTTCGGCAGTGGCTACGGGGGGAACGCACTGCTCGGCAAGAAGTGTTTCGCGCTGCGGATCGCCTCGGTGATGGCGCGCGACGAGGGTTGGCTGGCCGAGCATATGTTGGTGATGGGTGTGGAGTCGCCCGAGCATGAGAAGCGCTATGTCGCCGCAGCCTTCCCGAGCGCCTGCGGCAAGACCAACTTTGCCATGCTCATTCCCCCCAAGGGCTTCGAGGGCTGGAAGATCACCACGGTCGGCGACGACATCGCCTGGATCAAGCCCAATCCTGCCGACGGGCGCTTCTATGCGATCAACCCCGAGTACGGCCTGTTCGGGGTGGCCCCCGGCACGAACGAGGACTCCAACCCCAACGCCATGGCTGCGCTGCGCGAGAACGCCATCTTCACCAACTGCGCGCTCACCGACGACGGCGCCGTCTGGTGGGAGGGCATGACCAAGGAACCACCCGATCATCTGATCGATTGGAAGGGCGAGGACTGGACGCCGGGTTGCGGTCGGCCCGCGGCCCATCCGAACGCTCGCTTTACCGCGCCCGCCTCGGCCTGCCCCTCGATCGATCCGGAATGGGAGAACCCCAAGGGTGTGCCCATCAGTGCCTTCCTGTTCGGCGGCCGGGTCAGTCGGCATTTCCCGCTGGCCTTTCAGAGCTACAACTGGGAGCACGGGGTCTATCTGGCCGCCACCATGGGCTCGGAGGCGACCGCGGCGGCGATCGGACAGGCGGCCGTGCGGCGCGATCCCATGGCGATGCTGCCCTTCTGCGGCTACAACATGGCCGACTATTGGCGGCATTGGCTGCGGATCGGCCGGCGCTGCGTCTCCACCCCGCCGCGGATCTTCCGCGTCAACTGGTTCCGCAAGGACGAGCACGGGCGGTTCATCTGGCCTGGATTCGGCGAGAACATGCGGGTGCTTGAATGGATCGTCAAACGCTGCAGCGACAGCGGCTCGGCCGTGGAGAGTCCGATCGGCTGGATCCCGGACTACGATGCCTTCAATTGGGACGGGCTGGATTTCGAGCGCGAGCGTTTCTACTCGATTATGAACATCGAGCGCGAGGCGGCCCGACTGGAGACCCATGATCAGGAGGAGCTCTTCACGCGCTTCGGCGATCACATGCCGCGCGAGCTCGAAAGCGAGCGCGAGCTTCAGCTTGCCCGGCTCTTTCACTCCCCGGCGCTTTGGGACCTGGCCAGCACCAAGAGGTCCTGATCGGATGCCGAACCGATCCTTCGCGGGCGGTCCGTCGAGACTGTTTGCGTCCCTGTCGCCCTTGCGGCTCAAGCGATCGGTCTCGGCCGCAAGCGCCGGAAGATCGTCGGATACGGCTGCCTGCCTCGTTGCGGCTTTACCGGCCTATCAGGTCGCACTCTGGCCCGACGGTTGGGTGATCGGCCCGGGCGGCGGGGTGGCGGTGCGCGATACCCATGCGATGGCCGAGGCGCGTCGCTGGTATGTGCTTGCCGATCGTGCGGCAGGGGCGCCGCGGATGGATCGGACCATGCGTCTCTATGGCACCTTTGTTCCGCGCCCGGTTGTCGCGCTGGCCGGTCAGCGGTTTCCGTCCGAGTCCGTGGCCTCGGTGGCCTTGCAGCTTGTGGCGGGAGATTGGATCGCGCAAAGGCGTCAGCAACTTCTTGCGGCGCCAGACGAGGCGATCCGCGCGAGGTGGCTCGGCTGGACCGGTTCTCGGCACACCGCTGATCCGGGCACCGATGCGATAGCCATGTGCGTGATGGAGGTCCTGGCCGACTGTCTGCGCGAAGGGCTGATCCCGACGACGGGTAGCGACTTGAGGGTGCGTCCGGACGATGGCTTCGGGATTCGCGGCTATCGCTGTCTGATCACGGTGGACCTGGACAGCTCCGCGCGCGTGCGATTTCGCGAGGTGATTCAGACGGCCTTGGTGCCTTGGAATCGCGCCGTCGTGCGCGACTGCGCGGCGCATCCGCTGATCAAGGTCGAGGTGCGTGGTCGCAGGTGAACCGGCCGTGTTCATCGTGCGGGGCCTGCACCGACGCTGATGAACTGCGCCGCAATTGTTCACCTTACCCCTGCCTGAAGCCCCCGGAAGGCCGACGTTGTATGCCGGATGTCGCTATCGCTCGTCCGACCCGATGTCCTGAACGCGTCCCCTCGACATCGCAAGAACCGACCGAGGCCCTATCGACCTCGGCACCCGCACGCGCACGCCGAGACGCGGTTCAGCCTCAGAGCGTCTTCGCCTGCTCCGCCAGATAGATCCAAGTATCGATAACGGTATCCGGGTTGAGCGAGATGCTGGTGATCCCTTCCTTGAGCAGCCAGTCGGCGAAGTCCTTATGATCCGACGGGCCCTGGCCGCAGATGCCGACATATTTCCCTTGGGCGCGGCAGGCGGCGATCGCCATCGACAGCATCTTCTTCACCGCCGGGTCACGCTCGTCGAAGCTCTCGGCGACCAGGCTGGAGTCGCGATCCAGTCCCAACGTGAGCTGGGTCATGTCGTTGGAGCCGATCGAGAAGCCGTCGAAATATTCCAGGAACTCCTCGGCCAGCACGGCGTTGGAGGGCAGCTCGCACATCATGATGAGCCGCAGCCCGTTCTTGCCGCGCTCCAGACCCTGCTCGGCGAGTGCCTCGACGACCGCCTTGGCCTGTTTGAGTGTCCGCACGAAGGGGATCATGATCTCGACATTGGTCAGACCCATGTCGTCGCGCACGCGCTTGAGCGCCTCGCATTCGAGCTCGAAGCATGCCTTGAAGTCCGGTGCCACATAGCGCCCGGCACCCCGGAACCCGATCATGGGGTTCTCTTCCTCGGGCTCGTAGCGGGTCCCGCCGACCAGGTTGGCGTATTCGTTGGACTTGAAGTCCGACATGCGCACGATGACGGTGTTGGGAGCGAAGGCCGCAGCCAGGGTCGAGATGCCCTCGGCGAGCTTGGCGATGTAGAACTCGCGCGGGCTCGCATAGGCGGCGATACGCGGTGCGATTTGGCCCTTGAGATCCGCCGGAAGCTGGTCGAATTCGAGCAGCGCCTTGGGGTGGATCCCGATCATGTTGTTGATGATGAACTCCAGCCGCGCCAGACCGATACCGGCATTCGGTGTGGCCGCGAAGGCGAAGGCGCGATCCGGATTGCCGACGTTCATCATGATCTTGACCGGGATCTCGGGCATGGCCGAGAGCTCGACGGTCTTGTAGTCGAACGCCAGCTTGCCGTCGTAGATGAGACCCGTGTCGCCCTCGGCGCAGCTGACGGTGACGAGCTGGCCGTCCTTCACCACATCGGTCGCGTCGTTGCATCCGACCACGGCCGGCACGCCCAGCTCGCGGGCGATGATGGCGGCGTGACAGGTGCGCCCGCCGCGGTTGGTGACGATGGCCGCCGCGCGTTTCATCACCGGCTCCCAATCGGGGTCGGTCATGTCGGTGATGAGGACGTCGCCGGCCTCGACGCGGTGCATGTCGGCGATGCTCGAGACGATCTTGGCCGCGCCGGCGCCGATGCGGCTGCCGATACTGCGCCCGGTCGTGAGCACCGGCCCCTTTTCGCGCAGCACGTAGCGTTCGATCACGTTGCCCGAGCGGCTCTGCACCGTCTCGGGACGCGCCTGCACGACATAGAGCTTGCCGTCGTTGCCGTCTTTCGCCCATTCGATGTCCATCGGGCGGCCGTAGTGCTGCTCGATCAGCACGGCCTGGCGCGCGAGCTGTTCGATCTCGGCATCGGTGATGCTGAACAGCAGGCGATCGGCCTCCGGGACGTCCTCGGTGCGCACCGGGCTCTTGGTGCCCGCCGCACCCTCGTAGACCATGCGGATCGCCTTGTCGCCGACGCTGCGGCGCAGGATGGCGGGACGGCCGGCGGCGAGCGTCGGTTTGTGGACGTAGAACTCGTCCGGGTTGACCGCGCCCTGCACGACCATCTCGCCGAGCCCGTAGCTCGAGGTGATGAAGACGGCGTCGCGAAAACCCGATTCCGTGTCCAGCGTGAACATGACGCCGGAGGCGGCGAGATCGCTGCGCACCATGCGCTGGATGCCGGCCGAGAGGGCGACATTGCGGTGCTCGAAGCCCTGATGCACGCGGTAGGAGATGGCCCGGTCATTGAACAGGGAGGCGAAGACCTCCTTGATCCGGTGCTTGATGTTGTCCAGACCCTCGACGTTGAGGAAGGTCTCCTGCTGGCCGGCGAAGGAGGCGTCGGGCAGATCCTCGGCAGTCGCCGAGGAGCGCACGGCCCAGGAGACCGCTGCGGTGCCGGCCTCGGCGGTCAGGCGGGCGAAGGCGTCGTCGATCGCCGCTTCCAGCGCTGACGGAAAGGGCTGCTCCATCACCCAGCCGCGGATGCGCGGACCGGCTTGGGAGAGCGCCGTGACGTCGTCGACGTCCAGCTCGTCGAGGACCGTTTGGATGCGCTCGTCCAGTCCGTCTTTGGCGAGAAACTCGCGGTAGGCGTCGGCGGTCGTTGCGAATCCGCCCGGCACCTGAACGCCCACGTCGGTGAGGTTTTGGATCATCTCGCCGAGCGACGCGTTCTTGCCGCCGACGACGGGGACGTCGTCCATTCCGAGCTCGCTCAGCCAGCGGACATAGTCGGTCATCTTGATCGTTCTCCAATTGCGGGGATGTCGGGCGGGACCGGGCGGAACCGACCGGAACCGATCGGAACTGGGGCGGTGCCGTTGTGCCGCAGGTGCGCGACGGTCGGGTCGGGCGACGCATCTGATCGGACAGCGCACCGAGGCGCGCGACGAGTTCCGTAAGCGCTCCGACTTAACGCGGCAATATAACCTACTTCGAAAATGGTCGCCTTCGGTCTAAGTTAATCTTGAGCATTGAGGAACAGGCGATCGGTCGCTTCCCTTTTCATCGGGGTGCGGCGGATCCGCCGGGCAACAGTTCCCCGGTGATCGATATTCAAGTGCGCGAGGCATCGATATTCAAGCGCGAGGCGATGTCACGTGTCGGCAAGAAGTGGAGCACCGCATCCACCTCAATCGCCGTGTCGTGGTCGGTAGCTGTCCGGGATCAGGATGGTCGGAGTGCGCTGGGTGGCGTCCTTGTCCGGAAAATCCAGGGTGTAATGCAGCCCCCGACTCTCGCGCCGGCGCAGCGCCGATTGGATGATCAGGTCCGCGACCTCGAGCAGGTTGCGCAGCTCGATCAGGTCGTTGCTGACCCGGAACTTGCTGTAGTACTCGATGACCTCCTGTTGGAGCAGGTCCGCACGCCGTTTGGCGCGGCGCAGGCGTTTGTTGGTGCGCACGATACCGACATAGTCCCACATGAAGCGACGCAGCTCGTCCCAGTTGTGTGTGACCACCACCTCTTCGTCCGGCTCGGTGACCCGGCTCTCGTCCCAGGGCTGCACCTCGGGTGGATGCGGGATCTCGTTCATCAGGCGTGCGATGTCGTTGGCCGCTAGCTCGGAGTACACCAGACACTCCAGAAGGGAGTTGCTGGCCATCCGGTTTGCCCCGTGCAGACCGGTGTAGGCGGTCTCACCGCTCGCATAGAGGCCCGGCAGATCGGTGCGGGCTCGGTTATCGACCATCACCCCGCCGCACGTGTAATGCGCCGCCGGGACGACCGGGATGGGGTCCGTCGTGATGTCGATTCCCAGCTCCAGGCAGCGTTGGTAAATGGTCGGGAAATGCTCGATCACGAAGGCGGCCGGCCGGTGCGAGATGTCGAGATAAACGCAAGCGGTACCGAGTCGTTTCATCTCGTGGTCGATGGCGCGTGCCACGATGTCGCGCGGGGCGAGCTCGGCACGCGGATCGAACCGGGGCATGAAACGTTCGCCGTCGGGCAGCAAAAGACGCGCGCCTTCCCCGCGCAGTGCCTCGGTGATCAGAAAGGAGCGCGCCGCGGGGTGATAGAGGCAGGTCGGATGAAACTGCATGAACTCCATGTTCGCCACCCGACAGCCGGCTCGCCAGGCCATCGCGATGCCGTCGCCGGTTGAGACATCCGGGTTGCTGGTGTAGAGATAGACCTTGTTCGCTCCCCCGGTCGCCAAGACGACAAAACGTGCGAGGTGGACTTCCACCTGTCCGGTGCCCAAGTCCAGGATGTAGGCGCCTAGACAGCGGTGGTCTTTCTTGTCGGGGCGATGCTTGGAGGTAATGAGGTCGACGGCGATGTGCTGCTCGAACAGGGTCACGCGCGGCTTCATGCGCACCTGCGCCTCGAGCGTCGTCGCCACGGCACGGCCCGTTGCGTCGGCGGCGTGGATGACTCGGCGATGGGTGTGACCGCCTTCGCGGGTGAGGTGATAGCCGCCTGTCGATGCGCTTGCCTCGTCGCGTGTAAACTCAACGCCCTGATCAAGTAGCCAGCGGATATTGTCCGGCCCACGCTCCACGATGTACTTGACCACGCGACTGTCGCAAATCCCCGCGCCGGCCTTCAGGGTGTCCTGCACGTGCGATTCGATCGAGTCCGTAGCGTCCAGCACGGCCGAAATGCCGCCTTGGGCATAGAGCGTGCTGCCTTCCCGGAGCTCGCGCTTGGAGATCACGGCGACCGAAAGGTCCTCGTGCAGGCGCAGTGCGAGACTGAGTCCGGCGGCACCGCTGCCGAGGATCAGGACGTCGTGGCGGTAAGGCGTGGCTGGCATGGTCGGAACCTTCGTAAAGGGATCGGACAGGCGTTGAGGTCGGACGGGCCGAGGTTCGGCGTCGTGGCGACCCTCGATCCCCATTGTGATCGGGTTGCGTTTGGGTGATCGGCGCGGTTCGCCGTAAACTCGCCCATTTCACGGGCGGGATCAAGGTTTGTTGCTTTATTTAGGGGGCCTCGGCCGCAATTGAGGGGGCTCACGAACTTCCGAATCGGGGAACTGTCCATGCCAACGGAATTGCTGGTCTGCAGCGCTAGGGCTCGTATCCATGTCTGAGCGCACCGCCGATCAGGAGCTTGTGGCGCGTGCCCAGAACGGAGACAAGCGCGCATTCGACCTGCTGGTGTTGAAATATCAGCAAAAGGTGGCGAACCTGATCTCTCGATATATCCGCGATCCAAGCGAGGTGATGGACGTCAGTCAGGATGCCTTCCTGAAGGCCTACCGTGCGCTTCCTGCGTTTCGCGGCGAGAGCGCCTTCTACACCTGGCTTTATCGCATTGCGGTGAACACGGTGAAGAATCACCTGGTGGCGCAGGGACGTCGTCCCCCGGGGGACGACGTCGAGGCCGAAGTTGCCGAGCAGATGGACATGGGCGTTCGCCTTCGCGATTCGGGGACGCCCGAGCGCCTTGCGTTGACCGAGGAGATCGCGCAAACCGTCCAGCGCGCGCTCGACGACCTGCCCGACGATCTGCGCACGGCCATCGTGCTGCGTGAGCTCGAGGGCATGAGCTACGAGGAGATCGCGACTGCCATGGCGTGCCCGATCGGCACCGTGCGCTCGCGAATCTTCCGCGCCCGCGATGCAATCGACAAGCGGTTGAGGCCTCTCCTCGAACCATGACGGCTCCAACGCGTCAAATCAGAAGCGTGAGCGTTTGCGCCACACGAGGCCCGGTCCGCTACCGGCATGCTCGCCGGGACCGCGAAGTCGAGATCCCGATGCGACGACGGCCATCCTAAATGACATGAATTCTCAGCCCAGGCATGAAGCAATGAGCGACGAGCTACGACAACGCATTTCCGACCTTCAGGACGGCGAGCTCGATCCCGCCGGCACCGCGCGACTAGTCGATGTCATAGCGGGCGACCCGGACCTGCGGGGCACCTGGGAGCGCTACCACGCGATCGGTCTGGCGATTCGGGGCGAGTCCGTTCACGCATCGCATCGACGTGTTGCCGATGTGGTTCGCGAGCGCATCGCGCACGAGCCGACGGTTTTGGCCCCGCGCCGCCGCGGTGAGGCGAAGCGGCCGACGACCAAGAGGCCGATTGCAGCCATGGCGCTTGCGGCGGCGGCCGCTTTTTTCGCGGTTTTCGTGGCCCCTGGCCTGTTCGAGGGCGTGAGCTCGCTTCCGAGTGTTCCCGCGACGGCGCCGACCTTTGCGGCGCAACCCGAGGCCGTCGTGATCCCGGCGAAGCGTTGGGATTTGGAGCACCCCGAGTTGGCCAACAAGCTCGATCTTTTCCTCGTTACCCACCAAGAGACCGCCCCGACGACCGGGGCCAAGGGCATGCTGCCTTATGCGACCTTTGTCGGTTATGAAGCGGGTCGTTGAATCATGGCTCCCGGCCCGGCTGGGCATGTTCCTCGTGCTCTCGCTCGTGGTTCAAGCGAGCCTCTCGGATGACGTGATCCAGCGGGCGAGTGATCTGCTTCAGCGCATGGCCGACGCGCTGAGGTCTCTCAATTACGAGGGGACCCTGGTTTACTCCCACGAGAACCGGCTCGAATCCCTTCACCTGGTCCACCGCTACGAGGAGGGGCAGGTACAAGAGCGGTTGCTTTCCCTTAACGGTCCGGTGCGGGCCGTGACCCGCGAACCCGATCGGGTCATGTGCGTGCTGCCCGACGGGCATCCGATCTCGGTCAAACGTCCATCCGGCGCAGGCGGGCTTCTGAATACCGACGGAATCTTCCCGGAGCAGCTCGGCGATCACTATCGCATCGAGATCCAGGGTGCCGCGCGTGTCGCCGGTCGTGATACCGAGGTGGTCGGTATCATCCCGCGCGATGACCTGAGGTACGGGTATCGGTTCTATGTCGATCAGGAGACCTTCCTTCCGCTGAAGTCGGACCTGATCGACAGCAACGGTGTGTCGCTGGAGCAGTTGATGTTTACCGCCATCACGGTCGACACGGATGCCCCGGCCGTGCCTGCTCGGGTCGAGGCAGCCGGTCTGCGGGGCGCTCCTGCGGCCCGGGTCGAAGGCCGCTGGCGCTTCGACGAGCCTCCGCCCGGCTTTCAGCTGGTGAGTCAGGGCGTGATGGACCATCCGAGCGGCGCGGCGGTCGAGCACTTCCTCTTCACCGATCGGCTCTCGGCCTACTCGATCTACATCGAGGACGACACCCGCGACGGACTGCGAGGATCGACGCATATCGGTGCCGTGAATGCGGCCGGGCGGCAGGTCGACGGTTACCAGATCACCGCCGTGGGGGAGGTGCCGTCGGAGACCGTCGAAGCGGCCGTGCTCAGTGCACGACGCGTCGAGAAACCGTCGGACTAAACCGCGTCTCCGCCAAAGGCTGTGCATGCACCAAACTTTGAACTCACTCGAAAATTCAGCATCTCGCTCTGGACGCGGTTTAACACGCCGATGATCGAAGAATCTGGTGTCGTCGTCTCGATCGAGGGCCAATATGCCGTGGTTCAGATCGAGCGACGCTCGGTCTGCGGCGGTTGCGCGGCAAATGGCGCCTGCGGCACGTCCCTGATCGAGCGTTTTTTCGGGCGCGGCTCGATGCAGGTTCAAGCGCTGAATCAGGCTCAGGCATCGGTCGGCGAGAGGGTGATGCTCGCGATCTCCGAGCGGGGTCTCCTCTCGGCGTCTTTTGCAGTCTATTTTGTACCCTTGGTCGGTCTGCTCGGCGGTGCGCTTGCGGGAGATGCCCTGCTTGCAGGGGTGGCCGACGGCGCCTGGACCGACGCGGCGGCGTTTGTCGGTGCCGCGCTCGGCTTCGTTCTGGCGTTGTTCTGGCTACGCGGCTACAGTGCGCGACCATGGAGGCGTCCGGATCAGCAAGCTGTGGTGTCTCGGATCGAACGGGGCCTGCCGGTAGAGATCGTTTCGGGGCCCTGATCCGGATCGACACCGACGACACCGGGCGACGCGAGCGCTCCGCGAAACCAAACGCAGGGCCGGTCCGGTCCGGCGCTCGAGCGTGTTCAGGCACCCTCCAACCCTTTCCCGTCACGTACGGCACCGCCGCGATCGAGGCGGCCAGCCGATCGAATCCATTTATCCCGGAGCAGCCATGCGTTCCATTCCAACCTTCTCCTTCGCCCTCGCGGCATTGGTCTGCGGCGCGCTCATGCCCGGTCTTGCGGCCAGCCGCATGCTTCCCGACTTCGTGGATCTGGTCGCCGACAATGCCCCCTCGGTCGTGAACATCAGCACCAAACAGGCGCCGGTGACGGTTGAGCAGTTGCCGGAGTTTACCGTTCCCGACCTCCCGGAAGAGAGCCCCTTGCAGGATTTCTTTCGGCATTTCTTCGGCGAGGACGGCGAGCTGCCGAATGATAGCCTTCCGTCGCGCTCGCTCGGATCGGGATTCATCGTCACAACCGACGGATTCGTGCTGACCAACGCCCATGTCGTGGAGGGAGCCGAAGAAATCATCGTGCGCACCAGCGATCGGCGCGAATTCGTGGCTGCACTGGTCGGTACGGATAAGCGCAGCGACATCGCGCTGCTGAAGATCGAGGGCGAGGGACTTCCGGCGGTCAGGATAGGTGCCTCTCAGGATCTCAAAGTCGGCGAGTGGGTGCTGGCGATCGGCTCACCCTTCGGGTTCGAGTCATCGGCTACCGCAGGCATCGTCAGCGCCAAGGGTCGCAGCTTACCCACCGAGAACTACATCCCCTTTATCCAGACCGATGTCGCCATCAATCCGGGCAACTCGGGCGGGCCCTTGTTCAACCTCGAGGGGGAGGTGATCGGGGTGAACAGCCAGATCTACAGCCGCACGGGCGGCTTCATGGGACTCTCGTTCGCCATCCCGATCGATGTCGTGATGGACGTCGTGGATCAGTTGCAGACCAAAGGCCGGGTGAGTCGCGGTTGGCTCGGTGTGCTGATTCAGGACGTGACCCGCGAGCTGGCGGAGAGCTTCGGCATGAAGCAGCCCCGCGGCGCACTGGTGGCTCAGATCCTTCCCGGGAGTCCCGCCGAGGCGGCGAAGGTCCGTCCCGGCGATATCATCGTCACCTACAACGGACGCGACATCCTGACCTCGAGCGCATTGCCTCCCATGGTCGGGATTACGACGGTCGGCGATCGGGTCGCGCTGCAAGTGCTCAGAGGCGGCGAGCTCGTCGATCTCGAGGTCGAGATCGGCGAGCTGCCCGAAGAAGAGCAGCTCGCCGCCCGGCCGAGCGAGCCGGAGAAGGCGTCTGCAAATCGGATCGGTCTCTTCGTGAGCGAGATCACGCCCGAGCAGCGCGAGCAGTTGTCCGTCACCGGCGGCGGTGTGCTGGTGGACGGGGTCGAGCGCGGACCCGCGGAGCAGGCGGGGCTGACCCCTGGCGACGTGATCCTAATGCTCGACAACCAGCCTGTGCAGGATTTGGCGGGCTTCAACAGCATCCTCGATGCGATCCCGTCCGGTCGGTCCGTTGCGGTGTTGGTTCAGCGTGGCGACGGGCGCATGTTTCACGCAATTCGGGTGCCTTGATGGCACCCGGCCGCCGACCGGTAGAGGTGCGGCGGCCCCTTGCGCGAATGCGACCCATCAACGCCCTCGCCCCGGCTTGGCGATGAGCGTATAGACGAGCACAAACCCGGTTGCGGTCCGCTGCACGACGATCGGCGGTTCCTGTTTCGAGGATCCCGTGCACTATTGTTCAGGACCGAGCTCCGGCGCGGGTTCGGGCTCGATTGCCGGTCCGAGCAAGATCGCGATCGGCCGCGTATGTGGGCTCGCGTCCAACGCGATAATCAGGGCGGCCGTGAGCGGCACCGCCAGGAACATCCCAACCGTGCCGAACAACCATCCCCAAAACAACAAGGCGATGAACACCGCCAGCGTCGAGATGCCCAGCCCTTTGCCCATGATCCGGGGCTCCAGGACGTTGCCGATGACCGTATTGATGAACAGATAACCGACCGCCACCCAGATGGCGGTCGACACATCCACCTGCACGAGGGCGAGCAGAACCGCCGGGATCATCATCACGATGTTGCCGACAACGGGGATGAAGTTCAGGAAGAAGGCCAGCACCGCCCAGAGTACGGCAAAGTCGATGCCGAGAAACCACAGCCAGAGCCACACGCATACGGCCGTACCGAGACTCGTGAGGCTCTTGATCAGCATGTAACGCTTGATCGAGTCCAACAGGCGTTTCAGACGCGCATTGCCTGCCTCGGTCATCTGGAAGGCGACCTTCAGCTTGGCGGGCAGCGTATTCGCCTCGAGCAGGATGAAGGTGACGGCAAGCAGCACCAAGAGTCCCGTGGCGAAGAAACCACTGGCGTTGGACAAGAGATACCGCACGGCGACCGCAACCTTGTTGGGATCCATGAGATCAGGAATGGCCTCGCGCGATCCGCCGACCCCGACGCCTTCCATCCAGCCCCCGAGTTGATCGCTCAGCAGCATGAAGCGCTCCTGATAGGTCGGCAGGCTATCCCTGAATCCCTCCAGCGCGCCCGTGGTGACCAGAGCCAAGAGGCTGCCGACGTCGAGCAGCACGAAGATGATGACCGCCAGCGCGCCCCACTTCGGCACGCCGCGCCGCCGCATCCACTTCAGCGCCGGGGTGGCGATGATGGCAATGAACACGGCCAGCAGGAGCGGAACGAGGATGGGCGCCGAGATCTTCATGAGGCCGATCACGAGCGCGAAGGCGCCCGCGACGAGGAGGCCGCGCGCAGGTGGACTGAAACCGCTCAGTGCGTTGGTCATATCGTCGGATTCTCCGGTGAATCGCTTTGGTCGATTACTTCTTGAGCGAGGCCCGAACGGTTCAGGGCTTAGGGTTGTTTGTTGCCCTTTTCGGCGCGGCAATCGTACCCCAGCTTCCCGCGAGTCGCATCTTCAGGTTGACGCAGTCAAGGTCGATCCTATGGACGGATGATGGCATCCGGTCCCGCAGGGTCCATAATCACCTTGCGGGAAGACAACATCATGACAACAGACGAGGAGCGCATCAAAAAGCGATGAGTATCATTAAGGCAGCACTGACAGCCGGTATTGCGAGCCTGGTCCTGACCGGGCCGACATTCGCAGTGGACATGGGCGACATGATGAATCCATCCAAATGGATGGGCGGCAACAAGGACCGCCGCGGGGAGGGTGATTATCCACCGCCGCAGGGCTATCCCCAAGGCTATTACCCCCAGGGCGCACCCGGTTACGGTGGTGCGCCGGGATACGGCGCGGCACCGGGCTACGGAGCCCCGCAGCCGGGGTATGGCGGCGCACCCGGCCAAGGTTACGGGCCCCCTCCCGGTTACACGGATCCGCAAATGGGCGGTACTCCGATGCAACAGATGCCCTCGCAGGGATACGGCGGTGCGCCGGGTTACGGACAAGCACCCGGGTATGGCGCAGGCAACGCGGAAGGCTATCCGCCCGCTCCCGCCTACGGCCAGGGTTACGCGCCCGGTTACGGCCAAGGCTATGACCAGGGCTACGCCCCGCCCCCCGGCGTCGGGCAGGGTTACGGACCGGGCTACGGGCAGGGTTATGGCCCCGATTACGGACCCGGCTACGGACCCGGCGAGGAGGATCGCGGGGGAAGCGGCATGAACCCGATGAAGATGATGCCCAACCCGATGCAGATGTTTGACGGCAACAAAAACTAAACCGCGCCCAGCGCGGTATGCAATGTTTTCGGATGGGATCGACCCCGGCAGACTTAACAACCGTTGGAGTCGGCGCGGTTTAGGTTATTGAAAATATGTTATTTTTAACCGCGTCCCCGCTAAAGGCTGTGGATACGCCAAACGTCGAACTCACCCGGAAATGAGCATCTCGCTCTGAGCACGGCTTAGGCCCGACCGGGCGGCCTTGGGCCGCCCGGGCTCGACGGTCGGGATCCGAGTCATGCGCGTTCAGCGTAGTAACCGACTACGAGATCCTCAGCGGCCTGCGTCACCGGGACGCCCGACGCCAACGGGACTCTTTTTCCTGTGTTCAAACCCCGCCGAGCCATTTCCCGATCATAAAGCTGCCGGCGGCGACGCTTGCGCAGAGTGCGATGCCCCAGAGCGTATCCACGATCACGACCTTGATGGGCCAGTCCGGGAGCGTGGCCATGTTGGTCAGCTCGTAGGTGATGTAGGTGAAGAAGCCGAAGAGTGCGCCATTGAGAACGGCGCGGCCGAGGGAGTCCTGCGCGAGCGCGGGTACCACCGCAAAATAGAGGATGCCCGCGATATAGATGAGGTAGAAGCTCAATGCCGCCGGCCAGTTCACCGTCGGGCTCAGGACATGGGCGAGGTTGTCGCGATAGAACGTCTTTGCGACGACACCCAACCAGAGCAGATCGATGGCGAAGAAGACCGGGACGGTCAGAAGATAGAGCTTTGCGAAAAAGAGGGCTTGCATGGTGGATCCTCTGCTGATCGATAGTCCGGCCGATGCGCGTTGCCATCTGATTTTGGCACACGGGGCAGGGCAGGGCGGCGATTCCCCTTTCATGAACGCGGTTGCACATGCCTTGGCCGCCGCCGGGCTGCGCGTCGTGCGTTTCTCGTTTCCCTATATGGTGCGAAGCGAGATCGAGGGAAGAAGGCGCCCTCCCGACCGTGAGCCGATTCTGATCGAGACCTGGCTTCGGGTCATCGCCGAGCAGCGTGGCGCCCATGGTGCGGGGAAACGCCTGCTGATCGGCGGCAAGTCGATGGGCGGGCGCATCGCCAGTTTGATTGCGGACGAGGCCGGCGTCGATGGCCTGGTCTGTCTGGGATATCCCTTTCATCCGCCGGGTCGGCCGGAGCGCACGCGTGTCGCGCATCTGTCCGCGCTGCGCACGCCGACGCTGATCTGCCAAGGCGAGCGCGACCCCTTCGGGAACCGGGCGGAGGTCGCACGCTATGATTTGAGTCCGTCGATCGAGATCGTCTGGATTGCGGATGGGGAGCACAGCTTCAAGCCGCGTCGGGTGTCCGGGCTCACGCCCGAGCAGAATTTGGGCATGGCGGCAGATGCAGTCGTGTCGTTCGCGGCGCGACTGGCATAGCCTTCGGTGTCGCGCGTCTGGATCCGGGATTATCCCGTCAGCGCAGCAAAGACCGCCGGCAGCCGCTCGGGCAGTCTCTCGACATGGTCGACGATGGAGTACTGATTCTCGCCGAAGATCCGGGCGACATAGCGGTCGGCCTGCGGATCAAGCGTCAGACAGTAACTGTGGATGCCCTGCATGCGCAGCTCCTCGACCGCCTTCTTGGTGTCGTGGCGCAGGTACTGCGGATCGCGCTCGTCGATGTCTGCTGGCTCGCCATCGGTGATGACCAGCACCAGACGCTTCTGGGCGGGTTGGCGGGTGAGGTGCCAGCCGGCATGGCGAAGTGCCGCGCCCATGCGGGTCGAGAGTCCTCCCTTCATGCCGGCCATGCGTGACTTGGCGTTGTCGTCGTAGGACTGATCGAAGTCCTTGAAGCGGAAGTACTGGACGTCGTGCCGGCCGTCGGAGGCGAAGCCATGCACGGCGAAGCGGTCGCCGATGCCGTCGATCGCCCAGGCCAGCAGCCCGGTGGCCTCGCGGGTGAGGCTGAGGATGCTCGGCGCCTCGTCGTACCCGGGATCGTCCTTCTTGACCCCGACCTTTTCGTTGGTCGATTCCGACAGGTCCATGAGCACCACGATGGCGAGATCCCGGACATGGCGCGTGATGCGGATGTTGATCCGCGGATCCGGCATGGTGCCGCGGCGCACGTCGATCATGGCCCGCACGGCGGCGTTCAAATCCAGCTCCTCGCCTTCCTCGTAGCCGCGCCGGCGTACGATGCCCTGCGGCTGGAGTGCGTCGATCAGACGGCGGATGCGGCTCGCAACCGGCTTGTACTTGACGAGGATCTCGTCCATGAGCGCCGGGTCGCCGCGGCCCTGACGACGCTCGATGACGGTCGCCCAGTCCGGGCGGAAGAGTTGGACCTGATAGTCCCACTCTTGATAGTGGTAGGGGTCCGAGACGGGCTCCTTGCCCTCCATCGCGTTGAAGGAGATGCCCTCGTCTTCGTAGGGGAAGAACTCGGTGGCGCAGACCCAGATCTCCTGCGCGTCGTCGCCGGCGGTCTCGACATCGACCTCGTTGGCCATCTCGATGGCCGAGACGTACTTGCGCACCTGTTGCTGCGAGGCGGGTAGATAGTCGACGCCGCGGCTCAGGAAGAGGTTTTCGCCGCAGTCCCAGACATAGCGATTGTCGTCGCGGTAGGGGATCGGCCAGCTCTCCAGGATACGCAGGTTGGGCAGCGCGACGGTCTTGATCGCTCGGTTGTAGAAGGTGACGCCCGCGTCCCAACTGATGCGGTTGTCGTGCGGACGCTCGGCCAGCGCCGCGCGAAAGGCGAGGGCGGTGTCGTCGATCAGCGGGAGTCCGTCGACATAATCTGGATCCAGTAGGGTGCGCGCCTGGCGGAGCATCAGATCCATCATCGGATGCAGGTCGACGGCGTCGTCCATCGGCCCGAGTTGGGCGGTGAAGAAGGACAGCCAGAGCTTCTTGAGCCCGGGAAAATCGCGGATCGCCAGCGCCTCGACACGCGCATCCTCGAACATCTCGATCAGCTTCATCTGCGCCGGCATGAGCTGTTCGGCGCTGATGGCGCTGGTGCCGTAGACCATGTGGGCCGCGCAATGGGCGGCGGCGGCGCGGTAGGTCTCGATCCCGGAAATGCCGCGATAGGCGTCGAAGGCATCCGGCAAATGGATCTGGAAGTCTTCGATGAAGGGGCGCAGACCTTGACGCGACTCGTAGTCGCCCGAGGTCGGGCGCATGAAGAACGACCGGGCCCAGAGCGCACGCAGGTAGAAATTGAGCTTGCGTTGATTGTCGACGAGCAGGGTCCCGCGCCGCTCCTTTTGCAGGACGGCTCGCGAAGACTCCGTCTGAAGCCCGAAATAGGCCATCTGCCCGTCGAGATCGCGGGCATGGGCCTGAGCGCCCCAGAGCGCCCAGCGGCGCAGACCGCCGAGTGTCAGTTTGGAGAGCAGTTCGTCCATGTTCTCCATCATCGGGCGCAGGCCACGCGGCGACTTTCCCGACAACTGATGCAGTAGGTTGAGATACCCGCGCAGCACCTCCGCGTCGCCCAAACGGCTCGCGGCCAGCGGCATGCTGGACATGATCAGCGCCACCACCGTCCCGGAGGTGTGTGATGCCAGCTTCATCAGCGCGCTCACCACCTCGGGGATGATGTCCTCGCCCACCTCCTTGGCGACCCGCGGCATCTCCTGGACATAGGTCAGGACTAGATCGGCGCCTTTGTTGAGGCCGCACATCGCCTTGATGCCTGTCAGGTAATGCTCAAGCCCGCGCGGCGACATGACGCGCGCGGCTTCGTGGTAGCTCGCTTCCAACGCCTGGGTATGCGGGTGATCCGCGTCGGCCTTGAGGCAGGAGAGGTATTCGGAGAAGTCGATGCTCATGGCGCTATCCCGGATCGAAGGTTGTCACACCCGGTGACGGGCTATCATTGCTGGTACTAATTTGGTACTAATCGTTACTAAATTAGTAGTTCGTGCGAAGGATGCGTCGCTCCATGAAGATCCCGATGTCGCCACCGGATACGGACGCCCTGTTGCTGTCCATCGTCGAAACAGGCGGCAGCGCGCACCTTGCCAAACTGCTTCGCAATCCCTCGGGACCCGCCCCGGACGGGCGCTATCTGCACTGGGACGAGTTGCGGCGCCGCCAGCCGCCCCCCGATCTCGGTACCGAGGACTGGTGGTTTTCGATCAAGGCCGCGCGACGCCTCCTGTATAAAAACACCCTATTCATGGACAAG
>NZ_JAABRP010000370.1 GCF_011390875.1 Thiocapsa sp.
CGGCAGAAGCTCGAGTATATTCACAATAACCCGGTGAAACGGGGTTATGTCGACGACCCCTTGTGTTGGCGATACTCGAGCGCGCGGAATTACGAAGGGTTGGAGGGATTACTTGACGTGGTGACGGATTGGTAGGCCACGCGACGCGGAGCGTCGGGGCTACACTCCCACGCGGAGCGTGGGAGCGAGTTGGAGGTGGAGCGAGGGAGCGAGGGAGCGAGTCATCGAACGGTCCTCCGCGGCGAACTGGCTCCCACGCTCCGCGTGGGAGCCTCCTCGGGACGCTCCGCGTCCCTGCCGCCGAGTCGGCGCATCCAGCCGGCGGTGCGTCACTCGCCGGCGCACGGCCGCTCGCCCCGGTTCGAGGGCGGCTTAAGGGTTCGGCGGGGACTCGGCGGGCCGCGACGAGCGGGCGTCGCGGATGCTCGTCTATAATGCCCGGACGGCCGTCGCGAGACCCGCGCCTCTGTCTCGCGAATGCGGCCGACAACTACACAACGGAGGATGGCCTAGATGAAAGTCAAAGATGTGATGAGTCGATCGGTCCGCTCGGTGAATCCCGATACCCGGATCGTCGAGGTGGCGTCCTTGATGTGTCTCTATCGCTTTCATGGTCTGCCCGTGGTCGACGACAACGACAAGTTGGTCGGAATCATCGCCGAGCGGGATCTGCTCCACAGTCTGTTTCCGAAGCTCGACAAGCTCATCGCCGAGGGGATGCATTCGGTCGACCTCGACAAGGAGATGGCGCGCTACTCGGAGATCCTGGGGCTGAAGACCGAGGAGCTGATGACGCCCAATCCGGTGACGGTCGATCCGGAGATGCATGTGCTGCGCGCGGCGACCGTGATGGTGCGCCATAACTTCCGGCGTATCCCGGTCGCGGACGAGGGGCGGCTGGTCGGTATGCTGAGCATCGGCGACGTGCACAAGGCGATCTTTCAGGCCAATGTGACGAGTGGATTGAAGGGCCTCTGAGGCCGCTTCAATCGGGCATCGCCTTGCCGGGCCGCGCCGATGCGGCCCTTTTTCCAATGCTCATGCCGGGCTCTTGCCGGGTTGTCGTCCCCGCGGCGTGCGGACCTTCCATGTCGCGCCGGGGTCGAGCATCCTGTCGCCGGCCCGGTTTAGGTCTCTTCGTTTGGAGGTCAAGATGTCTCGACCCGTATTTGCGATCGGCTTGTCCATCGCCCTTTCGGGCATCATCCCGTGGGCGGCCCATGCCCAAGAACCCGCTGAAGCATCCGCTTCGGATCCGGCCGAAAGCCCGGCCGAGATCGCCCGGCTCGAATACGAGCAGGTGATGGCGCTGACCCCCGATCCGGAGAACGGACGCAGGGTCTATCTGACCTGTGCGGTCTGCCATCGTCCGGAGGGCTGGGGTGCGCCCGACGGGACCTATCCCCAGATTGCCGGGCAGTTGCGTACCGTCATCATCAAGCAGCTTGCGGATATTCGGGCGCGCAATCGCGACAATCCGCTCATGTATCCCTTCTCGGTTCCGCGCATCCTCGGTGGCCCTCAGAGTGTCGCCGACGTGGCGGCCTATGTGGCGCAGCTGCCCATGACACCGGAGAACGGCGTCGGGCCGGGGGTGGATCTGCCCTTGGGACAGGAGGTCTACGCGGAGCACTGTTCCAAGTGTCACGGCGAGAACGGGGAGGGCAACGAGGTGGAGCACATCCCCGCGATTGCTGGCCAGCACTATCTCTATCTGATGCGCCAGTTCGATGCGATCCGCACGGGTCGACGCAAGAACTCGGACCCCAAGATGGTCAAGCAGATCGACGGCTTCACGCCCCGTCACCAGGCGGCCGTGCTCGATTACACCGCGCGGCTGCGTCCGCCCGAGGGCAAGCTGGCCGAAGCGGGTTGGACCAATCCGGATTTTCCGTCCTACGTGCGTGATCCGATGGGCATGCCGCCCATGCCGCCGATGCCCGCGGG
This sequence comes from Thiocapsa sp., assembly GCF_011390875.1. Classification (GTDB taxonomy): domain Bacteria; phylum Pseudomonadota; class Gammaproteobacteria; order Chromatiales; family Chromatiaceae; genus Thiocapsa. Next base: position 1,948 of record NZ_JAABRP010000370.1, read on the forward strand.
GTTGATGGAAGCCCCCCCGTCGCCGGAGCCGCCAGCGTATCCCTCCGTTCCGCCCGCCCGGTAGGGGTATGGGCGACTTCAGTCGCCCATACGACGGCCGATACCCGAGCTGAATGGGCGACTAAATTCGCCCCTACAGCTCGACGCGGTTGCGGCCGTTTTGCTTGGCGCGGTAGAGGGCTCCGTCGGCTCGGCGGATGAGCTCGTCGAGGGACTCGAATTGGCGGCGCATCGCCGCTCCGAGGCTGACGGTGACTGCAATCTGTTGGTCCGAGTCGATCGTGAAGGCGTGCCGCTCGATCGCGGAGCGGATGCGCTCGGCAGAGTCCTGCGCGCCGAAGGCCGAGGCGCCGACGAGGAAGAGGATGAACTCCTCGCCGCCGAACCGCACCGGGATATCGGTCTCGCGGATGCTGTCGCGCAGAACCCGGGCGACCTGTTTGAGCACCTCGTCGCCCGCGGCGTGTCCGTGGGTGTCGTTGATCTGCTTGAAGTGATCCACGTCGACCATGAGCGCGGCGATCGGCGCGGAGTCGTTGCGGTCGTGGATGCTGCAGTGGCGCTTCATCACGTCGAGCATGTAGAGGCGCGTGAAGAGGCCGGTGAGCGAGTCGCGGATCGAGCGTTGATAGGCCTTTTGTCGCTCCGCCTCGATGGAGCGATAGATGACCTCGCGCTCGAGCGCGACCTGCAGCGGCATCATGATCTGCTTGATGACATCGGTCTCTTCCGGGCCGATCCGTGCGGCCGCACCGAGCTCGATCAGGGCCGCAGCCTGCATGACCTCGCCTTGGGGGGAGAACAGCGGCAAGGTGATCATCGCGCCCGAGGTCTCCAGCGGGTGGGCGCAGAAGGTGTCGTCGTAGAGCAGATGG
>NZ_JAABRP010000371.1 GCF_011390875.1 Thiocapsa sp.
AACTGTCGGAGCCGGCGCGGTTTAAGATGCTAAAAATTATAAAATTTAAACCGCGTCCCCGCTAAGGGTCGTGGATGCACCAAACGTCGAGCTCACTCGAAAGTGAGCATTTCGCTCTGGACGCGGTTTAGACGCGGGACGTCCGCGCTTGGCTAGGAAACACCGGCAATCACTTGTCGCGGAACATGAAACCCGAGCAGTTCACAATTCCTGTGGATAAGTCTGGGGATGACGGGTGTAAAGTCGACGCGAGCAGGCGTCATTGTTACGGTTCTGTTCGTTTGGAAACTTTTTAGCCAATTTGTGAACATGTTTTTAATCAGTATCTTGCGTATTGCTCCGGCGGCTCGTGCGGGGCACCGAACCCCTGCGCCGAGCGCCTCCGCGGGCATGCACGGTGGCTGTGAATGATCAGCGAGGTTAAGAGCGGTTTCGTCACGTTCGATCGCAAATCCCTATGACGGCGACGGCTTGCGCGCGAAGGGCAACTGTGTATCATGCTCGCAAATTCCGAGCCGTAACGCCGCTATGTTGTCACTGACTCAACAGGTACTGCGAACGGATTTGGCGGGTATGCCAATGGAATGGGTGGACTACCGGGTTGCCGCCCGGCTGTATTTCCTCGGGCAGGTGGCCTATGCCTGCGGGGATGCCTTGTTCGAGCTGCGCGGCGGTATCAATTCGAGCACCCACCGACAGAGTCGCTTGGAGATCCACTCCATCATCGCGACTTACGGCACACATCACGCCCTGAACAAGCTTCAGGACGATTATGCACCGCCCCTGTCGAACCGTACCCTGTTTCACCGCGACGACCACATGTGCATGTATTGCGGCAGCCGCTTCTCGGGGCGTCATTTGTCGCGCGATCACGTGCGCCCCACCAGCCGCGGCGGCAAGGATGTCTGGAACAACGTCGTGACCGCCTGCGTGCGGTGCAACAATTTCAAGGCCGGGCGTACGCCCGAGGCGGCCGGCATGGAGTTGTTGGCAGTGCCCTTCACGCCGACGCATGCCGAATACATCTTCCTGATGGGGCGCCACGTCCTGGCGGATCAGATGGCCTTCCTGCGTGCCCACTTCCCGCGCTCGAGCCCCTTGCATCGGCGTATTGCTCGAGGTTTCGACGAGACCCCGATGAATGAATCCGATGCGTGAGCCCGCCGAGTGAGCCCGACGCGTGACCGGGTGATCGATCCGGATGAATGATCGCGAAACGATCGCGTGCGAGATCGCGAGTGCGACCGGACGTCCTTTCCGGATCCAGCGGGAACAGTCGGTCGGCGGCGGTTGCATCAATCGCGCGGTCGTGCTCGCCGACGGCGCGCGAGCCTATTTCGTCAAGCTCAACAGCGCCGACCGGCTGGAAATGTTCGAGGCGGAGTCCGAGGGCCTCGTCGCCCTGCGAGCGGCGAAGGCGATTCGGGTGCCCGAGCCCGTCTGCACAGGTATCGCAGGCGTCCAAAGCTATCTGGCGATCGAGTATCTGGATCTGGCCGGGCGCTTGAACGGCGCGGAGGCGGGCCGCCGGCTGGCGCATCTGCATCGATTCACCGCGTCCGACTTCGGCTGGCATCGTGACAACACCATCGGCTCGACGCCTCAGAACAACGCCCGATCCTCCGAGTGGGTCGACTTCTGGCGCGCGCATCGGCTCGGGTTCCAGTTGGATCTGGCGGTCCGCAACGGGCACGGCCGGACGTTGTCGGATTCGGGCGAGCGCTTGATGTCCGTCCTCGACGACCTGATCGGCCACCGTCCCGCGCCGTCTCTGCTGCACGGCGATCTCTGGGGCGGCAACATCGGCGCAACCCGCGAGGGCGAGCCGGTCATCTTCGATCCAGCTGTCTATTACGGCGATCGGGAGACCGATCTGGCCATGACCGAGCTCTTCGGCGGCTTCGGATCCGACTTCTACGCGGCCTATCGGGAGGTCTCGCCGCTGCCGCCCGAGTACGGCACGCGCAGGATCCTCTACAATCTCTACCATGTCTTGAATCACCTCAACCTCTTCGGCGGCGGCTATCTCGCCCAGGCCAAAGCGATGACGGATCGGCTGCTGGCTGCGGTGCGTTAGGGGCCGATGTGCGCGGCGCGGGGAATCCTCATTTCCTTGAAGATGACGGATATGTTAAAAGGCCCGCTACTGTGACCAAGACTTGTTCGACCTCTGCTTGAGTTACGCCGACCCCTTCTTCTCCATGCCCAGAGAGCTCCTCATCCTGCGACACGCCAAGTCCGACTGGGACTCGGTCGCGACGAGCGACTTCGACCGTCCTTTGGCAAAGCGCGGAAAGAGCGATGCCCCCAAGGTCGGAGCCTGGCTCTATCGCGAGGGCTTGGTCCCGGACCTGGTGGTCAGCTCACCGGCCGAGCGCGCCAAGCAGACCGCGTCGAAGGTCTGCAAATGCCTCGACATCAAGAAAAAGCAGATCGTCTGGGATGCCGACATCTATGAGGCCGAGGCCAAGCAGCTCCTGTCCGTCCTCGGGCGCTGTTCCCCCGAGGCGGCGACCGTCCTGCTGATCGGCCATAACCCGGGTCTCGAGGAGCTCCTCATGCACCTGGTCGGCGAGGATCTGGAGATCCCGGACGACGGCAAGCTCCTCCCCACCGCCACCGTGGCCCGACTGGAGATGCCGGACGATTGGAACGCGCTGCCGTGCGGCAGCGCTCAGCTGATCTCGATCACCCGCCCGCGCAGCCTAAAAGGCTGATCCCGTCACGAGTTAAACCGCGCCCGGTGCGATATGCGTCATTTGTTGGAATGGCTTGGCCGCGCCAGCCCCGACGACTGTCGGAGCT
>NZ_JAABRP010000372.1 GCF_011390875.1 Thiocapsa sp.
GATAGCCCAAGCCGCGGCGACCCCGAACACCAGGTTTACCGGCACCGAGATGGCTGCCACCAGCAGCGTCAGCCGCACGGACGCCAAGGCATCCGGGTCGGTGATGGCCGTGAGATAGGTCAGCCAACCCTTGCGCAGGGCCTCCGTGAAGACCGCGATCAGCGGCATCAACAAGAACAGCAGGAAAAAGCTCAACGCCGCCGTCAGGATCAGCCACTTCACCCAGTCCGTCTCGCGGGTTGCGGGATTGGTCTCGTAACGACGGGCATCGCCCCGCCCGTACACGACGCCGGCGGCAGCCATCAGCGATTTCTCCCGGTCCGCTTCGCACCCCAGGCCTGCAACAGGTTGATGGCCAAGAGCATGAGAAAGGAAAAGACCAGCATGACGACCGCCACGGCGGTCGCGCCGGCATAGTCGTACTGCTCGAGCTTGGTGATGATGATGAGCGGCGTGATCTCGGACACCATCGGGATGTTGCCGGCGATAAAGATCACCGACCCGTACTCGCCGACTGCCCGGGCAAAGGCCAGTGCGAAACCGGTCAGGAGAGCCGGCAACAAGGTCGGCAGCAGTACCTTGGTGAAGGTCTGCAGGCGGTTGGCGCCCAGGCTCGCAGCGGCCTCTTCCAGCTCGGTCTCGAGGTCTTCGAGGATGGGTTGAACGGTGCGCACCACGAAGGGGACACCGATGAACACCAGGGCTACCAGCACACCGAGCGGCGTGAAGGCGACCTTGATGCCGAGCGGTGCGAGCAGGCTCCCGATCCAGCCGTTGCCGGCATAGAGCGCGGTGAGGGCGATGCCGGCCACGGCGGTGGGCAGCGCGAAGGGCAGATCCACCAGTGCGTCGATCAGCTTCTTACCCGGGAAGCTGTAGCGAACCAGCGCCCAAGCCAACATCAGACCGAAGAGCGCGTTGATGGCCGCCGCCAGCAGCGAGGCTCCGAACGAGAGCTTGTAGGTGGCCACCACCCTTGGGGAGGAAACAATGGCCCAGAACTCGCCCCAGGATAGGGTCGCCGTCTTGATGAAGACCGCCGACAGCGGAATCAGCACGATGAGCGACAGATAGACCAGGGTGTAGCCGAGTGCGAGGCCGAAGCCGGGCAGCACGCGGGTCTGGCGCGTCGGGTTGAAGAAGGTCGCAACGCCCATTATGGCTTTACCGGGTTCGGACCGAGGGTCCCGACATCGACGAAGGGCCTGGAATCCAATGTCATGGCAGCGGGTCTCGGGGTTCGGATAACAACTGCAGGCTAGTGCAAGACGCACCGCGCTGGAACCGTCGAATCATGCTTTGGTTATCAGGTTTCACGATAAGCGCGGCTGTCGCGGGGTTGCGCCGAGCCGCGCCTGCTGCGTCGCCGGTGATACCCGTAAGGCCGAACCGATGCGAACGCGCTCGCGTCGCGCAGAACGCAATTAAACCGCGTACAGAGCGACATGCTCACTTTCGAGTGAGTTCGACGTTTGGTGAATCCACGACCCTTCGCGGGGGACGCGGTTTAAAATTCAATATTTTTTAATATCTTAAACCGCGCCGGCTCCAACGGTCGTCAAGTCTGCCGGGGCCGATCCCATCCAAAAACACCGCATACCGCGCTGGGCGCGGTTTAAATCGAAAAGCTTTGCGGATTTCGTGATTGGGCACGGCTCGACGAAGGTGCTTCAATCCGGGTCTCGATCCCTTTTCGACAGTCAAAAGGACCAGACCATGACCGTCACATTCCCTCCGAAATCCATCCTCGCCGCCGTGCTGGGCCTGTCGACCCTCGGCATCGCGCAGGCCGACACCACGCTGCTCAACGTCTCCTACGACCCGACACGCGAGCTTTACCAAGAATTCAACCCGGCCTTCGGCAAACACTGGGAGAAGAAGACCGGCGAGACGATCAGGATTCAACAATCGCACGGCGGGGCCGGCAAGCAGGCGCGCGCGGTCATCGACGGACTGGAAGCCGACGTCGTGACCCTGGCGCTGGCCTACGACATCGATGCGATCGCCGCGCAGGGATTCCTGGCCGATGACTGGCAGTCGCGACTGCCCCTGAACAGCTCGCCCTACACCTCGACCATCGTCTTTCTGGTCCGCAAGGGTAATCCGAAAGGCATCAAAGACTGGGGAGACCTGGTCAAGGAGGGGGTCGCCGTGATCACGCCCAACCCCAAGACCTCTGGCGGTGCGCGCTGGAACTATCTGGCGGGCTGGGCCTGGGCGGAGAAGGAATACGGCGGCGACGAGTCCCGGGTGAAGGACTACATCGCGCGACTCTACAAGAATGTCCCGGTGCTCGATTCGGGCGCTCGCGGCTCGACCACCACCTTCGTGCAGCGCGAGCTCGGCGATGTCTTGCTCTCCTGGGAGAACGAAGCATTCCTCGCACTCAAGGAGTTCGGCGAGGACAAATTCGAGATCGTCGTCCCATCCCTGTCGATCCTCGCCGAGCCGCCGGTCACGGTGGTGGATCGCACCGTGGACAAGAAGGGAACCCGCGCCGTGGCGACGGCCTATCTGGAATTCCTCTACTCGCCGGAAGGCCAGGAGCTTGCCGCCAAACACTTCTATCGTCCGACCGACCCGGAGGTCGCGGCACGCTACAAGGAGCGGTTCGTCCAGGTCGATATGGTGACGATCGAAGACCTGGGCGGCTGGAAGGCCGCGCAGGAGAAACACTTCGCCGACGGCGGCATCTTCGACCAAATCTATAGCGTTCGCTGACTAAACCGCGTCCAGAGCGACATGCGTCGTTTTCATTGTTCGTTTAGC
>NZ_JAABRP010000373.1 GCF_011390875.1 Thiocapsa sp.
GGTTATTGAAACAGGTGAAGTCCGGTGAAGACTTTGCCGAGCTGGCCAAGAAGGAATCGACCTGCCCGAGTGCGCCTCAAGGGGGCGATCTGGGCGAGTTCGGACGCGGTCAAATGGTCGCGCCCTTTGAAAACGCGGCCTTCAGCCTGGAACCGGGTGATGTCAGCGAGGTGGTGGAGACCCAGTTTGGGTATCACATCATCAAGTCGACGGGCAAGAACGCGGCCGGAGCCGTCCCCTTCGAGGACATGAAGGCACAGATCGAGAAGCAGCTGAGGGCGCAAGAGCTGCAAAAGCAGGTCCTCGCCAAGGTCGATGCATTCAGGCAGACGTCCGTGATCACGTTCCCCGAGCAGGTTCAGTAAACCTCCCCGGCAACGCTCGAACTCATCCACGATGAGACGCCCGGATGCCCCCGGCAGAGCCGGGGGTGATCCGGTGTTCGGAGCCTTAGGTCACCGCAACGGGCTCTCGACGTTGGGCGGTCATCGCATGCAGGAAGCGCTGCTTGCGCGGAAGTGCTTCCCCCGGCCATCCCAGATTGGCGAAATCATCCCGCTCGTCGAAGAAACAGGCGCCGCGGTTGTGCCCGCGCAGCACGAGATGCAACGGCACACCATTAAGACGAGCTCGGGGCATCTAAACCGCGTCCAGAGCGATATGCGTCATTTTCGCTTTGCGTTTGGCTTTGGAGATATCCTCGATCTCGGTGCAACACACCTCAAGTCCATGTCAGAAAAGCCGCTGGGCTGACAATACGAACACCGTGAAATGGGTCCAGAACAAGGAGATCCTGATCGCCGGTGACAATCGCGGTCGCTTCACCGTTCAGTGCCACATCCAGAAACTTGTCGTCTTTCGGATCTCGACAGGCTTGAACTTTGCTCACGATCGGGACGATACGGGCCACGCCGCCGAGTCGCTCAATGAATCGCACCCGATCGGCGCGCGTCACATAGGGGTCAAATTTGGAGCGACTCAGCACCTCGACCAATTCGCTCAGGGTCTCGTCGGACACCAGCAGCAGACCGCGCGCCAAAGCATGATCGACGGCTTGCGCGGCCACCCCGCCGGGACAGAGCAAGCGACTGATCAGGGCATTCGTGTCGAGCACCCAGAGCGATTGTTCAATCATCGGCAAGGAGTTCAGCGAGCTTGGCCTCGCTCATGCCGGAACCTTTGGCCGAGACCCCGATCTGGTCGCAGAATCGTTGGAACTCGGCGACGTTGAGTCGGACCAGACGCTCGTATTCCTGCATCGACAATACAACTGCGACCGCACGCTTCTGGCGCTCGATCACGATCGGCTCCCTGGCCGCGGCCTCGATAACGCTTGCCAGCCCTTGCTTCGCTTCGCTCGCAGTCACGGTGCGCATCGTTGCCTCCAAAAATTATACAGAATGTTTAAATTGTACATTACGGCGAGGGTATCGTCACTGGTGCTTTCCCCGTTTTCGCCATCGCCCGTCACTCCGGCCAAGCCGGCAGGTTGCGCAGAGCCACAGTGCATCCGTGACACCGCAGAGTGGATGTCACGAGCCACTTTAATTTTTGGGTGGCCGGTCCCCTGAGCGGGATCCGTCGAGGTTTGCCGCCAAGGCGTCCAGCAACCCTGATGACCCGCCGTCGAGCGCATCGAGCTTCGCGTTCAGCCGTGCGCAGCGTCGCTCTTTCAGGGGTCCCGGCGGAAGCTCGCGGGCGAGCGCGAGTGCGCGGTGCAGGTCGCGCGTGCGGTGCTCGTGATACTTCGCCAGTGCCGTGCACGCATCGGCATCGCCTTCAGTCGCCAGTTGCTCCCAAATTGCAAGAGCCTGCTCCCAGTCGCCACGTCGACGATGCAGACGCGCCAAATCCATCAAGCCGGCCGAATCCAGGTGGCGGCACCCGGACCGGAGTAGATCGAAAGCGCGATCGGATCGACCCTGCGCATGATGGTAGGCGGCCACGGCACGGATGTCGGCATCGAACGCACCCGGATCGTCGAACACCTCGCCCAGACGCGGGATCAAGGTCGCCAGCGAGAGCAGATCCCAGCGGTTGTGACGCAGCACGCCGGCCAAAGGGGTCGTCTCGCCCGCGCGCAACCAGGCGAGCCAGGCCGCCGGGGCCTCGGAGCCCGGCAGATCGTCCTTGCGCTTGAACCCCAAGAGGCGCTGCTCCACGCTCGCGAGTCGGCAATCGGGCCAGACCCGACCGTAGGCACGTCGCACCGGCTTCAACAGATCCAGATGCGGCAGCGTCGGAAGCGGATCGGTTTGGCCACAGAGGCGAAAACGCGTGGTGAGCAGCGGGATGTCGAAGGACAGGCCGTTGTAGCTGACGAGAAGCCCGGCGCCACTGAGTTCGGCGGCGATGGCTTCAAGATAAGCCGGCTCGGCATCGAGGCGCGTCAGGAGGTATTGGCGCAGGATCCATCCGTCGGCTTGTGCGCGCAGCAGACCGGTCATAAAGGCCCAGGTCCCCGTGCCGCCGGCCAGGCCGCTGGTCTCGGTGTCCAGACAGACCGGGGCGGCTGCTGCCGGAACCGACCGCCCTCGTTCGAGCTCGGGCTCGAGGCGCGACGCCGGACTCACCCAGCCCGGATCGATCGACGCCTCCCACATGGCACCATCGAAGGGTCCGATCGAGACCTGACCGTGCCGCTGTCGCGCGGGAATCCGCCGCTCAAGACAGAGCACGCCGGGCGCGATCTCGACCGCGCCGACCGCCTCGGCCAAACGGCTGGCCCCCGGTTCAACCGTGCCCCCGG
>NZ_JAABRP010000374.1 GCF_011390875.1 Thiocapsa sp.
GATGCGCACCTTGAGCGTGCCGTCTGGATTGACGGCCGTCACGGTCCCCGTGCGCCACGTCGGGCGCCACGTCTCCACACCGGTGGCAAGCGCGGCATCGACGAATAGCACGTCGGCAGGTAGTGCGCGGGCATCGTGCACGCAAGGTGCGGCGCTGGAAATCTCAGTAATCACCGCGCGTCCCGAGACGGTCGCAACCGTGACCGCGTTTTCCTCCGAGCCGGTCGGATCCTCAGGGACTTCGCCCACCAGGATCTCCTCGTTGTACTGCGCAGACCACGCCGTTGCGGTATCGGCGCTTGCCTGCACGCCTAGCAGTTCATTGAGCCGGCGTGTGGCCGCGGTACGTTTGGCGCGCTCCCAGGTAATGGCAATCATCGCATCCTGCAGCGGCGCGAGCGCCTCGATCGCCGCCGCCTGGGCCTCTGCGATCACGGGCGCCCACTGCGCTTGGCATGCTTGCAGGTGAGCGACGATGGCGTCCTGGCAGAGTCGATCGACGGCGGCGAGTGCGTTGTCCCGGTCTCGCTCGGCTGCGTCCCTGCACGCCTCGCGCGCATCGTCACAGGCGTCCTGACAATCGCCGTCGCCGATGTCGCACGCAAACAGGCAATCGTTCCACGCGTCGTCGCACTCGGCGCGAGCGGCCGAATAAGCGGCGTTGGCCTCCGCGATCTTGGCATTGCGGCATTGAAGCTCGGTGTAAGACTCGCGGCACTCGGTATACCCAGCCATCGCCGCGCCGAGCGCGGCCATCGCCGCGTCATAGACCTCGCGCCGCGCCGTCTCGTGCTTTCGCAGCTCCTCAAGCACACGATCGATGCCCTCGATCTCGACGCGCCGCGCCTCGATCAGAGCCGCCAGTAATGGCGTCCGTCTGGGGATCGCGACGGTATAGCGCGACTCGCCTTGGTTTTCGGTAACGTAGCCGATGGGCATTAGGCCATGTCCGAAAGCGTGGCGACTTCCATCTGAGCGGACAGCCCGGTTCCCGAGACCGACACGCTCCACGTCACCACGCCAGCTGTGAAAAACGACCCCTCGAATTGGATCGTATCGCCGGGGCGAATCCCCGCGCGAGGCTCGATCCTCAGGCGTTGCTCGCCGTCGAACGTGCTGTACTGGTACAGGGCGCGCGAGACGCGATAGGTCGCGAGCGGCGTTGCGGCACGGCTGGCATTGCCGCTGATGGTGATCGCCTGGTTATTCGGCCCGCGGTCCGCGCGGATATCGCCGAGCGAGCCGCGCATCAGCTCTTCGGTGACGCCGTCCGTGTCCGCCCAGATGACGATCTGGCCATTCGGCCGTTCGGTGATGAAGTCGATGTACGCGAGCGATGGAATGATGATCTGGTAGTAGCTCGCCGTGTCGCGGCGATGGCGGACCTGAAACGAGCGGATCGGCAGCACGGCATCGGTGCGGCCGTCGGGCGCCCCCGTGAGCATGCAGCGGTAGAGCGTGACGCCGCTCTGGATCTCCGCAGCAGCCGGGGGCGATGAGCGCACGAGCGCGCGGGGGACGCCAAGCAAGCCAGTGGCCAGGAACGCAACGGCCGGGCTTGCGTAAGCGGTCGCGGATCCAACCCCGAGCAACCCAGGGGCGAGAAAGGCGGCGGATGGCTTCACATACCCGGACACCGCCGCGACCCCGAGCAGCCCATCGACAGGCGCGATCTCGGGATAGTCCGGCTCGGGTGCTACCGTATCCGCGGCGCCGAGCGAAAGGGAGCCGATCGGCGAGAACCCAGGGACCAGTGCCCCGCCGCCCTCGCTTGTCGATGCCGCGGAGGAGCCGGACCCGATCGGCGAGAGACCGGGAAAGATCACGATCAGGTCGCCGTGAAGTTGCGGAAGCGGTAGCCGGCCCTGTCATCGTAGGGAGCAAAAAGCCCGAGCCCGGTAATGTCGCCGGTCTGCCCGGTGACGGTCCCGCTCACGGTGTTCCAGCCCTCCGCCACGGATCCGCCCGCGTACTGCTCTAGGTATCCTCCGCCGTAGGTGAGCACAAACCCGGCCCCCGTCGATGCATCGGTCAGGTCGGCGCCAACAGGGACGAACACGTCGACGCTGAACGTCGTCGGGGTGAGTGCGGCATTCTCGGCACTCGGATCCAGCCATCCGTTGTTGGCGTCGGCGATGATCCGCCATGTACCGAGGAACGCATCCCACTCGACCTCTGCCGGGTCGTTCTGCACGGTCCACGCGGGCGGAGCATCGGGATAGTCTGGCGCGGTGTAGTCGAAGCCGCGCAGCATGCCGTCGGTCACGACCGCCGTGACCTCGACCAGTGCGTCGGCGGCGATCGCGGATCCCGAGGCGTCCTCTGGAACGGTCTCGGTTAGGGTGCCGGCGTCATCGTAAGTCGCTTGCCAAACCTCCCACTTCGCAGCGTCGCTCACGGCGCGGATCGACAGGCCGACGGTATCGGCATCAGCCAGGCGGTCGGCTGCAAGCGCCGCGGCGAACGTCCGCATGCCGGGGAGCGCTTGCCCTGACAGGGTAATCACGCCGGGAGCGTAGGTTCCGATCTCGCCGGTTCGGTTGGGGAATCTCAGTGCCATGTCTTCGTCCTTAGATAATCGATCCGGCGGGCGGGGCGATCTCGACCAGCAACACGTCGACGAGATTGCCGCCGAGAATATTCAGCGTGTTGAGCACGGCATATCCCGCCACGGCAGACGAACCAGCTTGGCAGGGCAGCTCGACATGAGGATCGCCGTCCCCGTCGCACACCTGCA
>NZ_JAABRP010000375.1 GCF_011390875.1 Thiocapsa sp.
GTCTCGGGCAGGGCGATCTGGATTCGGCACAAGAGGCCCGCAATCGCGCGACCTGCACCCGTTATCTGGAGCTTGCCGAGTCCTATATACGTCCCCGTTCGCCTCGCCTGCTGATTGCGTGCGGTCTGTCCGGATCCGGAAAGAGCTACATGGCGCGTCGGCTTCGCGAGGCACTCCCCTTGATTCATCTGCGCTCGGACATCGAGCGCAAGCGCCTCTTCGGTATCTCCGAGACGATGTCCACTCGCGCTTCGCTCGACGCCGGTATCTATTTCCCGACCGCGACCGATTGGACCTACGCCCGGCTGTTGCGTCTGGCGGAGGCGATCCTCGGCTACGGCTACGACGTGTTGGTCGATGCAACCTTCATCTGCGCGGCGCGGCGTGCACTGTTCTGGGACTTGGCTCGGCGGCACTGCACCCCGGTCGCGATCCTGGCTCTCGATGCCCCAGTGGATGTACTGCGTAACCGCATCATCTGTCGGCGTGCCGAGAACCAGGATGTCTCCGAAGCCGACGTGAGGGTTCTCGAACGTCAACGGCTGGCCTTGGAGCCCTTGGCGTCCGACGAGCGTGCCCATGCGGTCTTCATCGACACCAGCCGAACCCCTCCGTTGGCCGAGGTTCTCGAACGGATCGAGTCGGCCTTCGTTTCCGTGCTCGCGCCTACCGAGCAATGAGCGCCACACCGGCGAGCATCAACACGCCGCCGGGCAGACGTGTGGAGAGTCCGGTCTCGCGGAAGATCAGCACACCGTAGAGGATGCCGAAGAGCAGACTGAGACGTTTGACGGCGATCATGTAGGCCACCTCGACCTGTTGCAGGGCGAGGAAGTGCGTGTAGACCATCAGACCCATCAGGGCGCCGACCAGCAGCACGGGTCCGGGACGGCGCGCCAACTTGAGCAGCAGCCGGGGCCGCGGCAGTGCGAACAGCAGGCAGACGGCCGCCCCCAGCAGCGCGAAGTAGAAGGCCCCGAAGTACTCCGGTTCCATGTGACGCATGGCCCCTTTGCCCAGGGTCGCGGTCACGGCATAGATGGCGGCCACCGCCAGCATCATCCGCGAGCCGCGCTCCTCGACGATGGCCGCGAACGGACGTGTCCAGCTTCGCCAGTCGCGGTAGCTGGCATGTCGGCTGTTGAGCAGCCAGGCGCCGGCCACCACCAAGCCGACACCCGCCGCACCCAGCGGACTGATCTCCTCGCCGAGCAGCACCCAAGCCACCGCGATGACGAACACCGGGGTGAAGGCCAGGTAGGGCAGGGTGAGCGAGAGCGGATGGTCGCGGATCGCCGCCATGTAGAGCAGCATCGCGGCGATCTCCAGCGGGATTAAGGCCGCGATCCACATCCAGAACGCCAGCGGCACATCCAGTACCGGCGGCATGCCGACCAGCAGCGGCGTCATGAGCAGCCCGACGACGCCGAAGCGCACGACGACAAGCTCGCGGGCCGAGAAGCCCTGAAGCCACGCTTTGGTTGCGGCGTCCGCACTCGCCAGGGAGAAGGCGCAGAGCAGGGAGAGGCTGATCCAGTCCATGGCGCCGCGCGCGAATCCCGCAGGCTAAGGTCGCGGCTCGGGCGGCAGCTTGGCGGTCAGGACCTCGACTCCCGCGCCCGGACGATGCGCCTGCTCGCTCAGATGGCGTCGCCAGGCACGTGCGCCGGGTTGGCCTTGGAAGAGACCGAGGATGTGTCGGCTCATGGCGCTCAGCGGCGTGCCCCTCGCAAGCTCACGCTCCACGTAGGGCAGGAAGGCGTCGAGGATCTCGTTGCGCGTCGGCGCGCGACGGACGTCCCCGAAGATCATGCGGTCCGCCTCGGCGAGGACCCAGGGGTTGTGATAGGCCTCGCGGCCGATCATGACCCCGTCGAGAGTCTCCAGAAACCCGACGGCCTGCTCCAGGGTCTTGATGCCCCCGTTGATCGCGATGGTCTGATGCGGCAGATCGCGTTTGAGCTGCTCGACGACGTCATAGCGCAACGGCGGGATGTCGCGGTTCTCCTTCGGGCTCAGCCCGGCGAGCCAAGCCTTGCGCGCATGCACGACGAGCGCGTCGCACCCGGCCGCGGTCACGGCGCCGGCAAAGTCCACAAGCTCGCCGTAGCTGTCGCGATCGTCGATCCCGATACGGGTCTTGACGGTCACGGGCACTGCGACGGCATCTTTCATCGCCGCAACGCAGTCCGCGACCAGTCTCGGCTCGGCCATTAAACAGGCGCCGAATCGCCCGTTCTGCACCCGGTCCGACGGACAACCGACGTTGATGTTGATCTCGTCATAGCCTCGATCGGCGCCCAACCGTGCGCAGTGCGCCATGTCCTGCGGATCCGATCCGCCGAGCTGGAGCGCGATCGGGTGCTCGGCCGGATCGAAGCCGAGGAAGCGCTCGCTATCGCCCCTTTTGGAACCATGGATCAGTGCACCCGTCGTCACCATCTCGGTGTAGAGCAGGGTGGATCGGCTGAGAAGGCGCAGAAAATAGCGACAATGGCGATCCGTCCAGTCGAGCATGGGAGCGACGGATAGGCGGCGATCCAGCACAGGTGCGGGGAGGGAAGACAAAGACGTGCCTTGCAGCGGGGTGGTTGGATGAGCCGGTTTAACCGAATGACAGCGCTTAAACCGCGTCCGGAGCGACATGCGTAATTTTCATTTTGCGTTTGGCCTTGGAGATGTCCTCGATCTCGGTGAGACG
>NZ_JAABRP010000376.1 GCF_011390875.1 Thiocapsa sp.
GACCGAATCGGCGTCGCACCTGACGGACCAAGATGTGGCGGGTTGCCTCGCGACCTTGCTCCAAGCCTTGCGCCAGGCCTTGCTCCAAGCCTTGTTCCAAGCCTTGTTCCAAGCCTTCTCGTTTCCACTGATCGGTCCAGGTTTCCAAATTCTCCGCCAGCATGTGATACACCTCGCTGAGATCACCAAGGGGTGGCAGTTGCACGCCGGGCAGTCGCTTGGGCAGGAAGACGCGACCGAACCAAACCGCGAAGTCTCGGCGCAGGCCGGTCTGTTCCGGTGCCTTGAGCCAGTCGAGCAAGGCTTGCACGATGCCCATCGCCTCGCCCGCGCCGCGGCTGGCCTCGAGCCGAAACAGTGCAGCGCAGAGGTTGCGTTCGGGCAGGGGACCGGCTTTGGCGAGTCGTTGCTCGTCGAGCAGCAGGTAAGCCTGTCGCGGGCGATAGCGCTCGAGCACCGGCGGCGCCAGTTCGATGAGCGGCTCGAGCGTGTCGGCAGCACGCCAAGGCGTGACACCATTGTAGAGCACCACGGGCAGAACGGGCGGCAGACGTCCTGCGGCACTCAGGGTCCCGGCGCGAACGAGATCCTGGTAGAGCAGCCCGAGGTAGGTCTGGATGCGAACGGCCATCCAAGGATCGACGGTGGATTGGAATTCCAGCAGCAGATAGACGTAGAGCCAGTCGGGGCCCCAGCGCAGGCGCCAGACGATGTCGTCGGCGCGGTCGCGTAGGTCGTCGGTGACATAGCTCCCGCTGCAGCGCTCGAGGGTCTCGAGGTCGAGCGCTTCGACCCAATCGCCGGGCACGAAGCCGCGCAGTAGGTCGCGCACCATGGCGGCGTGGCTGTAGAGCAGTTTGTAGCCGCTGTCGTGCGTGGGGTCGCGCCGCTGTGCCTTGGATGTCTTCGGTGTCTTCATGTGGCCGAACGATTTCCCTCGCTTTTCGCTCGTTCCCCCTCGCCCTCGTTACCGAGCTCCCTCCACACCAACTCGCTCCCCACGCTCTGCGTGGGAGCGAGTTCTAGTCTGATTTGCGCCTCTCCCCCGACCCCTCCGTCGCGCGGGAGGGGAGATCGCTTTGATTGGGGGCATCCCGGTCGGGGTGCTGACAGCAACAGCCTACGGCATGTGAATCGCCGAGGTCTCGGGGCTCACCCCGCGTCGCCTCCGATCAGGTCATCGAGGCTGGCGGCATCGAAGATGCCGTCGAGCCAGGCGTCCAGTTGCGCGACCGCCGCCCTGTCGATCCGCTGCTCCGCGCCTGCGGGCAATGGGCCGAAGCGGCGCGCAAGCAGGCGCTTGAGACTGTCGGCCTTACCCTCGGCCTTGCCCTCGGCCTTGCCCTTGACCTCGCCCTTGGCCTCGCCTTCGGCAAAGATCGATTGATACGCCTTCGTCTCCTGAATCGGGGTCACTAAGTTCAGCATCGCCCAGATCTCCTTCGCGGTCAGTCCGCGAAATCGCTCGAAAAACCAAAACTCCAGCACTTGTCCCAGAATCTCACGGACTGGCCGGGTGGGTGCCGGCGAGGATGATCGTCAGGCCCTTGGCGTTGTGTCGAGCTCAGCCGACAGTTGGTTCGCGCGGGCAGCGATTTGCTCGATGCTCAAATCGGGCAAGCCTGTTTGGCGCCACGTCGTGTAATCGAACCTTTCTCGGTTGATGGAGACCACAAATCGCTCAGCTTCGACCAAACCGAGCGCGTCAATGAGAGCTCGCATGCCCCGCAGGCGGATTTCAGTTTCCGTTGTCATACCAGTGCTCCAACATGGCGAGAGCCTCTCCGGGCGGGATTACCTTTAGGGCCTCCGATGGCGACATCTTCTTGAGGAGCCGGTCGTCTGTCGTGACGAACAGGTCCGCACCGCCCGCCATCGCAGAGGCGACATGCAGGGCATCGTATCGGCCAAGCCCGCGTAATGACAGCTCCTGTGCTTTCGCGATGATTGCCGAGTCCGCGATCACGATGGCGCAGGCCAACGACCGCCATTGCTGGATAGCCAGGCGATGTTCATCGTAGGGGTTGTTCGCGTTCTCGAAGTCCAGCGTAGACGACCAGACTAAATCGCATTCGGACCGCTTCACTTTCTCCTGAATGAGGATCTTCGCTTCGGTCTCCACGCGAATGCGCGTTTGGGTCTGATCGTCGTAGGGGCGATTGAAGCAACACAGGTCGAGGTAAAGACGCATCAGTTTTATTTCATGGGCTTACGCGAATAGATAGGCGGCTTACCACGAAATCCACCGGTGAGGCGATCGCGTGGCACCACACAACCGATGATGATCGTTCTGTTTACTTTTGCCTAGAGCCGGCCGTCCACCGTATCGACCGGCAGAACGGACTTCACGTCGTAGAGGATCGCCTTGGGTTTGGCCCAGCGGCGGATCCCGGTCGCTCCCGTCTCGATGAAGTCGCGGTGGGCGACGGCGAGGATGACGGCGTCGTAGGTACCGGGCGGCGGGGCCTCGGGCAGGCACTCGAGGCCGTATTCGTGTTTGGCCTCGGCGCGGTCGATCCAGGGGTCGTAGCAGTCCACGGCGATGTTGTACTCGCGCAGGGCCTGGATGATGTCGATGACGCGGGTGTTGCGCAGGTCCGGGCAGTTTTCCTTGAAGGCAAAGCCGAGGACCAGGATGCGGCTGTTGCACACACCGATGCCGTTTTGGAGCATGCGCTTGACCACGGTCG
>NZ_JAABRP010000377.1 GCF_011390875.1 Thiocapsa sp.
AGAACGATGGAAAAGTGCGCAGGGAAAACGTGTTTTCCTTTGCGGACACCCATTGGGACTCTTCGCTTCGGTCATGTGTGTACTTTCGAATGTATTTCGCGCGCTAAGAGCGGTTCAGCCCGGCATTCGTGGTTTTTATTAGGCCTTCAGCCCGGGCGCGGCCAGCCGATAGTTCATGGACCAACCCGTTATTCGAGGATCTATTCCATGGACATGCGCAACGAAGCCAGCCAACTGGCCAACCACCACAGCGCCCGAGTGGCAGCTGCCAAGAAAGCCGAATTCCTGACTTTCCGCCTGGGCGGTGAGGAATACGGCATAGACATCCTGCGTGTGCAGGAAATCCGCTCGTTTGAAGAGCCCACGCGCATCGCCAACGCGCCCTCGTTCATCAAAGGCGTGGTCAACCTGCGCGGCGTGATCGTGCCGGTGGTGGACCTGCGTATCAAGCTCGGCTGCGACACCGTGGAATACAACGGTTTCACCGTGGTGATCGTGCTCAACGTGCGAGGCCGCGTGGTGGGTGCTGTGGTGGACTCTGTGTCCGATGTACTGGAGCTCAGCAGCGACCTGATCAAGCCCGCGCCTGAGATGAACACCACGGTGGACACCAGCTTTGTCACTGGCATAGCCAGCGTGGGCGAGCGCATGTTGATCTTGATGGACATCGACGCACTCATGTCCAGCGCTGACATGGGTCTCATGGACGGCACGCAAAGCTTGCAGTAATGCACATCCAGGCTCACCGCTCACAACCAAGGTCCGTATGACAACGCCCTCTTTCAAATATCAGTCAATCGCGCGGCGCCTCTCACTGCAGGCTGTGGGCATGCTGGCCACCGTACTGCTGTTCATCAGCGTGCTCCTGGCCGTGGTGGCCGAAGACCGCTCGCGCGAGCGCATTGTGGTGTGGGCTGGCGACAAGGCGCAGGCCGTGGCCGACTCGGTGGACGCTTTTGACGCCACCGCCCGCATGATGACCGACCGGGCTTACCGCCCGTTTCGTCAAAAATTCGCCGAAAAATTGGAACTGGACCCGGTTGCCGGTCAGCTCAAAAGCCAAGGCCTGTTGCTGAACAACGATTTTGCCGAGGTGGACGCCTTTAACCAGCAAAACGGTGGGGTAGCCACCATTTTCATGCGCAAAGGCGACGACTTTGAGCGCGTGACCACTTCGCTGAAGAAAGAAAACGGTGAGCGTGCCATGGGAACCCTGCTGGCCCGGGAGCACCCGGCGTACCCGCTCATGCTGCAGGGCAAAACCTTCACCGGCCGGGCCACGCTGTTTGGCAAACATTACATGACCCACTACGAGGCCATGACCGACGAAGCGGGCCAGGTGGTGGGCATTCTGTTCATTGGCTTTGACATTGGTGACTTTCAGACCTCGCTGGTCCAGCTAGTCAACGAAGCCCGATTTTTTGAGACCGGCGGCACCTATGTGATCGACCCCCGCAAAGCCAGCGCCGAAGCGGTGTTTGTGACCCACCCCACAGCCGCTGGCAAAAAGGTGCTTGAGGTGTTTCCCGATGCCGGCCCCCTGCTGGACCAGCTGCGCACTGCACCTGAAAACTTTGTTGACGGCGGCCCGTCGCTCTTTCAGGCCGGTCTGTCCGATCCGTGGCGCGTGAAGCGCACCGCCAAAGCCGGAGGCTGGTGGGTGGTGGCGGAGGTGTCTGACGACGAAGCCATGGCCACCCACTGGGCCACCATTTACGCCTTCTGGTCCTTGTTGGCCGTCACCACCGTGGTGTTGGGGCTGGGCATTTTCTGGTTGGTGCGGCGCAATGTGAGCCGCCCACTCGCCGAGCTCACCCAGGCTGTGACCAGCGTGGCACAGGGCGATCTGAGCCGCCCGTTCCAAACCCAACGCAGCGACGAGATTGGCCGCCTGGTGCGCGAAGTGGAAAGCATGCGCGAGCGCTTCCTGAGCATGATGCGTGAGCTGCGCAGCGCGGCTGACAGCATCAACACCGCGTCGGCCGAGATTGCCAGCGGCAACCAGGACCTGAGCGCACGCACCGAGCAAGCCGCCAGCAACCTGGAAGAAACCGCGGCCAGCATGGAAGAGCTCACCAGCACCGTGCGCCAAAGCGCCGACGCTGCGCGCCAGGCCAACCAGCTCGCCGCCAGTGCCTCCGAGATCGCGGTGCGCGGCGGTCAGGTGGTGGGCCAGGTGGTCACCACCATGAACGAGATCAACCACAGCAGCAAAAAGATCAGCGACATCATTGGCGTGATCGACGGTATTGCATTCCAGACCAACATCCTGGCGCTGAACGCGGCGGTGGAAGCCGCCCGCGCGGGCGAGCAAGGCCGGGGCTTTGCGGTGGTGGCCGGTGAGGTGCGCAACCTCGCGCAGCGCAGCGCCGAGGCGGCCAAAGAAATCAAAGGCCTCATCAGCACCAGCGTGGACAAGGTTGAGACCGGCAGCCGGCTGGTGGCCGATGCGGGCCAGACCATGAGCGAGATTGTGGGCTCGGTGCAGCGCGTGAGCGACATCATTGGCGAAATCACGGCGGCCGCGGGCGAGCAAAGCGACGGCATTGGGCAGGTGAACACGGCGGTGAACCAGCTTGACCAGATGACGCAGCAAAACGCGGCGCTGGTGGAGCAAAGTGCGGCCGCCGCCGAGAGCCTGAAAGACCAGGCCGCGCGCCTGTCGCAGGTGA
>NZ_JAABRP010000378.1 GCF_011390875.1 Thiocapsa sp.
ACGATACCAACCCGCACAAGGAGAACGTCGAGTTCGTCGACTCGATCCAGGCGGATGTGCGTTGGCTCGGGTTCGACTGGGGCGATCGAGTCTATTTCGCGTCCGATTACTTCGAACAGCTCTACGCATTCGCCATCGAGCTCATCGAAAAGGGACTGGCCTACGTCTGCGACCTGAATGCCGAGGAGACCCGCAGCTACCGCGGAACCCTGACCGAGCCGGGCCGGGACAGCCCCTATCGCGATCGCACGGTCGAGGAGAATCTGGATCTCTTCACACGGATGCGCGCCGGCGAGTTCCCGGACGGCGCCCGCACCCTGCGTGCGCGCATCGACATGGCCTCCCCGAACATCAACCTGCGAGACCCGGTGCTCTATCGCATCAAGCACGGTGTCGTCCATCATCAGACCGGCTCCGCCTGGTGTCTCTATCCGACCTACGACTACACCCATCCCATCTCCGACGCACTGGAAGGCATCACGCACTCGCTGTGCACGCTCGAGTTCGAGGACCATCGCCCCCTCTACGACTGGTGCGTGAACAACGTCTCGGTACCCTGCAAGCCACGTCAGATCGAGTTCAGCCGGCTGAATCTCGAATACACGGTCATGAGCAAGCGGCGCTTGACCGAGCTGGTCGGCGAGCGTCATGTCCACGGCTGGGACGACCCGCGCATGCCGACCGTCGCCGGCCTGCGACGCCGCGGCTACACGCCGGGCGCGATCCGCGACTTCTGCGAGCGGGTCGGGATCACCAAGTCGGACAACTTGGTCGAGATGGCCCTGCTCGAAAGCACCATCCGTGAAGACCTGGACGCCACCGCGCCGCGTCGGATGGCCGTGCTGCGCCCACTGAAGGTGGTCATCGTCAACTATCCCGAGGGCCGAACCGAATCGATCGAGGCGCGCAATCACCCCAAGGACGAAACTCTGGGCTTGCGTGCCGTCCCGTTCGGACGCGAGATCTATATCGACCGGACCGACTTCGAGGAGGTCCCGCCCAAAGGCTTCAAGCGTTTGATTCCGGGAGGCGAGGTGCGACTGCGCAATGCCTACGTGATCCGCTGCGAGGAAGTCGTCAAGGATGCCGACGGCGAGATCGTCGAGCTTCGGGTCAGCGCCGATCTCGACACGCTCGGCCGTGACCCCCAAGGCCGCAAGGTGAAGGGCGTCATCCATTGGGTATCGTCCGACCATGGGGTTCGGGCCGAGGTGAGGCTCTACGACCGGCTGTTCCGCGTTCCGGTGCCGGGCGCAGGCGGGGGCGATTTTCGTTCCGACATCAACCCCGATTCCTTGTGCGTCCTCACCGACGCCGTGCTCGAACCGACCTTGCAGGGTGTCGACGCGGGCACACGTTTTCAGTTCGAGCGCGAGGGCTACTTTGTCGTCGACACCGATTCGACACCCGAGCGGCCGGTCTTCAATCTCACCGTCGGGCTCCGCGATACCTGGGGCAAGAGCCAGCCATGAGCGACGCGCACGACGATCTCGATGCCGCACCTGCCCGGATCCCCTGGCATGAGCGTCGCGCCGCGGATCTCGGACTGCGGCTCTACGCGTCCTTCGTGCCCCCGGCGGCGATCCTGCGGGCGTTCCGGCGCGACGCCCTGCAGGCCCGAACGCTCGCGCAAGGCATCTCGGAAGAGCAGGGGAGGGCTCGGGTCCGGATCGCGCGCTTTCCGGGGATCGAGGAGAGCAGCCGCGATTGGTCCGTCTACATGACACTCGACCATCTCGTCATGGTCAACACCGCAGTCATGGTCCTGATCCACGCGATCTGCACCGATCACAATCACGGCGCCGAGATCAGTCTCGAGGACGTCAGGCCGCACGAAGATGCCGGGCCGGACCGGATCGCCGCATTGGAAGCCGCGGTCGAGCGCTACACGGATGTGGTCCAGCGACTGGGCACGCTGCGCTCGCGCGACCGGCACCCGCATCCTTGGTTCGGTCCGCTCAACGCACGTCAGTGGCATGCCGTGGCCGCGATCCACAATCGGACGCATCGTGCTCAGATCGAAAAGATCCTCCGGCGCCTCCAATCATGACCACGGCGAATGCGCCGCACGGCGCCGAAGCCCTTACGCGCCTGTATCGCGATCTCGTCGACTGCCGGCGCTGCCCCGGGATGCAGGGGCCGCCCGTGCACGGTCAGGTCGTCATCTCGCCGGTCATGATGGTCGGCCAAGCCCCGGGCACGCGCGAGATCCTGCAGGGCATTCCGTTTTGCTGGACCGCGGGCAAGACGCTCTTTCGTTGGTTCGAGTCCATCGGGATCGACGAGCCGACCTTTCGCAGCCGCGCCCTCATGAGCGCGGTGTGTCGCTGCTTTCCCGGCAAAGCCCCGAAAGGCGGCGACCGGGTTCCCGATGCCGTCGAGGTCGAGCGATGCAGTGGTTGGTGGCGAACGGAGGTCGAGCTATCACGGCCTCGATTGATCATCCCGGTCGGCAAGCTCGCCATCGTGCAGTTCATGGAGTCCAAGCGTCTGAACGATGTGGTCGGAGTCCAATGGCCCTATCGCTCGCCGAGCGGCTTGGAGGCCGACCTCATCCCGCTCCCGCATCCCTCGGGCGCCTCGACCTGGTTCAAGATGGAGCCAGGCAAGACACTGCTGGAACGGGCGCTATCCCTGATCGAGGTGCACCCGGCCTGGCAGGAGATTCG
>NZ_JAABRP010000379.1 GCF_011390875.1 Thiocapsa sp.
CCGGTTCCGTCGATCGTCGGAGCTGGCGCGGCCAAGCCAATCCAACAAACTACGCATACCGCACTGGGCGCGGTTTAGAGTAAGCATCCCGACCGCTTTAGGGCCTGTAGGGGCAACTTCAGTCGCCCCGACCAGGTCAGTAGATGCTTTCCCGAAACTCGCCCCACTGGTCCAATGTCGACATGTATCGGCCGTACCGTGCATATGACGTCTGGTGGTCGTCTATTAGACCCGCCGGTAGGGTGGAGGAGCGAAAGCGAAGTCCACCGCATCTTGCCCCGACGCAGGTGGCCTGCACCGGTGAACTGCGCGGGGCTTGTCCACCCTACCGATTTTCGGTGGGCGGTAAGAAGGGCATGAGGTGCCCCTCCGTATCCAGGGTCCAACGTGTCCCGTCGGTCGCAGGGATCCCGGTCTCCAGGCGCCAGCGTTCTGGCAGAGGGCGGGGCAGAGCGAGCATGCCGCCGCCCGGGGTATCCATCAGGGTGAACTCCAGTCGGCCGTTGATTGGGTCCTTGATCTCGACGCGAACGCGCCAGCAGCCGTTCCACTCGCGATAGAAGTCAAAGGCCAGCTCGACGGGACCGACGAGCTCCGTCAGGATGGTACGAATCAGATTGCGTGCGACATTCACGCGCCGGCGCAGGTCGGTCAAGGGGATCGGAAGCGGTTCCTGCAGCATGCTGTGTCTCGGCCTTCGGAGTTCAACTCATCCTACAGGCGGGAGTCGGAACCGCAAAGGGTGATCCGTTCACAATGACACCCTGTCCGCGGGTGACTTGGATCGGCGATGGCGTGGGCGCGAAGGGCCAATTGCCGGACCGGTCGATCACCGATCGACCGGTCCGTCTTTCGGTCGCGTGCGTCGGGGCCTTTGGGTGCAGCCGATACCCAAAGCCCCTGCTCGCGTCAAGCCGTATGCTTTTGCTCGAACAGGCGATACACCACGCCGGCAATCGCCGCGCCGATCAGCGGACCGACCCAGAACAACCAGAGCTGGCTCGCGGCCTGACCTTGCCCGCCGGTGAGCAGCGCCAACGCGGGTCCGGTGCTGCGCGCCGGGTTCACCGAGGTGTTGGTGATCGGAATGGAGATCAGATGGATCAGCGTGAGCGCCAGGCCGATGGCGAGGCCCGCATGGGTGCCGATGCCGCGCTTGTCGGTCGCGCCCAGGATAATGAAGAGGAACATGGCTGTCATGACGATCTCGGTCACCAGCCCGGCGATCATGCCGTAGCCTTGCGGAGAGAGACTGTCGTAACCGTTGACGGCAAGGCTATTGGCTGCGAGGGTAAAGGTTGCCTGCCCCTCTTTATGCACGCCCATGTCTGCAGCGATGAACCAGATCAGGAACGCGGCGGCAATGGCACCGAGAACCTGGGCGATCACATAGACCGGAAGGTCGGCGAAGGGGAACCGACCGCCCACGGCGAGTCCCAGCGAGACGGCGGGATTCAAATGGCAGCCGGAGATATGACCGATGGCATAGGCCATCGTCAATACGGTCAAACCGAAAGCGAAAGAGACGCCCAGATAGCCGATTCCGACATCGGGAACGCCTGCTGCAAAGACGGCGGCACCGCAGCCGCCAAGTACAAGCCAGAAGGTCCCGATCAGCTCGGCGAGCGCGCGTGTCATGAGTGGCATCAAAATGTCCTCCGGTAAGATGAAACATGAAAACGCGGCGTATCATAGTGCCTGTTTGGCTTGCACACTATCTGTTTCTTCGTCTCGATGCCCTGCGTTAAATACTTTCGTTTTTAGTGGGATTTCTGCTGTCCGACATCGGTTTGGTGTCGCGTCGGTGGTGGCCGAGATTAACCTTTTTTCAATAGGTATAAGCCGAATGAATCGGACCTTCGCGTGGATGTCGGCCCTCATGCTGACGGTTGCGGTTTTGTCGGGCTGTGCGACCAAGCCCCGGCAGCTGATGCCGACGCCTCTGGTCTATCAAGAGCCGAACGGGCAGGTGCTCTTCGAGCAAATCGCAACCACGCAACAGCGCCCCGAAGTCGATCTTCTCTTTATCACCAATCGGGCCGCAGAGGACGATCCCGAAAGCCGCCTCCCCTATGGGCAGACGCGCCGTAAAGGGATGGTGTTCGGCTCGGCCGAGGTGCGCATGGTCCCCGCGATCGATTGGGAGACCTTGAAGGCCCAGAGTCGGCTTGCCGAGCGGACGCGCGAGGTGGCCCTCGAGCTCGGGGCGGTCAAGGAGTCGGGGGCATTCCCGTCTGAGCCCTACCGGATTATTCGGGCGGGCGAGACTACGCTAAGTCGGGATCCGGTCGAGATGCGCGAGTTCGACGAGACCAAGGCGGCCTTTCAGGATGAGATCCAGCGTCGCTTGGCCATGTCGCCGAAGAAGGAGGTCATGCTCTACGTCCATGGCTTCAACGAGACCTTTGCCACGGCGGCATTTACGGCCGCGGAGCTGTGTCACTTCTTCGGTCGCGAGCAGGTCTGCAGTTTCTTTACCTGGCCGGCATCCTCGACCGGCAACTTCCTGATCTCCTACACCACCACCACTGAATCCGCCGAGTACGCGGTCGACCATCTCAAAAAGAGCCTGCGCATGATCGCGGCGACGCCCGGTGTGGAGCGGATTCAGCTGCTCGCGCA
>NZ_JAABRP010000003.1 GCF_011390875.1 Thiocapsa sp.
GTCACGGCTCTCGCCCTGCTGAAAGTAGCCGTTGACGACCGTAATTTCGCCTCCGCCCGGTAAGGGATAGCAGCCGATGATCGCGCGACGTTGGGCGTCCTCGACGTCCCCCGGAAAGCCTTTGGCGACGGAGTGCGGCTCGACCTTGCTCAAGAGCGCGACACCGTAGTGCGACTTCTGACCGTGGAAGTGCGTCGCAAATCCAAGTCCCCGCACCAGATCGACCGGAAAGGCGTCGTCGGCGACCTTACACTCCTGCAGGCCAAGGACGTCCGGATCATGGGCAGCCTTGATCGCTTCGAGCTGATGGGGTCGCGCACGGATCCCGTTGATATTGAAGGATATTATCTTGTACACGACGAAGACGCTCGC
>NZ_JAABRP010000004.1 GCF_011390875.1 Thiocapsa sp.
GGCACGAAAAGGCTACCACGGCGACGACGGGCATCCAAACCGGCCGCGCGCTGCATTCGAGCCGCAGGATCCCGATCGAGCCAACGCGGATCGGAGCCGACGACCCTGGCAACGCCGGCTGGTGTATCGTGGGACACCCCCACTAGAGTCTACCCGCTCTCATGAAGGCGATGATCCTCGCCGCCGGCCGCGGCAATCGAATGCGCCCCTTGACCGATCGGGTCCCCAAGCCCCTGCTCGAGGCCGGCGGTCGCCCGTTGATTCAATATCATCTGGAGCGTCTGGCGGCGGCCGACATCCGGGACATCGTGATCAACCACGCCCATCTCGGCGAGCAGATCGAGGCGACGCTGGGTGACGGCAGTCGATTCGGGGTCCGCATCCGCTATTCCCCCGAGCAAACGGCCTTGGAGACCGGCGGCGGCATCTTCAAAGCCCTGCCGCTGCTTGGACCTGACCCCTTCCTCGTGATCAACGGCGACGTCTGGTCCGATATCGATCCGATCGGCCTGCACCTCGCCGGAACCGACCTTGCCCACCTGGTGCTGGTCGACAACCCCCCCCATCACCCGAGCGGCGATTTCATCTTGAGGGGCGGCCGGGTCCAAGCCGAGGCCGGCCGAATCGATGGCAGCCGAATCGAGGGCTTCAGGCGTCTGACCTTCAGCGGGGTCGGTGTCTACAGCCCGAGCCTGTTCGCGGATTGCCGCCCGGGGGCCTTTGCGCTTGCACCACTGCTTCGAGACGCAATGGCGCAGGGCCGGGTTGGCGGAGAACATCACCGCGGACACTGGCTGGATATCGGCACTCCCGAGCGGCTCGCCGAGCTGGATCGACTCCTGCAGGAGGGATCGCACCCCGCGACGCCTATCGAGCGGCCCGAGTTCCGACCATAATGGAGCCTAAGTCAACCGTGACGGGGGACAAGGGATGGGCCAGGAGATTGCGGAGGCGCATTTCACCGAGCAGGACTTCGTCGAGTTTGCCGACAGGCTGCGCGAGGAAACGGCGCTCTTGGAGCAGTGGCTCGCCTCCGATCGGTTCGAGGTCTCCGAGCCGACCGCGGGATTTGAGCTGGAAGCTTGGCTCGTGGATCCCCGGCTGGATCCGGCACCCGAGGTCGAGTCGCTCCTCGCGCGTCTGAACGACCCCTTGGTCGTCGCGGAGCTCGCGACCTTCAACGCGGAGATCAACGGCTCGCCGATGCCGCTGACGGGTGACTGTCTGTCTCGACTCGCGACCGAGCTGACCGCGACGCTTCAACGCTGCGACCGCGTCGCGCAAACGCTGGGGACCCGCCTTTTGACGATCGGCATCCTACCGACCGTGCGCCCCCAACATCTGAGCCTCGGTGCAATGACACCGCGCCAGCGTTACCGCGCGCTGAACGACCAGATCTTCGCCCTGCGCCACGACCGCCCCTTGACGCTCGAGATCGCAGGTCGCGACCGTCTCGCTTTGGAGTGGCACGATGTCATGTTGGAGGCCGCCGCAACCTCGTTTCAGATCCACCTCAAGGTGACCCCGGGGGAAGCGGCGCGCGTCTACAACGCCTCGAAGATCATCAGCGGGCCTATGGTCGCCATCACGGCCAACTCCCCCTACCTCTTCGGACACGACCTTTGGGACGAGACCCGGATCCCGCTCTTCGAGCAGGCGGTCTCCCCGGGCGGCCCCATCCTGCAGGAACGCGTGAGCTTCGGCTTCCGGTATGCCGAGCGCTCGATCATGGAGACCTTTCGCGCGAACCTGGACCGCTATCCGGTGCTGCTCCCCCACCTAATGGATGCGGAGCCGCAGGCGCTGGCCCATCTGCGTCTTCACAATGGTACCATTTGGCGGTGGAACCGCCCGCTGCTCGGATTCGATGCAGCAGGGCGACCGCATCTGCGCATCGAGCATCGCGTCGTTCCAGCTGGCCCGACGGTGTCGGACATGCTGGCGAATGCGGCCTTGTATCTCGGCGCCGTGCGCGATCTAGCCGGTCAACCCGAGCCGCCGGAATCGCGGATCCCCTTCCTGCAGACCCGCGCGGCCTTTTATACCTGCGCGCGCGAAGGGCTCGATGCCGAGATTCAGTGGCGCGACGGCGCCATCCTGCCGGTCGCCCGCATCCTCGGGGAGGATCTCTTGCCGGGGGCACGGCGCGGGCTGCTGGCTGCAGGCATCGACCCGCCGGAGATCGCGCATTGGCTCGGCATCATCGAGCGCCGGCTCGAAACGGGCCGAACCGGTGCCCGTTGGCAACGCGCCTGGGTTGAACGTCATGGCCCCGACATGGCCGGACTGACCGCCGCCTACCTGGAACAACAAGGCACGGGTCGGCCGGTACACGAGTGGACCTTGCTCGGCTGATCGGATCGGATCGGATCGGATCGGGTCGAACCCCGGCTCACTCGTATCGACCACGACAGGCTCGACTGGATACCTAAACCGCGTCTCACCGGGGTCGAGGACATCTCCGAAGCCAAACGCAAAATGAAAACGACGCATCTCGCTCCGGACGCGGTTTAGAACCGTTCCCTTGCGACGTTTCAACATAGGCTCAACCAACTTCCGAAGCGACGACCAAGACGCCATGCTCCAAGAGTTCGATCACCTTCCGGAAGGCATCCTCGACGCCGAAAGCCATGAGCTGGATCGGCTGCTCGGCGCGCCGACCTTGATCCATCTGCCCGGTGCCCGCGAGCCCGCACTCTTTGTGTCGGTGCTCATGCACGGCAACGAGACGGTCGGGTGGGAGGCGATCCGCGCTTTGCTGCGCGACCGGCTCGAACGTTTCGGCGAGTTGCGATTGCCGCGTGCATTGAGCCTCTTCATCGGCAACGTCAGCGCGGCGGCATCCGGGGTGCGCCGTCTGCCCGGACAACCGGACTACAATCGTGTTTGGCCAGGCACCGATCGGGCGCACACGCCCGAGCACGATCTTATGGCGGAGGTCGTGCGCATCATGGCCGGGCGCGGGCTGTTCGCCAGCCTGGACCTGCACAACAACACGGGCTCAAATCCGCACTACGCCTGCGTAAATCGGATCGACAACCGGTTTCTGAACCTCGCCAATCTGTTCGGGCGCATCGTCGTCTATTTCACCCGACCGACCGGGGTGCAATCGCTCGCGATGGCACAGTTGTGCCCGTCCGTGACGGTAGAATGCGGCAAGGTCGGAGAGCAGCAGGGGATCGAGCACGCCCGCGACTTCATCGAGGCCGCGCTGCATCTCGCACGCATCTCGCCCCATCCGGTGGCGTCGCAGGATATCGATCTCTTCCACACGGTTGCCCAAGTGAAGATCCGAGAGGATGTAGGGTTCGGATTCTCTCCGCAAGAGGCCGACCTTCAGCTCAATCCGGCCTTGGAGCACCTCAACTTCTGCGAGTTGCCACGAGGCATGGCCTTCGGGCGCATCGCTCCGGGCTCGGGGATCGGTCTGGACGTGCGCGACGAGCACGGCCGGGATGTCGGCGAGCGTTATTTTCATATCGAGGATCACGAGCTACGGCTGCGCCAGCCCGTCATGCCCTCAATGCTGACGACCAATCAGGTCATCATCCGCCAGGATTGTCTCTGTTATTTGATGGAGCGCTACAGCGACCATCTACCGACCGAAGACTAAGGCGATTTCCAGAAACGTTCATAGCCGTAGTTGTCCCGACGATATAGGACGCACCACGTGCGCCGACGGTTGGTTGTGCCTCGCACGGCTCGGCACAACCCTCGGCTCTCGACGCCGTGATGCCGGGCCGCGTTATGTCAAACCTCTGCGGCCGTCGCGCCGTCGAGAATCTCGCTCGCCTGACGATCGGCATGGTAGGAGGAGCGCACCATCGGCGCGCTCGCGACGTTGGAGAACCCGATCGACTCGGCGAAAAGCCTGAGTTCTTCGAACTCGTCCGGGGTCCAATAGCGCTGCACGGGCAGGTGGTCGCGGCTCGGCTGGAGATACTGGCCCAGGGTCAGCATGTCGCAACCGTGTGTGCGCAGATCCCGCAGGGTCTCGCCGACCTCATCGCGTGTCTCCCCGAGCCCCAGCATCAACCCTGATTTGGTCGGTACACCGGGGTGCGCTGCTTTGAAGGCGGCGAGCAGCCGCAATGAGCCTGCATAGTCCGCCCCGGGGCGCGCCTCCCGGTAAAGTCGCGGAACCGTCTCGAGATTATGGTTGAACACATCCGGTACGCCGGCGCCGCCGAACTGCTCGAGCGCGACCACCTCGCGCCCGCGGAAATCCGGTACCAAGACCTCGAGCTTGATTGAGGGACAGCGTTCGCGCACCGCGGCCAGACAGGCCGCAAAATGCGCGGCTCCGCCATCGCGAAGGTCGTCTCGATCAACCGATGTGATCACCACATAGCGCAGACCCATGGCCGCGATCGACTCGGCCAGATGCCGCGGCTCGTCCGGATCGACAGGCTGCGGACGCCCGTGTGCCACGTCGCAGAAGGGGCAGCGCCGCGTGCAGATGTTGCCGAGGATCATGAAGGTCGCGGTGCCGTGATTAAAGCACTCCCCCAGGTTCGGGCACATCGCCTCCTCGCAGACGGTCGATAGATTGCCCTTGCGGAGGAGGCTCTTGATACGGCTGACTCCCGCTCCCAACGGCGCTTTGGCACGAATCCATGTCGGTTTGCGCAGGATCTCGGTCGCAGGCTCGACCTTGACCGGGATGCGCGAAACCTTTTCGTGTCCGCGCTGATGGGTTTCGGGCGTTGTCCGCGAAGGGGCGTCAAGCTGTGGCTCAAAAGGCATAGCGAATATCGGGCAAGGTTGGAGTGATCAATCGGCGCGGCGCGCACGCCGGGCGGGCGGAGCGGCTGCAGGGTGTGCGCGAATCGGTTTCGTCATTCGCGCATCCGCGCCAAGCAAAACCGGCCCGGACGCTCACCGCACGCCGTTTGAGGAGGGTTGGGTCGCGCTCGGGCGATCACCAGCCCGAGCGTGGGCAAGGCCGCTCTACGAGCGGAATTCGCATTCCGCGAACGAACCCTTCGGGGCTAAATCATCGTGGAAACAGGCGATTCATCAGCAGTCCGAACCAGGGAGTAAACCACTCGGGGCGACGCGCGAGAGCGCGATGGATGGCCGGAACGGACATCCATCTCCAGGCCCCGATTTCGGAGGGATCGGGGCGCGGATCGCCGGCGTAAACGCCGAAGAAGACATGAAGATACTCGTGCTCGATCAAGCCCGAAGCCTGATCCTCGGCGCGATAGACGAGTTGGGTGCGCTCGGTGAGCGGCACGCGGATTCCGAATTCTTCCTTCAAGCGTCGGCCGGCAGCCTGGGTCGTCGGCTCATCCGGCCGGGGATGCCCGCAACAGGTGTTGGACCAACGCGTCGCGAAGTGATATTTGACATCGGCGCGTCGCTGCAGCAAGAGGCGATCGTGCGCGTCGAAGACCAGGATTGAGAACGCACGGTGTAGTTGACCGTCGCGATGCGCGTCGATCTTCCCGGCGCAGCCGAGGATCAGATCCCGATCATCGACCAGGACGACCTGCTCGCAGGCGTCGCGCTGCGATGCACGCTCCAAGGCGTCGGCTGCAAGCGGCGGTACGATTCGAGCACTCAAGCATGACCTCCAACGAAACGTCTCGGCACGACGTCGATGCAATGCGGCTCAGGCACTGCAACCGAAGGCGTCGATCGCGGCGCTCAGCTCCGCGTGATGAATAGCGTGATCCTCGATCGAGATTCCGGCGGAAATGGCCTCCCACGCCTGACGGATGCTTGCGGCACCGCCGCGGGGCCCCATCGGGTGGCCGAAGACACCGCGCCCCGGCACAAAGCCGAAATCGCGCGTCCCGAGCTCATCGTAGACCCGTTTGAGCGTCCCGGCCCAATCGCTTCCCCCGGGCACCGGCAGACTCGCGCGGAGATGACCCATCGGCTCCAGGCATGCGGCGGCGTTGCGACGGACCTCGGTATCCGACATGAACATTCGACCACCGAAGCCCGGCATGATGATGACGTCGAATCCGGCAAGGCGCTGCAACTTGGTCATCACCACCGAACCGATGCCGAACCGCTCCAAGCGACTCAGAGCGGCGATCATCGGGAAGTGCGCCACCAAGGGCACGCGCGATTGCCGAGCAAGCATTCGAACAGCACTCAATCCGACCGGCAAGGCGTTGACGAGCAGGGCGTTTGCGCCGTTATTGACCGCCACATCGTGCAGGTCGGTCAAGCGATCCACCTCGTCGGTGACGTTGGCCAGGTAGACTTTCGCGCTGCCCGTCTCCGCTTCCGCGCGCCGCCGCGCCGAGCCTAGGAGCGAGGATCGACGCTCAAGGCTACACCAATCGGTATCGCAAAGCATCTCGTCGTCCTTCGCGACGTCCAGCCCGCCCAACCACCCTTGGAGGCCGAGCTCCGCCATATCCTCCGGAGCCAAGCCGATATTGGGCTTGATGACCCCGAAGAAGATCGGACGATCGTAAACCCCGAGCAGGTCGCGGAAACCCTCGACTCCGTAGCGAGGACCATCGAACCGGCTCAGGTAGGCATCGGGAAAATGGATGTCGAGCAACTTCACGACCGGGGCGCCGGGCGAGAAGAAGGTGCCCTCGCCGCAGACCGCACTGAGCAGGTTCGGAATTCGGGGGCCGAAGTTGCGATGCGGATGGGCGATGCGGACGCGACAGGCGTGAATCTTACCCTCGCCCGGCGCCTTCAACCCGTAGCTGAAATCCGGGAGTGTCGCGTCGACGGCGAGGTGGACGACCTTCGCACCGAACTCGCCGCGAAGATCTTCGCCCGAGCCGACACGGCGCCACTGGGCGGTCGACTGCTCCGAGCAGAAGTGTGCAGCTGCAATGCGCGGGTCTCCACGGCACTCCATGTAGTAGTCGAGACGCAGATAGGCGTCGGGATCCAGGGTATCCGCATCCGCAAAAAACCCTTCGAGATCGGCTGCCGTCATCCGCTATTGCTCTCCGCTGATCTGCATCAGAAGCTGGCGCTCGTCGCGCGGGCCATCCAATTCGATGAAAAAGATCGATTGCCATCCGCCGAGGAGCAGACGTCCGTCGGCAACCGGGATGGTCTGCGATGCGGTCATCAGGAGCCCGAGCAGGTGGGAATGTGCGTTCAGGCGACCGTCGATCGGATTGCGGTTGTGTCGAAAATCCGTATCGGCCGGAACGAGTCGGTGGAGGAAATCGAGCATGTCGCGCTGCAACATCTGCTCTTTTTCGTTCAAACACACAAATGCGGTCGTGTGGGGTGAGAATAGGGTCACCTGGCCCTGAACGATACCGCTGTTTTGGACGGCTGTTCGAACAGTTTCCGTGACATCGATGATCTCGATCGGCGCGGCCGTACGCAGGATGATCGTTTCGCAGGGGAAAAACATGCGTTGAGCTTCGACGCTGCGATCACGGGCGGGGCCGGCGTTGCACGCCGCCCGCCCGAGATCGCAACTTGCGGCCTGATCTAACGGCCGGCTGGCAGGGGAGCCATCTGTGCGGCAGGCGTCACAGCGGCAGCCTTACCGGAGGCGGGCACGCCGTCGGACAGCCAGTTGAAGTCGGCCGTGCTGAGCAGGATGAAATGAATCAACAGCCCGAGCACCATCAAGAAACCGAACAAAGCAACGAGCGTTCTGCGCGGATCGAAGATCTGCCAAATTTTGTGCATGAGTTTATCTCCTAAAGACGTAACGCGGGACGGTGCAGATCGCTGCGCTCCTCCCGTCGGAATCCATCGCGAGTCTACTGCGCTCGACTACAGCCAGGGGCGCCAGAGCCAGGCGAGGATATGGGCGACGATAACGACGCCGAAAAATCCGGTCATGCTCTGCACGAAGATGCCGTGAAACTCCTTCGCCTCTTCTTCGGTCAGACCGGTCATGCTTTTTGCTTCAGCCATGGAATTACCCTCACTTGTCATGTTTTGGCCAGTTGGCCGTTACCGCGATCTTCCCCGCGGCGGGGACCACAGTGGAGTACGCGTGTCCTATCGAACCTTGTAGGGTCATCACCTCGGACACGTGCACCGGACTACGCGCCTTCCGACTAACGACCAGCCGGCAGCGGAGCCATCTGAGAGGAAGGCGTCACGACTGCGGCCTGTCCCTCGTAGCCGGGAACGCCGTCGCCCAGCCAATTGAAGTCGGCCGTGCTGAGCAGGATGAAGTGAATCAACAGCCCGAGCACCATCAGGAAAGCGAACAAAGCAACCAGCGTTCTGCGCGGATCGAAGATCTGCCAAATTTTATGCATCTGTGTACTCCAGTGACTATCAGAAGGGTGCTGCTGTATCAGCAAACGCCCGGTGGGCCTTCAATCGTTGCCCCGCAGCCCGATCAGAGCCAAGGAAGGGCACGGCCTGCTGAACCATCTCACCCGACATGCGCCGGACCGGAATCCGGCGCTGCCTTTGGCCTCCTTGCCTTACCGGCCAACCGAGCCGGCCGACCTGCTTACAACTGCTTCGGCTGGGCCGCCGGCGCTGGCTCTGCCGCGGGCTCGACCGGAGCCGCTTCCTCGGGCGCCGCAATCAGGGTCGGACCTGCAAGTGCAGGGTAGTCCTTGAGCATCTGTGCACCGTAAAGCGGCTTATAGGCGCCCTGATGGCAGGTCGCGCAGCTCACACGGTAGGGATCGCCCAGCGGTCCTTTGCGCGTCTCGGGCAATACCTCGTTCAACGGCCAGATGTATTCCTGGTTGATCTCACGCACATGCCGGATCGCGTACCAGGCGGTGGTGCGCTGCGGGGTGCTTTGATCCCAGGCGAAGAAGGACCGGCTGTTGTGGCAGAAGGTGCAGTTGACGCCGAGCGAGTCGGAGATCTGCATCATCAAACCATAGGTCCACTCCGCTTGCTTCGTCGAAGCCAAGTTGCCGCTCGGCAGGGCCGAGTCGCCGATTACCCGGATCTCGTTGGCCTGATCCAAGAACGGCGTGAATGGATCGAACGGCAACGACGCATAGGCAACCGTCGATGAAGCAATGTTCTGCCCCGTCGGCGACACGCCGGACGGCAGATTCGGGCCCGGGTCGGTCGTCCAGACGTACTCCGGCACCGGTTTGCCGCGATGACAGGTATAGCAGGTGACACCCGTAGCCGCGACATGATCCTTCCAAGCGGAGTTCGCTTGTTGCGTCATCTCGAACATCTTGCGCGATACGACCTTCGTATAGATGTCGTCAGACGCCCAGTTGCCGGGAACATGGCAATAGTTGCATCCCTGCTCCGGAGAGACCCAAGTCGTTACGGCCACCATCAGACGGGTGAAATCCGCAACGGTAAGATCGCTCAGGACCTGGACATTCTCATAGACCTCGGAGACCTTCGGTCCTCCCGGCGGTGCCGCCGGAATCACCTCGGGAGGCTGGTTCGCCTTATAGCTGCGAGCCAGATCACCGGGGTTCTGGACGTGCTCCATTGCCAGACCACGATAACCCAATTGCACGGTCTCGGGAGGCGGAGCCTCACAGCCGGCAACAAAGACCGAAGCGACAACCGCAGCCAGCGGGATCGACGTGTAATTAGCCATCTTCATTGCGAAACCCCCTGCAACAGCGTCGGATCCGTCGCGCCATCAAGCGGGTAGACGGGAGCGACACCATGCTTCACGGCCCACAGGTACCAGTTGTCGACCACCGTGCCGGTCAGGAGAATCCCGATGCCGGCGGTGATGACGGTCAAGACCGCGAACCACCAAGCCCAGCGATGGATCGATTCCATCGTGGCATTGAAGCCCATCGTCCAGCGCCAGAAAAGAGCTGCGCGCTCCGCTGCCGTGCCGCGATCCGTGATCTGGTCGATCTCACGATCGCCACCGAACCGGCTGACGGCAAGGATGGTCGCGCCATGCATGGCAAACAGCAGGGCCGAGCCGTAAAGGAAGGCAATCGAGAGCATGTGGAACGGGTTGTAATAAAGGTTCCCGTACCGAATCGAGAAGGCTGCCGTCCAGTCAAGGTGAGGGAAGATACCGAACGGCACTGCCTCCGCCCAACTGCCCATCAAGACCGGGCGAATGAAACCGAGGCTCAGATAGAAGAAGATCGCTGCTGCGAACGCCCACGAAAGCCACTGACTCAAACCCAGATCCGCTGCCCGCTTGTAGGTCCGGACCCACCAAAGAATGATGGAAGTGGTCAGGAAGAACCCTGCGATCAACCACCAGCCGCCGTCACCCAAAGGAGGGATACTGAGACCGTAGGACGGTGGTGGCGGCTCAAGCGCCAACCAGAAGAAGTTCTTCAGGAACTCCATCGGGCTCCAATTCACGGAAGCCGCCATGTTGAAGCCGATGATCTCGATGGCGATGAAGCCGAAGAGCAAGGATGCAACACCGGTGAATCCGAGATAGATGGGGCCGATCTGGGCATCACCGAGCTTTCCTGCCCAGTAGGAGAAGATCGGCTTGCCGATACGCGGCAGATTGCCTTTCGGCATGGGCGTTCCGGGGTAAGCCGGAGAGCGCACCTGCACGCTTGTAAAAATGTTCTGATATTCAGCCATTGTTGTCTCCTAGACCCTACCAGAGCGGAAGCTCAAGCCACCAGTTCCACCATTCCGGCCAGCCGCGCGTCCAGAAGGGTCCGCTGATCACGATACAGACGGCGCTCCAGAAGACTGCGCTCAGAGCCAGGAACAAACCCAGGCGATGGATACCAAGTGCGCCGATGGAGTAGCCGATCAGATCCCGGAAGAAGGTGTTCTCATGCTCGCCGGTCTTGACCGGTTCGCCCTTCTTGGGATTGGTCACCGACAGGATCAGAGAGCCGTGCATCGCCAGCGCTAGACATGTGGTGAAGAAGAAAGTGATCGCGAGCATATGGGCCGGGTTGTAATGGAAGTGCAGGTATTGGTAACCCACATTCGAAACCCAGTCTAAGTGGCTCATGATTCCGTACGGGAATCCATGACCCCACGCGCCCATCAAGATGGGACGAATCACCACGAGCGTCACAAAAGCGCCGATCGCGAAACTGAAAGCGAAGGGAACGTGGAAACCGATTCCCAGCTTGCGGGAAATCTCGACCTGCCTCAGCGCCCAGGAGACGAATGCCCCGATCGCGCAGATGGTAATGAACTGCCACAGACCGCCCTGATCGATCGGGGCCATTCCAAGCCCGTAACTGAGATCCGGGGGAGCGATGCTGATCTGCCAGAGATTGAATGTCTGCAGCTCAGGCGTCGGACCGAGGGTGGCGCCCCAGACGATCAAGAGCGTACCTAACAATGCGAAGAAGAACGCCGAGACTCCGAAGAAGCCGACATAGAACGGCCCCACCCAGAAGTCGAATAGGTCTCCCCCTATCAGCGTCCCGCCACGGACGCGGTATTTTTTCTCAAAACTGAGCATGGCCATCGTAAAATCCTCTGCTGGGGAGGCATCCGATTCGGCTGCCTCCTCTTAGCACTGTCGGCGGTAGGTGGGGCCTGGCCAATGGGTCCAGCCTCCCCTGCCACCCCCGTAAAGGACGCTATTGCCTTTGCGGCACAACGGGCGTCACTTGCATCTGACTGACTGCGGACTTGGCGGGCACACCGTCTTCGAGCCAGTTGAAATCTGCGGTGCTGAGCAGAATCATATGAATGGCGAGGCCAAGGATGATCAGGAACGCAAACAGAGCGACCAGGATGCGACGCGGATCCATGATCAGCCAGATTTTCCACAAGCTTTCGGTTGAGAACATATTCATTTCTCCTAGAATCAGGACGAGTTAGGTTGCCTTGCGACCGGCACCCTCGGGCGCCAGCGCCGAATGAGGTTTCGCTACAGCCAGGGGCGCCATAGCCATGCCAGGATGTGAGCAACGATCACGATCCCGAAGAACGTGGTCATGCTTTGCACGAAGATCCCGTGGAACTCTTTCGCTTCTTCTTCGGTCATGCCGGACATGCTGGTGTTTTCAGCCATTGATCGATCCTCCAGTAGGAGATGAACCTAAGTGACGCCGCACCGACCCCGTGCGGCGGGGGTTTCGTCGCGAACCTATGGTCCGCGACGGAGAAGCTGCTCGAAACTCCCGACCAGCCTCTCGACTCAATCGTCCCGAATGACGGGACGGGCAACTCATGTCCAACGGAGCAAACACTCCGCTCGACAGATTCGACCGGCCAGCGCGTGGCGAAAGACCTCGCCCGTGGACCTCGACCTCCGAAGGTACTTTCAGCGACGCCAGCGGCGGTGAGCTCGGAGCGTCGAATCGCAGATTGTTCAGGTCGGGTCTCACGGGTTCGGTACGGAAGCCTTGCAGGGTGGCTGGATTTAGGTGTCAGTCTAGCTTGACTGACGTAGATGTCAATCTACATTTACACCTCTTTTGCGGCGCAACTGCGCACGGACAATCAGCCGCGATCACTGCGGCCTCAGGTGAAGGGTTTTACTGGAGAATCAGCCGGAGAACAGCCGGAAGAACAGATGCGAAAGGTCTCGTGGCGAGCCTGTTGTCGAGCCGGCGGTACCCGCAGACTGGCAGAAAGAGAGTGTTTCACGGAGGGGCAAACGAGGTGTCGCCGGCCGACGCGGCGAGAGTTGGATCCGGGGTTGGCACCACCACGAACGTCCGGCGTCCGGTTTCGTGCGAACGCGGTGGCTTGCGCCTAACAGAAGGCGTGTCGATCAGACCAAGCGCTGGGCCTCGACGACGCGATCGAGACTCACCCGCTCATCCCCTGCATTGCGTGAGGCGCGCTCCGCGGCATCACGCAGGCGCTTGGCGGCCGAGATGCGCACCAGCAAGGGCTGGGAATCGACGATGCGATCGAATACCGCGAGGGCGTCCTCGTCCCAGGGCAACTCGCGATGGAGTCGGGCCGGAGTGGCATCGACCTTGTCGAGATCGGTTCCGAGCGGAATGATGTTGAAAAGCGCGTCGAAGAGGGCGTTGCACACCTCTTGGACGATGTAGGTCGCACCCGAATAGCCCATGAAAGGCGTTCCGGTGTGACGGCGGATCACGGTGCCCGGAAACGACGCCGGGATATAGGTCGCGCGGGCGCCGATCTCGGACAAATACATGCGCTCGTTGTAGCTGCCGAAGACGATCAGCGGCGTTTTTTTATGCACCGCCTCGCGCACGGCATCGTTGTCCGGCTTCACGCCGGCCTTGCGCGAGAAGGCGAAATTGCAGGGCAGACCCAGCTCGTCTTCGAGGAAATGGCGCAGGCCCCGCGCATAGGTGTCGGTGGCCACGACGCCGAAGCTGGCCGTGCCGAAGAAGTCCTGCGTCACCGACCGCCAGAGATCCCAGATGGGCTTGATGGTCGTGTGCTTTTCCTGCTCGATAAAGGGCTCGGGATCCAGCTCGAGCAGCTCGCCGAGGGTCCGTAGGAACTTGGTCGTACTGTGCAGCCCGATCGGGGCCTGGATAAAGGGCCGCTCGAGCGCCTCGCAGAGGCTGCGCCCGAACTCGCGGTACATGCAGATGTTGGCCTCTGCATTCACCAGCTCGGGGACCCGATCGAGATGACTGCCGAGCGGGAACACCTGATTGACCTTGGCCCCGATCCCTTCCACCAGACGCCTGATCTCGGCGAGATCCGACGGGGTGTTGAAGGTCCCGTACATGGGTCCGATGATGTTCACGCGCGGGGGCTCGCCCGGCTTGCGCGGCTTGGCCTTGGGCATCCCGCCCTTCTTCAGGCCGTACTGACTCCACAGCCAGTACATGGCGCGATTCGCACTCTGCCACTGATCCTCGTCGATGGTGCGCGGCAGGAAACGATGGATGTTGGTCCCTTCCGGGGTGACTCCGCCGCCGATCATCTCGGCAATCGAGCCGGTGACGACCACCGACGGGCGCTTGGGATCCAAGGTGGCGTAGGCGCGACGCATCGCCTCCTCGGTCCCCTTTTGGCCCAACTCCTCCTCGCCCAGACCGGTGACGACCACCGGCAGCTCGTGCGGCGGCAGCCCGTCCGTATAGTGCAAAACGGCGGTCACCGGGAGGTTCTCGCAGCCGACCGGCCCGTCGATGATGACCTGCAGGCCCTTGATGGCCGCGAAGACGTAGACGGAGCCCCAATAACCGCCGGCGCGGTCGAGGTCGTTGATCAACATGGGTAAAACGTCCTCGTGACCGAACTCATAGCGGCTTGACGACCGGG
The DNA here is from genome assembly GCF_011390875.1 of Thiocapsa sp. GTDB lineage: Bacteria > Pseudomonadota > Gammaproteobacteria > Chromatiales > Chromatiaceae > Thiocapsa. Next base: position 14,068 of record NZ_JAABRP010000004.1, read on the forward strand.
GATGGGGCGGGCACGGCGACCGACACGGGCGGCTGATCCCAAATCCCGCAGGTCTCTCCCGCGCCGACGCCCTCGAAGAAGCTGCGCATGGCGGTGAAGCGATGCCGATTGGCCAGCGCCGTATTGATGACCTGGGCCAAAGAACCGGCACCCGCGGGCCCCATCAGCGGACGGGCCGAGATGAGATTGGTGAAATAGAGCGCCGGGATGCTCATCTCCTTGGCCGCCTGCACGACCGGCGTGGTCCCGATCGCGAGATCCGGCTCCAGCGCCTTCACGGCCGCGATGTCCTGCTCCAGCGACGCACGGAACTGAACCGGCACCCCGCGCGACTCCAGCCAGGCCAGATCCGCTTCGGACCAGGCGGTGCGCCCGCAGGCGGTGCCGACATAGGGGACATCCGCGCCGGACTCGATCAGCAGACGCGCCACCAGCAGCTCGGAGCCCTCGTAACCGGAGACCGTCACCCGCCCCTTGATCGGACTGCCCGACAGGGCGCCGGCGATTGCCGGCAGGATCTTGTTCTTGGCCAGATCGACCTTGGCCCGGGCGATCCCGCAGGCCGCGCCGATCGCGTCGAGCCAGCTCGCGGTGCCTTCGCACCCGACCGGTGCCGAGCCGACAACGGGGCGACCCGCCAGGGCAAACTCGCGCGCGCTCGCGGTGTATTGAGGATGAATCGCCGCGGCGACCCGACAATCGAGCGCCCCGTACAGCTCGCGCCATTCGCGGGTCGGCACGACCGGACCGGGCGCCAGGCCCATGGGCTCGAGCATCATCCCGATGCCGACCGGATCGGCCGGGAACATCTCCCCGAGCAGGGTTACGGTCGGCCGCTCGCTGCGACCGCCGCGCGGCGCCTGCACCGGACCTTGCTCGGCCTCGGTGCGCGCATACTGAAGCATGGCACCGGCGAGCACGTCCTTCGCCTCGGCATGGGTCGGCACCCCGAATCCGGGCACGTCGATACCGAGGATGCGCACGCCGTTGAGCTCCTTGGGCAAGAGACGCAGGGGCACGCCCGAGGCGGTCGGCACGCAGAGGTTGATCACCACGACGGTATCGTAATGGTCCGGGTCGGCGAGCTTGAGCACCGCCTCGCGCACGTCCTCGAAGAGCGCGCCCGAGACCAGCGATTCCGAGTCGAAGGGCACATAGCCGACCGAGCGGCGCGCGCCGTAGAAATGGGAGGTGAAGGTCAGACCGTAGACACAACAGCCCGAGCCTGCGAGCACCATCGCCGTGCGCCGCATCCGCAGCCCGACCCGCAAGGCACCGAACGCCGGACACATCGTCTGGGGTTGATCGTGCGGGCCTTTCGGATAGTCCTCGGCGTAGCGCTTCAGCAGCTCGCGGTTTCCCGATGCGACCGCGGCGGCGTGCAAGGTCTCGGCACCGCCGTGACAGCCGCCCTCCCCCGCGTCGACCGAGCCATCACCGATCGGACCTTCACGCTCGGATGGCTCAGACATCGTCGTAGATCACCTCGAGCGAGGGTTTCTTGAAGGTCTCGGCACTGCACATGTCCTCGGGCCGTGCCGGCTCGAGCACCACATGCCGACCGACCACGTCGCCCGTGAAGAGCCCCAGGAGCCCGTCTTGATCGAGCGGCTTGGGATGGATCGGCGGGGCGAGCGCGACATTGGTCGCCAGCTCCTCGAACAGCGGACCCCAGCGATCGCCCGGTCGGCCGATGATCTCGTAGTTGGCGCTCATGCGGCGGATTTCGTCGTTTGCCGGGATGGTCGCCAGGATCGGGATCTCGACGGCCTTGGCAAAGGCTTGGGCCTCGCCGGTGCCGTCGTCCTTGTTGATCACCATGCCCGCCACGCCGACGTTGCCGCCGAGTCCGCGGAAATACTCGACCGCCGAGCAGACGTTGTTGGCGACATAGAGCGATTGCAGGTCGTTGGAGCCGACCACGATCACCTTCTGGCAAAGGTCACGCGCGATCGGCAGACCGAAGCCGCCGCAGACCACGTCGCCTAAGAAGTCGAGCAGGACGTAGTCGAAGTCCCACTCGTGGAAACCCATGCCTTCGAGCAGCTCGAAGCCGTGGATGATGCCGCGACCGCCGCAGCCCCGGCCCACGTCCGGACCGCCCAGCTCCATCGCGAAAACACCGTCGCGCTTGAAGCAGACGTCGCCGATGCTGACCTTGTCGCCGGCGCGTTTCTTCTCGCCCGAGGTCCCCAGGATGGTCGGACAGGCACGCCCGCCGAACAACAGGGTCGTGGTGTCGCTCTTGGGGTCGCAGCCGATCAACAGGACCTTCTTGCCCTGCTGCGCCATCATGTAGGAGAGGTTGGCGAGCGTGAAGCTCTTGCCGATGCCGCCCTTGCCGTAGATCGCGATGATCTGGGTCTCCTTGATGGAGGGCGTGGCGATCGAGGGTGCGCCGACCGGATCCTTGGTCGATTGGCGCGCGGGCACCAATGCGGGACTCTTGACGGATACACTCACGAGATCGATCTCCAATCCAGGATCATTTTCAGACAGTTGGGGTCACCGAACGCGGTGCGATAGGCCGCATCGGCACGGGTCGCGGGCTCGCGATGGGTGATGAGCCCGTCGAGTGAAAGGCGTCCCGAATCGACCAGCTGCTTGACCGCGACGATATCCGGCGGACGCCATTCGGCGGCGACCTGGATGCGCGTCTCGCGCATGAAGGCCGGCGGGAACGAGAAGGAGAGGGGTTGGCTGTAGAAACCGGCGAGGATGACCTCCCCGCCCGGCGCCATGCGTGCGATCAGGGTGTCGAGGATCCCCGAGTCGCCGCTGACGTCGCAGATGCGCCGATAGTCGGTGCGGTGGTCTTGATCCGGCGCGACGACCTGGTAGCCATGGCCCTCCGCGCCATGCGCGCGCTCCGGGTTCGTCTCCCAGACCGTCGGAAGAGCGCCCTCGGCCAAGGCCGCGATCCGCGCCACCAGTCGACCCAGCACGCCGTGGCCGATGATGAGGTCGACGGGGCCGGCGCTCAGGCCGCCGATCGCGTGATACGCCGTCGCCGCCAGCGCGAGCAGCACGGCATCCTCCCCGAGCGCATCGCTGACCGGCACGGCACGCTCGCCGGGAAGAATGATCCGCGAGGCCGCTCCGCCGAACAGACCGCGCGCCTCGTTGTAGCAGCGCGCTCCCGGCACGAAGACGCGCTGCCCGACCTCGAGACCCGCCCGATCGCCGGCCCAGGTCACGCGACCGACCGACTCGTAGCCGGGCACCAACGGATAGCCCATGCCGGGGAAGCTCGGCATGCGCCCGGACCAGAGCAGACGCTCGGTGCCCGTGCTGATTCCGCTCCATTCGATCGCGACCATGACATCCGCGTCGCCCGGCGGGGTGAGCGTGAGCGGTTTGAGCGCAAGGGATTCAGGCTGATCGAGAACGACGGCGAGGGTATCGAGGTTCAATGTTCGACCCTGGTGGTGACAGTGGCGGTGACAATCAAAGGCATTGGAGTTTAACCCAACTCACGAGCGTCCGGCAGAAGCTGCCGGACTTTTCCCATCGAATCGACCTCACGCCATCCGTGTCGCGGCCAACAAGCGCGTCAGGATCGGTCGGACGGTCGGAACCGAACGCACCGGATCGAAGACGTTGAGCCGCAGCATGTTTTCGATCTCCACCGGGGTGCGCGGCCGCCCGCTGCCCATGGCAAGGAGATAGAACCCGAAATAGGCATCGCCGATCGGCTCGGCGCCGGGCGTGCCGGACATCGGCTCGGCGACCAAGAGGGTGCCGCCTGTCGGCAGGACGCGCCGAGCAGCCTTGATGATCGCGAGCGCTTCTTCATCGTCGTGATCGTGCAGCACCCGCACGAGTGAGACGACATCCGCACCTTCCGGCAGCGGATCGCGCATCACGTCGCCGCCGACCGCTGTGGCCCGATCGGCGAGCCCTTCGCGCTGGAAGCGGGCTTTCGCGCGCTCGGCAACCGCGGGTAGATCGAACAGGATGACCTTCAGGTGCGGCCAACGCTTGGCCGCCGTTACCAAGAAGGTGCCGTCGCCGCCGCCGACGTCCAGGAGACACTTGTGGTCTTTCAGCGAGTAGGCATCGAGCACGTCTCCGGCGATCAGGGACTGACTGTCGGACATGAGCGCCGTGTAGCCGTCGATCGATTGCTCGTCCACGTTCGCCGCGTCGGTGTTGGCCGCGTAGGACCAATAGTTCGACAAGGCCGTGCGCTCGACCTCGCCGCGCAACAAGGCGACCGGATCGGCGAGATCCGAATAGACCATCGCGTGATGCTCGACCATGGCGGCGATCCCGGGGTTTCCGATCATGGCCGCGCCGAGCTCGCCCAAGGTGTAGCGCTTGTCCTCGCACACGGCGACCAGCCGCAGACTCACCGCGGCGCGCAGCAGGCGAATCGCACCTTCGGGCGGAAGCGCCATCCGCTTCGCCAGCGCGTCCGCGCTCTGCGGGCCCTCCGCGAGGATCTCGAACAACTTCAGGCGCACGCACGCGAACAAGATCTGCGAGTAAACGAACCCGGCGACGATGTCGAACAGCTCGCGCGCGCGTTTCTGTGCGATCGGGCGGGTCAAGGGGAAGGCCGAGGCCCAGCGCTGGAAAGCCGGGCTTGCCAGCAGACGGTTGCGTACACCCAACCAGGAATCGAAGATCGACACGTCAACAACCTCGACGAATTTAATGAAAAGGCTAAAGGCAAAACCGCGTCCAGAGCGGGATGTTTATTTTCGAGTGATCTCGAGGTTGGTGCTTCTACAACCCTTGGCGGGGAGGCGGTTTAAAATGAAATTTTTTTATCTTAAACCGCGCCAGCTCCGACAGTCGTCGGAGCTGGCGCGGCCAAGTCAATCCGACAAACTTCGCATATCTCAACGGGCGCGGCTTAAGCGCGATCGGCGAGGCCCTTCGGCATAATATGACGCGATTCGGACATCAGGACCTCGGCAAGCTGCGCCGAGCCCGGACAAGGAGGGATCGAATCGATGGCACCCTTGACCAGTCCACGAAGCAGCGCGACCGCACCGTCCACTCCGAGCTCGCCCGCGGCGCTCGGTCGATTCAGCACGGCATCACGCCCGACCGGCTTGCCGACCTCTTGCGCACTGGCGGCGACGTCGCGCAGATCGTCCGCAACCTGATAGGCTTCGCCGATCTTGTCGCCGACCACACGCCAGGCATCGGCATCGGCGCCGGCCACTTGAGCGCCGGCGGCGGTCGCGGCAGCAAAGAGCGCGCCTGTCTTCGCCCGGTGGTAGTCCGCGACCGAGACCTTGGGCTCGCACTCCCACGCCTGACCGGCAACGATGCCGGACGGCATTCCGACAGCTCGGCTGACGGTCATCAGGAGGGGCGCCAAACGCTCGGGGCTGTTGCCGAGGACGCGGGCCAGATTTTCGAAGGCAAGCACGATGAGAGCATCGCCGGCCAACACGGCCAGCGGCTCGCCGTAAGCCCGATGGACCGAGGGCAAACCCCGCCGCAACGGCGAGTCGTCGAAACAAGGCAGGTCGTCATGAACCAGGGAAGCGCAGTGCAGCAGTTCAATGGATGCGCCGGCCGCGTCCGCCGCCTCGACATCGCGGCTGCCGCACGCTGCAGCGACGGCTAAACAGAGCCTCGGACGCACGCGCGCTCCGCCCGGGAAGACGGCATGGCGGACCGCCTCGGCAAGCCTGGGCGGGCAGGCCGATGTCGTCACCGACTCCAAAGCCGCTGCCAATGCTTGCTCGATTCGCGTGGTTGGATCCATCGCCGCTCCCCCGGTCGCCGCCGATCTGTAAATATTAGTTGACACTCACAAGTGTCATGTACAATAGACACGGACGCCAACGGCGTCAAATGCAAATCGAAAGAGAGGCCATCATCGGATGCCCACAGAGAAAGTCATCGTCGTCGGCGCCGGTATCGGCGGACTCGTCACCGCGGTTCAGCTGGCCTCGCGCGGCCTGGAGGTGCGTGTCCTCGAACGGGCCGCCGCCCCCGGCGGAAAGATGCGGGAGGTCGCGGTCGGCGATCAACGCATCGACGCGGGACCGACGGTCTTTACGATGCGCTGGATCTTCGAAGAGATCTTTGCCGAGGCGGGCGCATCCCTGACCGACTATCTGACGCTTGAACCGTTCGAGATCTTAGCACGCCATGCTTGGAGCGAGCATGAGCGCTTCGACCTCTACGCCGACGAGGAGCGTACCATCGATGCGATCGGCGACTTCGCCGGTGCGGCCGAGGCGAAACGCTACCGCGGCTTCTGCGAGCACGCGCGCACCATCTTCGAGACGCTCGACGGACCCTTCATCCGGTCCTCGCGGCCGAACCCGATCAGTCTCGTCAGCCGCTGCGGGATCAGCGGTTTTCCGGGCCTGCGCCGCATCAAGCCGTTCGACAGCCTCTGGCAGTCCCTCGGAGAGCACTTCAAGGATCAGCGGCTGCGGCAACTCTTCGGGCGCTACTCGACCTATTGCGGCTCCTCGCCCTTCCTCGCGCCCGCAACCCTGATGCTGATCGCCCATGTGGAGCGCCAAGGCGTCTGGTCGGTCGAGGGAGGAATGCATCAGACCGCCGTAGCCTTGGCGCGGCTGGCCGAATCGCTCGGCGCGAGCATCACCTACGGCGCCGATGTGTCCGAGATCTTGGTCGAGCGCGGGCGCGCCCGCGGGGTTCGACTCGGCTCGGGCGAACGGCTCCAAGCCGACGCCGTCGTCTTCAACGGCGATGTCGCCGCGCTCGCCGACGGGCGCTTGGGGGCAGGCGTCGGACAGGCCGTGGCCAAGACCGCGCCGTCCGATCGCTCGCTCTCCGCCATCACCTGGAGCCTGGTCGCGCGCACCGAGGGCTTCCCGCTGTTGCGCCACAGCGTCTTCTTCTGTCGGGACTACCCCGCCGAGTTCGATGACATCTTCGAGCGCGGCCAGGTCCCGCGGGAGGGCACCGTGTATATCTGCGCCCAGGATCGCGGCGCCCACGACGACGCCGCACCGCAGGGACCCGAGCGTCTTCTCTGCCTCCTCAACGCCCCCGCAAAGGGCGATCGGCACCCATTCGACACCGCGGAGATCGAGCAATGCGAGCAGCGGGCATTCTCACTCCTGGAGCGCTGTGGGCTCCAGGTTCATCGGACACCCGAGAACAGCGTCGTGACGACGCCGGCCGCCTTCAACCAGCTCTTCCCGGCGACGGGCGGGGCCCTTTACGGCCAGGCGTCACACGGATGGAGGGCCTCCTTCACGCGTCCGCCGTCGCGCAGCAAGGTGCCGGGGCTCTATCTGGCGGGGGGGAGCGCGCATCCGGGAGCCGGGGTGCCGATGGCGGCCATGTCGGGACGCCTGGCGGCGACGACCCTGCTCGCGGACCTCGCTTCGACCTGAGGATCACGCCCGGCGGCTATCTGTGGTGGTATCTGGATGCATTGAGCGATGACGGCGACCATGGCCTGACCATCATCGCCATGCTCGGCAGCGTCTTCTCGCCCTACTACGCGTGGGCGCGGCGGCGCGGCAACCCGGACCCGCTCGATCATTGCGCGCTCAATGTGGCGCTGTACGGCAAAGCCGGTAAGCGCTGGACCATGACCGAGCGCGGGCGCAAGGCACTGCGCCAGGCCCCGGGCCGGCTCGATATCGGGCCGAGTCACCTGACCTGGGACGGCACGGCGCTGACCATCGAGGTCAACGAGATTACTGCGCCCATCCCCTCGCGCGTGCGCGGGCGGATCCGGGTGATCCCGGCCGCCGTGAACCCGCGCGAGTTCGCGCTCGATCCGGCAGGGCGTCATGTCTGGTGGCCGATCGCGCCCATCTCGCGCGTCGAGGTCGATCTGGAAAAACCGGCGTTGCGCTGGAGCGGACACGGCTATCTCGACTCCAATCGCGGAGAGGAGCCGCTCGAAGACGCCTTCCAGTGTTGGGACTGGTCTCGCGCCAATACGCCGTCGGGCACCACCATGCTCTACGACGTGACCGCGCGGCACGGGACCGGCGCCAGCCTCGCGCTGCGCTTCAATGCCTCGGGCGAGGTCGAGGAATTCGCGCCACCGCCGCGGGTTCGGCTGCCCACAACGGGGATCTGGCGCATCAAGCGCGGGACCCAGTGCGAGGCGGGACATCAGGCCCGCGTCGTCGAGACACTGGAAGACACGCCCTTCTACGCACGCTCGCTCGTCGAGACCCGCCTCTTGGACGAAACCGCAACCTGCGTGCACGAGAGCCTTTCGCTCGATCGCTTTGCCTCGCGCATTGTCCAGTTGATGCTGCCGTTTCGGATGCCCCGAGTCGGGGGCTGAGGCGACATCAAGGAACGATTCAAAATCAACATGAACGCGTCGGTTGGGCAAGCGCAGCGTGACCAACCCGCAGCGTCATCGCAGGGATCAGTTGGGCACGCTGCGCTTTGCCCAACCTACAGCTGATTGAACCCACACAAGGAACATCGAGGTGCGGTTTAACCAAGTTCCGGCAGTTGAACGGCCCTGGAGTGCGTCCCGCGTGGTGTCCGGCAAGGCGCGACGAGGCGTCTTAGTGGTTCTACGACAAGGAGTTGCAACGCTGTCGGGCGCCGGCCCGATCAGGATTCCAGTGCCAGCGCACGGATCGCAATCCGATCGTATTTGCCCGAATCCAGAAGCGGGATCCCTGCGACCCGTTTGAAGGCGCGGGGTCGCTCGGCACCCGAGAGGGAACGGTCGCACCAGCGCTGGAATGCCGGCTCGTCGAGATCGCCGCTGTAGACCACCACCAAGCGATGCCCCCAGACCGCGTCGTCGAGAGCGACGATGACAAGATCGGAGACGCCAGGGGCGGCGCGGAGCAGCCCATCCAAGCGGTTCAGCGAGATGTTGTTGCCGCCGATGACCAAGACGTCATCGGCCCGCCCGACGATGCAGAGCTCACCCTGCGTGTCGACGCTGCCCAAGTCGGAGGTTTCGAACCAGCCCTCGGCGAGCCCTTGACCCGCAAGGCGTCCGGGGTTGGCGTAACCGGCCATCACCATGGGTCCGCGGACCCGCAGTCGGCTCGGGCCTTCAAGCCCGTCGCGCCGATCGATCTCCACACCCGGGAGCAACGGACCCACGCAACCGTCGGCGGGGACGCGCTCCAGCGCATGCGCCGAGGTCGCGATCTGCGATGTGGTCTCGGTCATGCCGTAGGTGAGGAAGAGTGGCCATCCGGCGAGGCGTGCGCGCTCGGCCAGCACCGGACTCAGGGCTTGCCCACCCACCAGAACGACGCGTAGGGAAGGCGGCGGCGCGACGCCCGTCTCGAGCAGGCGGCCCAACATCGGCGGCACCAGAGAAATATGGGTCACCGCGCAGCGCCGCAGATCCTCGGCTACGGCCTGCGCATCGAATCCCTCATGCAGGACCAAGGTCGCCCCGGCGAGCGCCCAGCGATGGATGATCGCCAGACCGCCGATATGACTGAGACGCAGACAACACAGCCAGACATCATCGGTCCCGAAACCGAGGCGCCGATTCACGGCCGTAGCCGAGGCGAGGAGATTCTCGCGGGTCAACATCGCGACCTTGGGCCCACCGCTGCTGCCGCTGGTCTTCACGAGCAGGGCCAGCGCCGAAACCGAGGACCCGGGACTTGCAGATTGGGGCCCGGCCGCAAGCGGGATCAGGGTCGCGGACTCGGGACACCAACGCCACTCGGCCCCGGTCGATATGGCCAGTTCAAGGAGCTCACTCGATGCCAGACCGGTGCGATACGGCAGCAACGCCGCCCCGACCCGCACGAGGGCCAAACTCATCGACACCGGCTCGATCACGGGGGCATCCGGACAGAGAACGACCTGTCCGGG